>JAGBNQ010000035.1 GCA_017634275.1 Ruminococcus sp. | reverse complement strand
TAGGCTACCTTACAAAGCAGTGGACGAATAAGGCGATATCCGAGCTTTATTACCCCGGCTCGGTATTTAAGGTGATAACAGGCTCTTCCGCGCTGGAGGAAAAGGTGATAACGCTCGACGGCCCCTTTAACTGCTCGGGCAGCCTTAATATCCTCGGAACTACCGTTCATTGCTGGGATCAGGGCGGCCACGGCTCGCAGAGCTTTGCTCAGGCTATAATCAACTCCTGCAACCCTGCATTTATGGAGATAGGAATGGACTTGGGCGTTAATAAGTTCTGTGACTATTTCAAGGCCTATGGCCTTGCCGAAAAGACGGGCATCGACCTGCCCAACGAGAGCGAAAGCTCCTACTATACGGCCGATACTATGTCAGAGCTTGACCTTGCGGTATCAAGCTTTGGTCAGGCAAATAAAATAACACCTATCCAGATGATAACAGCATACTCCGCCTGCATAAACGGCGGCTACCTCGTAACACCGCAGATAGTTGACAAGATAGTTGACTCAAACGGCAATATCGTCAAGGAGATAGACCCCGTTATCAAGCGTCAGGTCATTTCCGAGGAAGTAAGCAAGGATATGCGCGATACGCTTGAATATAACGTATCCTCCACCCACTCGGGCAACTGCTATATCCAGGGCTATAAGATAGGCGGAAAATCGGGTACATCGCAAAAGCTTGACGTTGACCCGGGCGGCCAGATACACGTCGGCTCATACTGCGCGTTTGCACCTGCCGATGACCCCGAGGTAATAATTCTTGTAATGGTAGACGAGCCGCAGGGCGAGAGGTATTATGGCGCACAGGTTGCGCTCCCCGTTTGCGTTGAGTCGCTCGAGCAGGTTCTCCCGTACTTAGGGTTCTTCCCCGAATACAGCGAGGAGGAGCTTGGGAAATTACAGGTATCTATCCCCAACCAGCAGTTCCAGCCGCTTAAGGACGCGCAAAGCACCCTTGAGGCGCTCGGCGTTCAGGTCAAGGTGGTAGGAAACGGCGATTCCGTTGTAAAGCAGTCACCCGCGGGCGGAACTATGGTAAAGAGCGGAACAGTTATCCTCTATACCGACGATACTGCGGAGGAGATGAAAACGGTTCCCTCACTTACGGGGCTTTCAAGAGATAACGCTGTTGATGCTGTTGAAATGAGCGGCCTTAATATCTGCGTAAAGGGCAACGATTCCGATGAGGAAAAGGCGACCGCGCAGGCTGACCAGAGCATTGCCGCAGGCGAGAGCGTTCCCGAGGGAACGATAATCTCGGTAACTATCACGGCGGTTGACGCACTTCACGAGTAAGGAGAAAAGCAAATGGGTCTTTTAAGCGCGCTTTTTGGAAATGAAAAAAAGCAAAAGCCGATCGAAGAAGAAATGCTGACGGCAGAGGAAAAACCGAGTACGAGAAAAAAGAGCTTTCCGCTCGGGGAATTCACCTTTGTTGACTGTGCGACCTGCGATCCGCCCGAGTTTGGCTATGAGGGCGAGATCGAGTGGTTCGATATGCCTGACAGCGATGACCCGTATGAAAGACTGCTCGGCGTTTATATCGACAGAGATACTGTAGATTCATATGAGGCTGACCTTTGCTACAGAAAGCTTGAAGAGTATGCTGCTGACAAGAGGGGCTTTGAAAGAAAGGTCAAGCAGGCGGCAGCAGAGCATTTTCTAAACGAGCGCAGCGATTTGTTTTTTGACAAAAGGCCAAATGATGCGGCAGAGCTTGCTGACGGCTTTGAGCTAAGATATATAAGCATATACAGAAACGGCGACACTGTTTTTTCATTGGAGCAGTATGCCTCCCTTGCGATAGAAGGAGATGTGTATGTGACATTTAAGGCAGACGGCAGCGTAAAATTTAGGTATACAGAAGGGTAAGGAGAAATTGATATGAAACTTTCACAGCTTTTGGAAGGGGTAGCCGAGTCTTCCCTTCCCGATATCGACATCACGGATATAACAAGTGACACCAGAAAGGAAATGCGCCCGGGCTTTGCATTTGTCTGCATAAAGGGCAACACCTTTGACGGGCACGACAGCGCAGAGGAAATGATAAAGCGCGGCGGGGGCGTGATAATCTGCGAGCGAGATCTGGGACTTGATAATCAGGTGATAGTTGAAAACACAAGGGCGGCTTACCCGAGACTTTGTGCGAATTTCTTCTCAAATCCGCAGAATAAGCTTACCCTCATAGGCGTTACGGGAACAAACGGCAAGACTACCATAACAACAGTCACAAAGCGCATTTTTGACAAGCTCGGCATTAAAGCAGGCCTTATCGGAACCGTTTCAAACGAGATAAATGACAGAGTTATCCACACCGAGCGCACCACCCCCGAGCCGTATGACCTTTTTGAGCTTTTCGCGCAAATGGTGAGTGCGGGGTGCGAATACTGCGTTATGGAGGTGTCCTCGCAGGGTCTGGAGCAGAGAAGGCTTGAAGGGTGCCATTTCAAGATAGGCGCGTTTACTAACCTTACGCAGGATCATCTTGATGTTCACGGCACAATGGAGAATTACTATAACGCCAAAAAGATACTCTTTTCGCTGTCGGATAAGGCTATAATAAATATAGACGATGACTACGGCAGAAGGTATTTTGATGAGATAACGATCCCGAAGAAAACGCTTTCCGTCAAGGGCAAGGGCGATTTTAATGCCGAGAATATAAGGCTCACAGCCCACGGCCTTGAATATGATTTTAATGACGGGGCGCAGATATTGCCCGTAAAGTTTGCAATGCCGGGAATGTTCAACGCATCAAATTCGCTGACGGTCATTGCGATATTGGAGTCACTCGGCTTTGATGTCAAGCAAACGGTTTCGCTCATAGGCGAGATAGAGGGCGTAAGGGGCAGAGTTGAGGTAGTGCCTACGGGCAGAGATTTCACGGTCATCTGCGACTACGCGCACACACCCGATGCACTTGTGAACGTGCTGTCCTCTATCAAGGAATGTTCGGACGGAACGCTTAAGTGCCTTTTCGGCTGCGGCGGAAACAGAGATGCCAAAAAACGTCCGCTCATGGCAAAGGCTGCGGCAGAGTACGCGGATTTCCTGATAGTCACCTCCGACAACCCCCGAAACGAAGACCCCGAGGCTATAATCAAAGACATTCTCCCCGGGCTTGAGGGAACGGATAAGCCCTACATCACCATTACCGACAGGCGCGAGGCGATACACTGGGCGGTAAAGAACGCAAAAAGCGGCGATATCATCGTGCTTGCAGGAAAAGGGCATGAGGATTATCAGATACTTAAAGGCATGAAGAAGATCCACTTTGACGAGCGCGAGGTAGTGGCCGAGGCGCTCAAAGAAATTAATAATTAATAATTATTGTGTCGGCTTTGGCGACTTATAAAAATAATGCGGCGGAGGCTCTTATTTCTTACCTCCCCCTCTTACATCTAAACGGGAAGGACGGAAAAACCAAATGGTTAATATGACATTAAAGGAAATAGTAGAGGTAGTGGACGGCAGCTTTGGTTTTCCGTCGGATATCGAGGTTTCAAGCGTTTGTACGGATACAAGGGCTATAAAGGCAGGCTGCGTTTTCATAGCGCTTAAGGGCGAGAACTTTGACGGGCACGATTTCGCGGCGAAGGCTACCGAGCTGGGGGCTGAGGCTGTTATAACCGAGCGCCCGATAGAAAACGCAAAGTGCATAGTCGTTGACTCAACAAGGCGCGCGCTTTTAAACCTTGCAAGCTACTACAGAAACAAGTTTAAAATTCCGCTTGTGGGCGTTACGGGAAGTGTCGGCAAGACATCGACTAAGGAAATGATAGCGAGCGTGCTTTCGCAGGGCTTTAAAACGCTTAAGACCGAGGGCAACCACAATAACGAGATAGGCCTGCCCCTTACCCTTTTCGGAATGGACGAAACCACTCAGGCAGCGGTAATAGAAATGGGAATGAACCATTTCGGGGAGATATCAAGGCTTTCCCTCTGCGCCTGCCCGACTATCGCGGTGATAACCAATATAGGCTTTTCGCATATCGAGAACTTAGGCACGCAGGAGGGTATATTAAAGGCTAAAATGGAGATCCTTGACGGCTGCTCCTACGAGGCACCGCTTGTGATAAACGGCGATGACAAGCTGCTTGCAAACGTTACTCCGCGCGGCGGAAGAAGAGTTATAAGCTATTCTCTTTCAAAGAAAAGCTGTGATGTTTATGCATCAAATATAAAGACAAACGGGGGAGTTATTACTCTTGACATAAACAGCAGGGCAGGCAAAACGCCCGTGACTGTAAACTGCTACGGCGAGCATAATATCAAAAACGCGCTCGCGGCATTCGCAGTCGGCTTAGAGCTTGGAATGGCGCCCGAGGATATCGCAAAGGGCATAGCCGCTTTCAAGCCTGACGGCATGAGGCAGAATATTCAAAAGCGTGACGGCATAACATTGATAATAGATTGCTATAATGCGGCACCTGATTCGATGAAGGCAGGTATTTCCGTTCTCTCGCAGGTCGAGGTGGGCGAGGGCGGCAGAAGGATAGCCGTTGTTGCCGATATGCTTGAAATGGGCAAAATGGCACCAAAGCTGCATAAAAACGTAGGCGAGGCGCTCGGCTCATCGACTGTTGACCTTATCTACTGCTACGGCGAGAACGCAAAGTTCTATATAGAGGGCGCAGTCAAAAAGGGCTTTGATAAGGCTAAGGCATTTCACTTTGATACGAGAGAGGAGCTAAGCGCTGCTCTTAAGGCGGAGGTAAAAGAGGGCGACGCGGTGTGGTTCAAGGGCAGCCGCGGAATGAAACTTGAAAGTGTTGTCGATGCGCTATAACGAGCTTACCCCCTACGGCGGCGCTTTGATGGGGCTTTGCTTTGTGCTTGGCCTGACGGCGGCGATAGCGCTTATTCCGATATTCCGCTTTTACGAAACGGGAATTTATGAGCCGCATATCGGCGACAGGTTCAGAAATGACGATTCCTCGCCGCGCTTTGGCGGCGCTGTGATGATGATAGGCATTGCCGCAGGCGGTGTGGGCAGCATAGCTTTGCTTTGCGCTAAAAGCTCATTCGGCAATGACGATGTAAAAAGGCTGACCTCGGCGCTCATTTTCGCGTTTTTAGCCTTTTTGGCAGGCTTTTTGCAGGACTATATCAAGCAAAAGCTCAACCGCCCTGCAGGGATTAAGGGGTCGCTTTTGTTTCTGTTTCTCTGGGGGCTTTGCGTCTGCTTTCTTGTAAGCTTAAGGCTTATAAGCGGCTTAACGGGCGAGGTGCTGCTCCCCTTCAGGCTCGGCTTTATAAGCTTTGGGGCTTTCTACTACCCCGTTTTCGGGCTTTTGATGACACTTTGCATCTACGCCTTCCGCGTTCATGATACCTTCGGCGGCGAGGAAAAATACTGCTGCGAGGGACTTATGGGGGTAAGCGTAATGCTCATTTCCCTCTTTTTTGCCGCAGTCGGCTCGGGGGAATGCTCACTTCTCGGCTATATCACCGCAGGCTCGGCGGCAGGGCTGCTTATCTGGAGCTTTTACCCTGCAAAAGTCTATTTCGGTGAGAGCGGCCAGCTGCTTTGCGGCGCGCTTATTTGTGCAATGTGTATAATATCGGGAAAAGATTTGCTATTGATATTTCTTCCTACTTCTGCTATAATAGATATATTAGCCGCATTTATCCGTTTTGTCCATTATAAAAGGACAAAGCGCGTGCTGCTCCTCGGCGGCAGCCTTCACGCCCACCTTAAGCAAAAGGGTGTAAGCGATGTTAAGGTGATCCTCTGGTCGCTGCCGATAACGCTCGCAGGCATAGCAGCCGCCGCGGCATTCTGGATATACAGCGAGAATATCCTTTCTTAACTTAAGGGTAACATCAAAACGATAATAAAGCAATCCGCAAAAGCCACAAATTTTTGGAGAGCGGATATGCAACAAATATAAATAATGCTGATCGTAAATATATCCCAAATTGTGAATTACTAATTGTGCATTGTGCATTGTGAATTGTGCATTGGAAAGGTGGTGTGCTTTGTTTGGCGCCAAAGATGATAAAACGTATGCGTGACGGAGGCCTTGTCTATGAGAGAAAGGGCTTTAGCGTCAAAAAGCATACTGAGATAGAGCTGGGCTCGTCGCGCGATATTGCGACGGAGAGAAACGTTTTCTCGATCAAACCCGTGTTTTCAAAGGTCGATAGGCCGTTTCTGATACTTGTGCTTGTCTTGCTGGGGTTTGGGCTTATAATGATGTTCTCTGCAAGCTATGCATGGGGCTTAGAGGAGGGCGACGGCTATTTCTACATAAAAAAGCAGGCGCTCTTTGCGGCTATAGGGCTGGGGGTCATGTGGTTCGCATCGATAGTTGACTACCATAACTACTTAAACACTAAGATAGCCTTCGGCTTTTTCTTCCTGATGTGCGGTCTGACGCTTTATACGGCGATAGCAGGTACGGCAACGGCGGACGCATCAAGGTGGATAGTAATAGGGTCATTCCGCTTTCAGCCGTCGGAGCTGCTTAAAATTTCGCTGATAATAGTTTTTGCGTATACGGGCGCTGTAAACTTCCCTAAATATGCAAGCTGGAAATATTCTACCATTCCATATGCCGCCTACCTCGGCATTGCGGCAGGGCTTTTGGCGCTGCAAAGGCATATCTCGGCGGTAATGCTTATATCCATTTTAGGGCTTTCGCTTATGTTTGTAAGCGGTGTGCCGTTAAAGACGTTTGTTAAGTTTATAGTCATTCTTGTGGCGCTTGCATCTGTCGCGGCGCTGGTGCTGTATTTTGCAAAGGGCAGCTTTGCCTATATCGAGGACAGATTTACGGCATGGAAAGACCCCATGTCAGACATTCAGGGCAAGACCCACCAGACCTATAATGCGCTTTTGGCTATAGGCTCGGGCGGCATCTTCGGGCTCGGCTTTGGTGAATCGAGGCAGAAATACCTCTACCTCTCCGAATCACAGAATGACTTTGTATTCGCAATAGTCTGCGAGGAATTCGGCCTTATCGGCGCGATAGTCGTTATACTGCTTTTCTCGCTTTTGATAGTTCACGGCTTTTATATAGCCTCGCGCGCTAAGGACAGGTTCGGAATGCTCCTTGCCGCAGGCATTACTATTCAGATAGGCTCTCAGGCGCTGCTAAATATGATGGTCGCCTGCAACGCCTTCCCGAACACGGGTATCTCGCTGCCGTTTTTCAGCTACGGCGGAACGGCGCTCATCATCACCTTGGGCGAGATAGGCATTTTGCTAAACGTTTCCCGTCAGGCAAGGGTCAAGAAGAGAAAATAATAAATAATGAATAATGAATAATTAAGGTGTCCGCTGCGCGGACGGATCTTAATAAACGATAATTGTGCATTGACTAAGAGGTGTTTTTATGCTTAAGGTACTGCTTGCAGGCGGCGGAACGGCAGGTCATATCAATCCTGCGCTTGCTATAGCTGAAATTATAAAGGAGCATCGCCCCGATGCTGAGTTTTTGTTTGCCGGCAATCCGCAAAAACTTGAGGCGACTATTATCCCGAAGGCGGGCTACCGCTTTGAGGGGATAAAGGTAGAGGGGATACAGCGCAGCTTTTCCCCCGAGAATATAAAGAAAAATATCCACGCGGTAGGCTGCCTTATGAGAACGGGCGCGCGCTCTAAGGAGATAATAAAGAGCTTTAAGCCCGACCTTGCCATAGGAACGGGCGGCTATGTTTCGGGGCCTGTGCTGAGAAAGGCGCAGCAAATGGGCATTCCCACCGCGATACATGAGGCTAACGCCTTTGCAGGCGTTACAACAAAGCTACTCTCAAAAAAGGCTGACGCTATAATGCTCACCGTCAAGGAAACCAAAAACCTTGACCCTAAGGTGATGAGCAAGGTGACAGTTACGGGGCTGCCCGTAAGAAAGGCTTTTGAGGCTATGTCAAGGGCGGAGGCTAAGGCAAAGCTCGGCTTTGCGCAGGACGAGGTGTGCGTGCTTTCCTGCGGAGGAAGTCTTGGCTCGGAAACGATAAATGAAAATGTATTAAAGCTCCTTAAATGGTATCAGGATAACGGAATAGTGGTAAGCCATATCCACTCCTACGGTACATATAAGGGCTATAAGGATTTTCCTGAGAGGGTAAAGGCGCTCGGTATTGACTTTGAAAACGACAAGAGAAGGCTTATAAGCGATTATATCAATATGCCCGTTTGCATGGCGGCGGCAGACCTTGTTATAACAAGGTGCGGCGCATCAACGCTCATCGAGCTTGAAAGTATCGGCAGGGGGGCGGTCTTGATACCCTCGCCGCACGTTGCGGAAAACCACCAGTACCATAACGGAATGGTGCTTGAAAGGGCAGGGGCAGGCAAGGTAATAGAAGAAAAAGACCTGACGGACGAGCTGTTTATAAACACAGTTTCCTCGCTGATAAAGGATAAGGCTAAGCTTTCAGAGCTTGGCGAAAGAAGCGCTGACCTCTACATAAAAGATACAAACGACAGAATATGGGGCGTGCTGGAGAAACTTATAAAAAACTAAGGAGAATAACATATGGCTAAAAGAAACCCTTCGATGGGCGGACTTGAATTGCCTGAGGAAATGGACGTAAACCAGGAACTCGGCAAGCAGATAATAGGAGAAAGCTTTGGCAAAAGCTCGGGGCAGATGTCAAACCAGGTAAATATGCTTGCAAGCAGTAACTTTGCCAATGCATCTTCAAAATATGACGGCATAGAAAAGGTTGAGAACCTCTCAAAGACCCGTGCGCGTGCAAAGCGTGAGGAAGAGCAGGACTTTATGAAGAGCATCGCCAAAAAGCCTATGGTGACAAAAAGAACCATAGACAACGAGCCGGGCGCTAAGGTCAAGATTGGCGGAAAATTCATTTCCGTAAAAAGGCTTGTTATAACCTGCGCGGTGGTGCTTGCAGTGCTTGTTTCCTTTGCGCTGTTCGTGCCGCCCGTGTTTGTGACAGACGTTGTTGATTCAAGAGTTACGGACGAGAACATTTTCGCTTATAAGGGCATAAACGAACTCAGGGTAGAGTATGCGGACAAGTACTCTATGGAGGATAATCAGGCGCTCAAGTCGGAAAAGGCAGAGAATTACAGAGTGGTAGAGATAAAGTTCCACGTTGTAAATATGTCGGTCTTTGCGACAAGGATACCGCAGTTTGAGCTTATGGCGAGCCAGTCAACAAGTCCCGACAGGATAGTTTATGTCGGTAATGACAACAAACATACCGAGATACAGCCCTTTTCTAAGGGGGAGGCAACTGTAAGAGTGCTTATAAACGTCGAGAATATGGATAATACAGAGTTTAACAAGATAGTCAGAGGGCTTGTGTTCAAGTCGGTGGATATGGACAGAAAGGTGACTAAATCGACATTCTGCCCGAGTATCCCTGCTATCATCTTCGTTTCCGATGATGTTACGCTTTCCTTAGATAAATAAGCGTTTTCACAAAATAGCACCTTTGCGCATATTATGACTTCGTACCACAGCATTTGCGGAAAGAAGGACATAATATGCAGGGTTTTATTATTGAAGGCTCAAACCGCGTAGGCGGCGAGATATCAGTTTCGGGCTCAAAAAATGCGGCGCTGCCGATAATAGCAGGCTGTCTGCTTGTAAGCGGCGAGGTGATACTCCGCGGCTGCCCCGAGCTTAGCGACATTTATTCCTCGGCAAGGATACTCTCCTGCCTCGGCTGTAAATGCACAAGGAGCGGCGATACTCTTACAGTAAACTGCAAGGAGATAAGCCGCGACCATATCCCCGATAAGCTTATGCGGCTTATGCGCTCGTCTTCGCTTTACCTCGGGGCTTGCCTTGGCAGAATGGGGCGGTGTACCCTTTCATACCCGGGTGGGTGCGAGCTTGGCGCAAGGCCTATTGATCTGCACATAACAGCCCTTGAAAAAATGGGCGCTGAAATAAAGGAAGAGCATGGCGTGCTTGAATGCTCTGCCCCTTCGGGACTTCACGGGGCGCAGATAAGCCTGTCCTTCCCATCGGTAGGGGCTACGGAGAATATAATGCTTGCCGCGGCTCTCGCTAAGGGCGAAACGGTCATCTACAACAGCGCGCGTGAGCCCGAGATAGCAGACCTTGCAGGTTTCCTTAAAAGGTGCGGCGCGCAGATATCGGGCGAGGGAACGTCTGTTATAAGGATATGCGGGGTGAGCGAGCTTTATCCCTGCGAATATGAGATAATGCCCGACAGGATAGTTGCCGCTACATACCTTTGCACGGCGGCGCTCGCAGGCGGCGGACTTATGGTAAAGAATACAAGAGCAAACGAATTAAGACCCGTGATAGACCTCCTCTGTGAGGCAGGGTGTGATATATATGATTATGACGGGCGTATCTATATCAGCCGAAACCGCCCCCTTAAGGCGGTAAGCACGGTAAGAACGATGCCCTACCCGGGCTTTCCGACTGATGCGCAGCCGCTTGTGACGGCGGTGCTGTCAAGGGCAAAGGGTGTCAGCGTTGTGGTGGAGAATATCTTTGAAAACCGCTTTCGTTTGAACCCCGAGCTTGTGAGAATGGGCGCGGATATAAAGACCGAGGGCAGGATAGCCGTTATAGAGGGTACCGATACCCTTTACGGCGCGCGCGTCATGGCATCAGACCTGAGAGCAGGCGCAGCACTTGCAGCCGCGGCAGCCTCGGCGCAGGGGATAACAGAGCTTGGAAATATAGAATTCATTGACAGGGGCTATGAGCATCTTGAACGCTCGCTGTCTGAAATAGGTGTAAAAATAAAGAGAACAAAAATATAGAGGAAGAATGAATGAGCAGTAAGAATTTAAAACGGCGCACGGAAAGCGCTGTGGCAGAACGCCGTGGCAGTAAACCGCGCAAAAAGAAAAAACGGCTGGTAGACCTTAGCCGCATACCGCCGCGAATGGTATACGCTTTTGGCATAACGGCTGCGATAGTTATCGTTGTGATAATGTCATTTACGCTGTTTTTCAACGTCAGGCAGGCGGATATAAAGGGCTGCGAGCTTTACAGCTACGATCAGGTGCTTGTTATGAGCGGCGTGTCAGACAGCACCAACCTTTTGAGAATGAACACCGATGTTGTGGAAAAGCGCCTTGTCGAGGGCTTGCCGTATATCGAGGAGGCTAAGGTGAGCAAGCATTTCCCCGATTCCTTGGATATCACGCTTACCGAGGCCGAGCAGAAGGCCTGCCTTGATGATGACGGAAGATATATGATAGTTTCCACAAAGGGTATAGTGCTTGAAACTGACAGAAAGAGCGCAGTGGCAGGTCTGCCGGTAATAAAGGGGTTTGAACCCGAGGATAACATCACCCCCGGAACAGAGCTTAGATCAAAGGATAACCTTAAGGCGAAGATAATCAAAACGCTGTTAAAATCACTTGATGAGCTTGAAATGACAAAGGTGAGCGAGATCGATATAACCGACAGAACGAACATAATACTGCGCTATGATAACAGGATAGATATCTATATCGGCTCGTCATATGATATGGAATATAAGCTTGAGGAGATAAAGGCGGTAATAGATAAGGGCATAAACGATTCCTTTAAGGGAATGCTCAGATATAACGGAACTGACAGCGGCATATCCGCTATCCCCGAAAGCTCGGCTAACGCAAGGGCTGAGGCTAAGGCTAAAAAGAACGCCAAAAAGACCGAAAATCAGGAAAAGAAAACAGAGCAGACGGCCGAAACACCGCCCGAGCAGACCGAGGGAACACCCGAGCAGGGGCAGGAGGGCTACACCGATGATGCGGCTTATCAGGAGGGCTATCAGGATTATTCCGATAATGCCGAGCCTGCGGCTGTGACCGAGGAGCCTGCTGTTACTACAGCACCGATAGAAACCGAGCCGCCTCCACCCGAGACCACTACCTGGGCAGGCTGGTAGTCAGAGGTCAGATTAGAGGTAAGAGGGCTAAAAATTGTTATAATACACAATTTTGTACGAAAATAGGGATAGTTAATTGTTAATTCACTAAAAATTTATAACAGTGTAATAAAAGCACTTGAAACTTTGGAGATTTTGTGTTAATATAATAATGTATCATTTTATGTAAAAGTTAAATAAGCCGTTCTTTCGCTTTTGTAAAAACGGCTGAAACGGAGGATGTATAATATGTCATACGAGTATGTTGAGGCACCCGTAGAAGGAGCAAGGATCAAGGTAATAGGTGTCGGCGGCGGCGGCGGAAACGCCCTTAACTGTATCGCCGGTGAGGGTATTGTGGGAAATGTTGAGTACATAGCTATCAATACCGATGTTCAGGCACTGAAGGCATCTAAGGCTACAGAGAAAATAGCTATCGGCCAGAAACTCACACACGGCCTTGGCGCAGGCGCTAAGCCCGAGGTAGGCGAGGCCTCCGCTCAGGAGAGCAAGGAAGAGATATCCAAGGTCATCGAGGACGCTGATATGGTATTCATCACCGCAGGCATGGGCGGCGGTACGGGTACAGGTGCGGCACCTGTTGTTGCACAGATCTCTCAGGAGCTCGGAAAGCTCACAGTCGCTGTAGTTACAAAGCCCTTCAAGTTCGAGGGCCCCAAGAAGATGGAAAAGGCAGAGCAGGGTATCGCTAACCTTTTAGAGCACGTTGATGCTCTTATCGTTATCCCTAACCAGAACCTTCTTACAGGCGCGCAGAAGCTCACTATGAGAGAATCCTACGCACTTGCTGATAACGTGCTTAAGACTGACGTTATCTCCATAGCTGAAATAATCACAAGACATGATGAGATAAATGTTGACTTTGCAGACGTTACCACTATCATCAAAAATGCAGGCTATGCTCATATGGCTATCGGCCACGGCGCAGGCAAGGATAAGGTGCAGGAGGCTGTTTCGCAGGTTCTTTCAAGCGAGCTGCTTGAAACATCTATTGCAGGCGCTAAGAGACTTCTCGTTAACATCACAATGAGCGAGGATATCGTAACAGATGAGATAGACGAGCTTACAGATGCACTCACAAAGGCGGCTGACGAGAACGCTGAGATAATCTTCGGCAACGGCTATGACGCTGACGCTAAGGACGAGATATTCGTTACAGTTATCGCTGCTGATTTTGACGGCGCTGCTCAGAGAAGGGCTGAAACTGTCGCAAAGGCTCCCGAGGCTGTAAAGAGAGCGAGCTTTTCTTCAAACTTCAAGCAGAGCGCTAAGGACGTAAAGGCTGATGCTGACGCACGTTTCAAGGCAGGCGTCAAGGCGGCTGACAATACCGATTATTATAACGATATATTCAATATTTTCAAGAATAAATAAGCTTACATATTCGGGCGGGGCTTTGCGGTTTCGTCCGATTATGCAAATATATAGGCAATGTGTATAAAGAATCGTGTCGGCTTTTGTCAAATCGGCTAAATATCTATGCCGAAAATAAAAGCACTTGAAAATTTTTGATAAATATAGTATAATATTATAGATATATAAATTCAAGGGAGGATAAGCTAATGTCAAGCAACGGTTATTTAAAAACTGTCAGAATGGGCGGTTTCGATAAGCAGGACGTTCTTGCTTATGTTGATGAGCTCAATTCAAAGATCTATAAACTCGAGGGTCAGGTAAAAGACCTTACGGAATCAAATGAAAGGCTTGAGGCTGAGGCAGGCGGCGCCGCTCACGCTGAGTTTGAGGAAAAGGCAGAGTATGAAAGAAAGATAGAGGAGAGCAAGTCAAAGATAGCTGAGCTGCAGTCCTCTGCTGATACAATGAAACTTCAGATAGCTGACTATGAGCAGCAGATACAGGAAAAAGAGGCTGAGATAGAGAGAATGAGGGGCGAGGCTGAGGAGCTTCAGGAAAAGCTTGAGCAGGCTGAGCAGAACGCTGCTAATAATACAGCTACAGCTGCACCGCAGTTTGACCTCGGCTCGGTATTTATCGAGGCGCAGAATACGGCTAATAAGATCGTTGCAGAGGCTAAGAAGGTAGCTAAGCAGTCCGAGGACGAGGCTCAGGCACTTGCAGCTCAGATAGTTGACGATGCTAACGCACAGGCTGAAAAGACTGTTGCAGATGCGCAGGCTGAGGCTGAAACAACACTTGAAACTGCAAAGAGTTCATCTGACGCTATGATAGCAACTGCAAAGAGCGAGGCTGACAGAACAGTCGGCGAGGCTAAGGTGAAGGCTGAAAGAATGATAAGCGATGCTACAAATGAGGCGGCTGTCATCAGAGAAAAGTCCTCAGGTCTCAGACAGAGCGTTCATGAGGAGTATTCAAAGCTCAGCGAGAATGTTCAGCAGCTCATCACTACACTTAATGATCTTTACGGTTCGAGCATCGGCTCGGTTAACCATGCAAGAGATCTTATCGACGAGGGTCTTGAGCTTGTTGAAGGTAAATCGGATTTTAATACTGACGAGGAAGGAAGTGATGTAAGCTCCGATACCGCAGCGGCAGGTTCAGATGAGGAACTTCTTGCACAGCTTGCCAATATGGCAAATGAGGCGATAGGAAACGTATAAAGGCTGACTTGAAATGAATGATATACCTGAAATAAAAGCAGAGGAGCTTAAAGAAAAATGCGCGCAGTTTCGCGCAGGCGATAAGCTCCTTTTAACGGGAACTGTATTTACGGCAAGAGATGCGGCGCATAAGCGATTTATGGCGCTTCTTGATGAGGGCAAAGAGCTGCCCTTTGAGCTTAGAGATGCAGTTATATATTACGCAGGCCCTACCCCTGCGCCCGAGGGCAGACCGATAGGCTCGTGCGGCCCTACCACCTCGGGAAGAATGGACAGGTTCGCATCAAGGCTGCTCGACTTAGGGCTCGGCGCTATGGTCGGCAAGGGCGAGAGGTCGCAGGAGGTAAGAGATGCGATAGTTCGCAACAAGGCGCTTTATCTGTGCGCTGTCGGCGGCGCGGGCGCACTTGCCTGCAACTGCATAAGATCCTGCGAGGTCATAGCATTTGACGACCTCGGGTGCGAGAGTGTAAAGCGGCTTTATGTTGAGCGCTTTCCGCTCGTAGTAGCCGATGACTGCTTTGGGGGAGATATTTTCTCCGAGGGCAGGGCAAAATACAAGAAATAAGATCAGCGCTCTCCGAAAACGGGGGAGCGCTTTTTTGTTTGCAATGACAAATCGGAGTTTGGCGAGCTTTGCTCGCAGTTAACAGTTAACAGATAACAGTTAACAGTTATGGTGTCCGCTTTTGGCGGACGGATGCTCATTCGGGCTTGTAAGGGCGCAGCGGCGAAGGGGGTACGGGGGGCGCCCGCAAAGCCCCCCGACAATAGCGCTCCGTCAGGAGCGCTATTGTAGCCTATCCCGAGCGATGAACTAAGGCTTTGGTTATCGCTCCCGGGGGATTTAAGCCGCCTGCGGCGGCTTATTGGGGGCTTTCCGGTCGCCCCCAAACCCCTTCGGGTTGCCCCCCTCACTCTAAAAACGCAGTGCCAACCTCCGATTTGTCATGCAAAAATTCAAACAGCAAAGGAAGATAAAAATGGATAAGCTATCGGTACTTAGTGGATATTTCGGGCACTCCTCCTTTCGTGAGGGGCAGGAAGTGCTTGTAGATGCTGTCCTCTCGGGGCGCGATGCTCTCGGGATAATGCCGACGGGCGCAGGCAAAAGTATCTGCTATCAGGTGCCTGCATTAATGATGCGCGGTATAACTATCGTAGTGTCACCGCTTATCTCACTAATGAAGGATCAGGTGAATGCACTTATAGGGTGCGGCGTAAGGGCGGCATATCTTAACAGCTCGCTTACTACCGAGCAATATAGCCGAGCGCTTGACCTTGCAAGGCAGGGGGCGTTCTCTATCATCTACTGCGCGCCCGAGCGGCTGCTTACTCCGTCCTTTTTAAACTTTGCTAAAAATGCCGATATTGCTATGGTGACGGTCGATGAGGCACACTGCGTTTCACAGTGGGGTCAGGATTTCAGACCGTCATATCTGCGTATTCCCGAGTTTATCGCTCAGCTTTCAAAAAGGCCTATCGTTTCAGCCTTTACCGCTACCGCCACAAGCAGGGTCAAGGACGATATCATAAATATGTTAGGCCTTGTTTCGCCCGAGCTTGTCATTACGAGCTTTGACAGAAAAAACCTCTATTTTGCAGTCGAGCGCCCTGCGGATAAGTATATCCGCCTTTGTGAGATACTTGAAAAGAATAAGGATAAAAGCGGAATAATCTACGCTACCTCGCGCAAAAATGTCGAGGAGGTGTGCGCAAAACTCACAGCCGCAGGCTACAGTGCTACACGCTACCACGCAGGGCTAAGCGATGATGAAAGGCGGCGCAATCAGGACGATTTCCTCTTTGACAGAAAGCGGATAATGGTCGCTACCAACGCATTCGGTATGGGTATTGATAAGGCAAACGTTTCCTTTGTTATCCACTACAATATGCCGAAGGATATCGAAAGCTATTATCAGGAGGCAGGCAGATGCGGCCGTGACGGCTCGGAGGGGGAGTGTATACTTCTCTACAGCCCGCAGGACGTAAGAGTGTGCAGATTTATGATAGAGCACGATGACGAGGGAAATGACCTTGACGAGGAGGAGCTTGTGACTGTCCGCCGCGGCCAGCTTGACCGCCTTGACAAAATGAAACGCTACTGCACCACCACCGACTGCCTGCGCGGATATATTCTAAGCTATTTCGGTGAAAAAAAGCCCGTAAAGTGCGGCTGCGGCGATATAAGGGGCTGCTCAAACTGCGACGGCGAGTTTGAAACGCGCGATGTAACTATCGATGCGCAAAAGGTGCTTTCCTGTGTTTACCGCTTGGCGCAGCGGCGGCTTTCCTTCGGGGAAACAGTCGTTGCGAACATTCTAAAGGGCAAAAGCGATGATAAGACAAAGCGCTTTGACCTTTCCACGCTCTCCACCTACGGCATTATGAAGGAAAGCCCCCTTGTCGATATCAAGCGCATTATCCGCTTTATGGAGGACGAGGGCTGCCTTTCAAAAAACGAGTTTAACTCATTGCAGCTCTCATCGCGCGCAAGGGCGGTGCTTATCGACAGACAGCCCGTTACTATGAAAGTTCCGAAGGGTGCAGGCAGCAGACCTATGAAAGCCTCAAAGGCATCAAAGGCGGCCGCAGGCAGCACCTCTCGCCCCGAGCTTTTCTGGCGGCTGAGATCTTTAAGAAACAAAAAAGCGCAGGAGGAAAACCTGCCTGCGTATATAATCTTCAACGATTCAAGCCTTCGCGATATGTGCGAAAAGCTGCCTAAAACTGCCGAGGAATTTCTTGCCGTTTCGGGTGTCGGCGAGGCTAAATGCAAAAAATACGCCGCCGATTTCACAGGCGAGATAATCGAATACCTCAAAACAGCGGCCGAATAACAATTAATAATTAATAATTGAGGTATCGCTGCGCGATAGATTTTAATCATCGCCGCAGGAAATGTTTTGCAAAGCAAAACTTTCGCGTTTTCTGCCTATGGCAGATAATGCCGATACCTTTTTTAGTATTTATTCTTTATTCTTTTTTATTTCTTATTTTAGAGGGCGTGCCCTCGCTGTTGTGCCCTCGCTTACTGCGGAACGCCTTTCATTGTAAGCGAAACTCTGCCCTTTTGCAGATCGACGGATAGTACCTTTACCTTTACTATCTGCCCTACCTTGACTACGTCTAAGGGGTGCTTGACATATTTGTCGGCAAGCTGCGAAATGTGAACAAGCCCGTCCTCGTGAACGCCGATATCGACAAACGCGCCGAAGTCGATAACATTTCTTACCGTGCCGACAAGCTCCATGCCCTCCTTTAAGTCCTTAAGCTCCATAACATCGGCACTTCTCATAAGCGGAGGGGGCAGCTCATCTCTCGGGTCGCGCCCGGGCTTTACAAGCTCGCTGATTATGTCCTCAAGAGTGGGAATGCCTGCGCCCGTTTTCTCGGAAAGCGCTTTGAGCCCTATCTTCTTTGCCTTTTTCGGCAGCTCGGAAAGGCCGCCGATATTTGTGAGCGTGTAGCCGCAGCTTTCAAGCAGGCTCTTTGCGGCATCGTAGCTCTCGGGGTGAACGCCCGTGTTGTCAAGCGGATTTTTGCCGTCCCTTACTCTTAAAAAGCCTGCGCACTGTTCGTAAGCCTTTGGCCCTAACTTTGATACCTTAAGCAGCTGCTTTCTGTCGGTAAACGAGCCGTTTTCTTCTCTGTAGGCAACTATGTTTTTGGCTACTGCCTTGCTTATGCCTGCAATGTATGAAAGCAGCGAGTATGATGCGGTGTTAAGATCAACACCTACCGAGTTTACGCAGTCCTCAACAACGCCCGAGAGCGCCTCGTCCATTCTTGCCTTTGGCATATCGTGCTGATACTGGCCGACACCTATTGCTTTCGGGTCTATCTTTACAAGCTCGGCAAGAGGGTCTTGCAGCCTTCTTGCGATAGATACCGCCGAGCGCAGGGATACGTCATATTCGGGAAATTCCTCCGCTGCAAGCTTTGATGCCGAGTAAACAGACGCGCCTGCCTCGGAAACGACCATGTACGAAACACCGCCGCCTATCTTGCCGAGCAGCGAGGCGGTAAACTGCTCTGTTTCCCTTGATGCCGTGCCGTTGCCTATAGCTATAGCCGTAACGCCGTGCTTTTGTATCATTGTAGTTATAACGCGCTCTGCCCTTGCTAAGTCCTTGCGTGGTGGGGTTATGTAGATTATCGCCGTGTCAAGCACCTTGCCCGTGTCATCGACTACCGCGCATTTGCAGCCGTGAGCATACCCGGGGTCAAGCCCGAGCGTTACCTTGCCCTTTATTGGCGGCTGCATGAGCAGCTGACGAAGATTTGAGGAGAATACCTTTATAGCGCCCTCCTGCGCGCGCTCGGAAAGCTCGTTTCTTATCTCGCGCTCGACTGAGGGGAAGATAAGGCGCTTATAGCTGTCAAGTGCGGCTGTTTCAACATACTCCGAGCATTTATTCTTAGCGATGACAAAGCGGCTTACTACCGCACGCTCCGCCACACCCTCGGGCAGAGATACCGAGACTTTCAGAAAGCCCTCCTTCTCGCCGCGGTCTATAGCAAGAATACGGTGGCCTGCTATCTTTGAAACGCCCTCGGAAAATTCGTAGTAATTTTCATAAACGCTTTTTTGCGTTTCATCGCTTGCGGCTGAAACGAGCTTGCCCATATCGTTAAACAGCGCACGGAGATATTTTCTAAGCTCTGCATTATCGGATATATCCTCCGCTATGATATCCATAGCCCCTTGTAAGCAGGCATCTTTATCGGCAAGCTCCTTTTCCTCGTCGATAAAGCCTATAGCGAGCTTTTCGATATCGGTATCGTCTGACTGTGCGAGCATAAGCTCTGCAAGCGGCTCAAGCCCCTTTTCCCTTGCGACAGATGCTCTTGTTTTACGTTTCTGTTTATACGGCAGGTAGATATCCTCGACCTCAACGAGCGTCATAGCCTTGTCGATCGCCGCCATTATCTCATCGGTCATTTTACCCTGCTCGGTAATGGAGTTTATTATTTCCTCCTTGCGCTTTTGCAGGTTTCTTAAATATGTCAGCCTGTCGGAAAGCTCTCTCAGCGCCGTATCATCAAGCGAGCCTGTAAGCTCCTTACGGTAACGCGCGATAAAGGGGATAGTCATTCCCTCATCAATAAGCGAAACAGCATTATCCACCTGCTCCTGCCTGAGGCTTAATTCTTTTGCGATTATCTTGTTTATTTCCATATTCTTTCTCCTTTTCAAATTGGAGTTTGGCGCTCCGTTGTAGAGGGGCGACACCCCGAAGGGGGTACGGGGGGCGACCGGAAAGCCCCCCGAAAAAGGGCGCGAACTAATTGTAGCCTTATAAGTAAGCTTTGTTCGTGCCGCAAGTTTTCTTAGCTTGTTTCACGCTCAAAGCTAAGATAGGGTCAAAGCAAGCCGCGCGCCTTTTTTCGGAGGCTTTGCGGTCGCCCCCGAACCCCTTCGCCGCAGCGCCCTTACAAGCCCGAATGGGCATCCGTCCACCATTGGCGGACTCCATAACTGTTAACTATTACCTGTTAACTGTTAACTGCGAGCAAAGCTCGCCAAACTCCAATTTATCTTTCTGTTAATTATACCATATTTTCCCCCCGATTGCAAGCGTGCGGCGGTGCTGATGCGGCTTACTTTTAATATGTAAATCCTTTTGACAGTTGTTGCTATAGCCAAAAACGTTTTATATTTGAATAGTGTGTTAATACTTGTGACAGCTTGTAAAATATTTATGAAATGGTGGAAATCGGTAAATATTTATTGCATTTTTACTATATTTGTGGTATAATATCATTGGATAATTAGCAAATTAACCCACATAAGGAGGTGAGGACATGACTGTAAAGCCTGTAGATTATATTTATGCACTTAATGATTTTAATGCGCTTATGGATAATATGCCGAGCGTTTTTCATCCCGATAATGATAACGTGTATAAGCCTATATGTGATGTCCTCGGAGTTAGCAGGATAGATGTTCAGTATATCGATGTGGACGCAGAGCCTGCGCATGGTGTTATTTACGGTAAATATGCAAAGGCTGACGGGCAGAGCGTTTCTCAGCTTGAAACGGCTAAAAACGGCGCGACTGCCGAATATACCCTCTATAGAAGTCCGAGCGCCCCCGAGTGGGACGAGGACGATAAGGGACTTATATCAGGCTTTATAAAGACTGTGTTTATCCACCACGGCAGGCTGAGGATAATGTCGATGGTCGAAAGGCTGACGTACTTTGATCCAGTTATGGAGATAGGCAACCTTAAGGCATTTTTCCGCAAGATAAGCGAGATAATCGAGAATGACCATATCGCGCAGTACGGTGCCTGCTACTTTAACCTTAAGCGCTTTTCGGTAGTAAACAGATCCTTCGGGCGCGATAACGGAACAAAGATAATGAAACGCTTTGTAAAAAGCCTTGCGGCAAAGCTTAAGGACGGCGGCGTTTACAGAGTTGGCGGAGATAACTTTACGGCTATCTTTGAAAAGGAGGATTTTGAGATAATAAAAAACCACCTTGCAGGAACGAAAATAAATGTCGAGGTGCAGGGCACTCCCGATGTGAATATAATGGCGAATGCAGGCTTTTACCTTTGTACGGGCGAGGAAACCAACCACGATATGGTAATGGATAAGATAAGCACTGCCATTGTTATGGCAAAGTCGGTAAGCAAGGATAACTGCTTTGTATATAACGAGGAGGCAAGGCAGCGTATAGAGCATCGCAAGATGATAGAATCGCAGTTTTCAAAGGCGATAGAGAATGAGGAATTTGCGGCATTCTATCAGCCGAAGGTAGATATTGCTACGGGCAGAATAATAGGCGCTGAGGCGCTCTGCCGCTGGATAAAGGACGGCAAGGTGGTTCCGCCGATATCCTTTATACCGATACTTGAGCAGTCAAATGCTATCTGTATGCTTGATTTTTATATGCTTGACAGAGTGTGCAGAGATATAAGCGGCTGGATAAGCGAGGGCAGGGAGGTCGTAAAGGTATCCGTAAACCTTTCAAGAATGCACTTAGGCGATGACAAGCTGCTTGAAAAGGTAATAGGCATAATAGACAAGCGCGGCGTTCCGCATAACCTTATTGAGATAGAGCTTACCGAAACCACCACAGATGTTGATTTCGGGGAGCTTAGAAGTATAGTCAACGGCCTGCACCAAAGCGGTATAAGCGCATCGGTAGATGATTTCGGTATCGGCTATTCATCGCTTACGCTTATCAAGGAGCTGCCGTGGGACGTGCTGAAGATAGATAAGAGCTTTCTGCCTGACGGAAGTGCTAATGATGAGCAAAAATCCATTATGCTCAGGCACGTTGTATCAATGGCGCAGGGGCTGGGGCTTGAGTGTATAATCGAGGGCGTGGAAACGATAGACCAGGTCAAGCTGCTTAAGGATATAAATTGTTTCCTGGCGCAGGGCTTTTACTTTGACAAGCCTTTGCCTAAAGAACAGTTTGAGCAGAGGATAGCTTCGCAGTACAGTATATAAATCGGCAAGGACTCGCAATAGCTTAGGTTCTTGCCGTTTTTGCTGATAAAAACATAAATTATAGGGAGGCTTAATATGGACACACTTATCTTTGAGACCGCAGAGCAGGCGGTCCGCAACATCACAGCAGGAATAAACACGGGCAACTCCTTAGAGGCAAACGGCCGATATACGGGCGAGGATATAAAGCAGTATGAGCTGCAATGGGGCGAGCCGCCGCTCAAAGAAGAGCTTTTTGAGGCCGAAAAGGCGGCAGGCTTTAATGCGATACGCCTGCCCGTGACGTGGAAACACCACTTTAATGAAAACGGTAAAATAGATGCAGGTTGGCTTGAATATGTGGCATCGTGGGTAGATAAGATACTCTCCCTCGGGCTTTACTGCATACTGAATATCCACCACGACGGCGGCGAGGGCTCGTGGATAGTTTCATCTAAAAAGGGCTATGAGCAAAGCGGCGAGCTTTTCGGGCTTTTGTGGGAGCAGATCGCAAAGAGGTTTGAAAACTGCGGCGAAAGGCTGCTTTTTGAGGCGGTAAACGAGCCGATAAACGAGGCGCGCGAGTGGGAGGCTAATGACCCCGACTCGGTAGAGGGAACGATGCTTTTCAATCAGAAATTTGTTGATACCGTAAGAGCAGGCGGCGGCAATAATCCGCAGAGAAACCTTATAGTTATGCCATATGCAGGCTCGGGAACAAAGGGCAGGCTTGATACCTTTAAAATGCCTGATGACACGGCAAAGGGGCATCTTATCTTGGAGGTGCATAACTATGACCCCGAGGGCTTTTGCTGGCATAAAGCCCCCTGGACAGTCGTGCGCGATAGCTGGGGCAGCAAGGAGGACTACGAGCAGATAGCCGCCTTTGCAAAGCGGCTCGATGAGTTCAAAACAGAGTGGGGCGTTCCTGCGATAGTGGGCGAGTTCGGCTCGCAGGACAAGCAAAATGAGCAGGCGCGCGCCTTGCACGCAAAGGAATTTGTAAGTGCCATGCGCTCTATCGGTGTTAAGTGCTTTTGGTGGGAGTGCGGCGATTTCTGCATATTTGACAGAGAAAAATGCGAGGTAAGAATGCCGCTGATAGCCACGGCTCTTACAGAGTGAGAATAACTTGTAATCTATGGAAAAGTGTGATATAATATAGGCGAAGTAATACAAACCGGAGATTGGCGAGCTTTGCTCGCAGTTAACAGTTAACAGGTAATAGTTAACAGTTATGGAGTCCGCCAATGGTGGACGGATGCTCATTCGGGCTTGTAAAGACGCAGCGGCGAAGGGGTTCGGGGGCTTTCCGGTCGCCCCCCGTACCCCATTCGGGTTGCCCCCTCACTCTAAAAACGCATCGCCAAACTCCGATTTGTCATCATATTTTCGGAAGGAGATATTTATGAAGAGCGCATTTGTTACCGGCGGCTCGGGTGGGATAGGTAAGGCTGTCTGCCTGCGGCTCGCTATGCAGGGCTTTGCTGTGGCTGTCGGGTATAATAGGAATAAAACTACCGCCGATATCGTTACCGAGCTTATAAGACAGCGCGGCGGAACGGCAATGAGCGTTAAATGTGATGTTACCGACCCCGACTCTATCTCCTCGGCAAGGCGGGTGATAGAAAATCAGCTCTCAGCGCCCGAGGTGCTTGTCTGCTCGGCAGGAACGGCGGATATTTCGCTCTTTTCAGAGCAGTCTGTCGGCAATATAAAAAGACTTATCGACACCGACCTTACGGGGGCGGTCTTGACAGCGCGCGCCTTTGTTGCGCCAATGGTCAGCAGGCACAGCGGAAATATCATCTTCATCTCGTCGATATGGGGCGAGCAGGGGGCGAGCTGTGAGGCGGTCTACTCCGCGGCAAAGGCAGGCGTGATAGGCTTTACCAAAGCCCTCGGAAAAGAATTAGCGCCGAGCGGAGTAAGAGTAAACTGCATTTCCCCCGGGTTTATCGAAACGAAAATGAACGCATCGCTTTCCGAGGAGGAGAGAAACGCTTTTATTTCGGACGTGCCTATGGAGCGCGCGGGAACAGCCGATGAGGTCGCGGCGGCCGCGGCATTTTTGGTGTCGGACGATGCGTCATACATCACCGCACAGAACATAAGCGTAAACGGCGGACTATGAACTGATTTGGCGGAGGAGTTTTAATTGGAACATATAAAAAAACGAACCTTTCAGATAATCTCAATAGGTCAGCGCGGCGACTTTGCAAGCAAGGCCTTTGATATATTTATTGCCCTTACTATCTTTGCAAACATCGGTGCTATGCTGCTTGAAACGTTTGAGGGGTTCAGGGAATACACATCGGTGCTGAAGGCTGTTGAGTGGGTGACGGTAGCTATATTTACGCTTGAGTATATCCTGCGGATATGGACGGCGGATATTCTCTACAGAAAGCTATCTCCGCTTAAAGCAAGGCTTAGGTTTTTAGTTTCCTTTGACGGGGTGATAGACCTTTTGACGATACTGCCGTTTGTGTATCTCTCGGGCTTTATCGTTTTCAGGATACTGCGTGTGGCGAGGATATTTCACCTGTTTCGCATCAACACGGGCAGTGATTCCTTTGCGGTCATAGTAAGCGTTATAATTGAAAAGAAAAATCAGATATTTTCATCTATCTTTATAATAATAGTTTTGATGATAGCATCATCGCTCGGCATTTACGGCGCTGAGCATGAGGCGCAGCCCGAGGCGTTCAACAACGCATTCTCGGGAATGTGGTGGAGCATTTCGGCACTTCTGACTGTCGGCTACGGCGATATCTACCCGATAACGGCTGTCGGCAGGATAATGGGAATGGTGATAGCACTGCTCGGTGTGGGGGTTGTAGCCATACCTACGGGCATAATCAGTGCAGGCTTTGTCGAGCGCTATACAAGAGAGCAAAACAAGGAAAAGCGCTTTATCGATATAAAGGAAATGGGCGAGGTGCTTGTAGATGACAAAAGCGGCCTTGCAGGTATGCTCATAAGCGACATCGAGCGCGACCACGGCGCGAGGATATATATGCTTTTGCGTGATGAGGAAATGATAATCGCAAGGGCAGAGCTTAAGGTAAAGAATGGGGATATCCTTATCCTTCATTCCGATAAGCTGAAAAAATGGTAAAATATATCCCCTTTTTCAAAAGGGTTTCCTAAGATAAATCGGAGTTTGGCGATGCGTTTTTAGAGTGAGGGGGGCAACCCGAAGGGGGTACGGGGGGCTTTGCGGTCGCCCCCGAACCCCTTTGCCGCTGCGTCTTTACAAGCCCGAATGAGCATCCGTTCACCATTGGCGGACTCCATAACTGTTAACTATTACCTGTTAACTGTTAACTGCGAGCAAAGCTCGCCAATCTCCGGTTTGTCTTATCGCAATCACAAAAGAAAAATTACTGTAAAATATACAGAAAGTGAGTGAGCATTATGAAAATCAAAAGGCAGGCGGCTGCTTTTTTGGCGGCGGCAATGGCATTTACGTCTATGGGGCTTGGTGCGCAAAGCAATAAGGCTTTAGCGGCGGATAAAACGGCTGCGGATTACAGCTATACAATAACACCTCTGCTCTCGCCGTTTAACCAGTATTTCTTTGTAAAGACGGCTAACCCCGACCCGATGTCGTTTCGGTTTGTCGATAAAACCACCGTTTACGGTGAGAACGGCGCTTGCGGATCACTTAATATAAACTATGACTCGTGGGACGAGGAAATGGTCATCTATGCCGATGTTGATTATGAGGACGAAAGCACGGGCAGAGTGAACGGCGGCTATATCTTCACGGGCAGCAATACCGACGGCGGAGATGTGACACTTCAGTATAAAAAGACTATCACCTATTCCGAATATTCGCAGCTTAAGCAGGCAGGCGAGAGCGCAAATATCGGTGAGATAACAAAGACCACAAGCTCATCAAGCAGCGGAAATGTCGGCTCAAAGACCTACTATATCGACGGCTACTATAAGTGGGAGGATACGGGCGTTAAGGTCAAGCTGCCAAAGCTTAGCAGCGGCCTTGATTACCTTGTTGATACCTACGCAGTTAAGGATAGCTTTTTTGACAATATGAATGCCGTGCAGTCGGGCTTTTCGTCTGTCTGCCTTTACAGCGGCTCGTTTATAAGGGGCGAGCTTTATAAATCGGGCAAATACTGGAGTATGTCTACCTCGCCCCACGTTGACCAGACCTTCTATATTCAGAGCCCCTATTCAAGAAAGGATAACGAGTCGCTTTTTGCTACAGCGCTTTACCCCTACAGATATGATTCCCTCGGTTTCCCGAGCATGATGTCATCAGTTGCCAAAAAGCTTTCAAGCGAGGCGACAGTCGAGTGGAGCAGCTCTAACCACTATACCGTAAATGTTACCTATAACGGGGAAACAAAGGCCTACGGCGGTCAGGGCAACGGAAAGGGACAGGCTGTCACCAAAGATGATATCCTGCACACCTTTACCTTTGATAAAAATGACCTTTCGTATGACCTTACAAAAGCAAAGGCTCTGCTTACCGATTACGCAAAGCTGAGCATTCCCGATGATGTTCCCGAGGAGGACAGGCTGACCTGGAAGAGCATTTGGGACAGAGTAGGTGACGGCGCGTGGGTAAGGCTTACGGGAATAACAAGCGTTTTCGGCGGACAGTCGGGCGCATATTCCTACCTCTACCAAAAGGGTGACGGCAGCTATTTCTATACCGACTCGGCAGGCAGCAACGGTGCTGAGATATACTGGAGCGGAAACTTAGGCTACGCCTCCGACACATGGGTAGACGGAAGATATGTCGATAAATATGAGTGCTATGTTCCCGGGGCTAAGTTTGATGACCACCCGACAAGCAGCATCATAATGAGAAACTTCACATTCCCCGATGTGACCTATCAGCGCAAATATAACTACGATACGCGCACTTATGAGTACACCGATGTAAAGGTGACAGAAAGCAAGAAAAACGTGCTTTTCCGCTATGATTCAACGCTCGAGCTGTGGACGCCCGACAGCAGCGCCTTTAAAAGCGGCACATATTTTTCTGCCATAAAGGCCATTTACGATGCAGGCGCGCTTGATAAGAAATACTATGATATGATGACCCTCACCGAGAGCGAGGCAAGGGCGGCGGCTGACAAGAACACCGATATCATACCGCAGTCGGGCTACATCTACAACGCTACCGCAATGCCGGGCACCCCCTTTAACGTGCTTTCGGGCGATGTGAACAGCGACGGCAAGGTAAATATCGCTGACGTTATTCGCTTGCAGCAAAATCTTGCAGGGTGGAAGGTGACAATAGACTCATACAATGCCGATGTTAATAAAGACGGCAAGATAAACATTGCCGACGTTATCCGCATTCAGCAGCACCTTGCAGGCTGGAAGGTAGAACTAAAATAAAAAGCTTTTACTCATGTGCTGTTAGCAATATAAATTGGAAGTTGGCGCTCCGTTGTAGAGGGGCGACACCCCGAAGGGGGTACGGGGGGCACTTGCTTACTTCGTGAGCAGGGAAAGCCCCCCGAAAAAGAGCGCGCGGCTTGCTTTGACTTTATCTTAGCTCTGAGCGTGAAACAAGCTAAAAAGCCTAAATGACGAGCGCTAAACTAAGGCTTTGTTCATCGCTCCGAGTGAGCAAGCCGCCCCTCGGGCGGCTTGGTGGGGGGGCTTTGCGGTCGCCCCCCAAACCCCCTTCGCACGCCCCCTTAACACTTCGCCAAACTCCAATTTATTACCCACTATACTATATACTATTTTAAATATAGCACATATCCCCATTTGGTCAAGCGGCATACTGTAAAGGTTGTTAAAAATGCACAAAGTTTAAAAAAATCTCCTCTGCCCCTTGACAATCACGGGGAAATCTGATATAATAGCTATTGCATTCGTATCTAAAGACAACAGGCGGCTCGGGTAACGGGCGGAAGTCCTGTCGAGGAGACAAAGGCACTAATAAATTGCTTTTATCGTCCCTTTTTGTCTTTTGATGAAAAGGGGCTTTTTGATGCGTTTGTAAATTACAAACAAACGAGGTGAAATCAGAACATGGCAAGTGAAAAGGTTTTAGCCGCTAAGAAGGAAAAGGTCGATAAGCTTACCGAAATGCTCAAAAATTCCGCTGCAGGCGTACTCGTTGATTACAAGGGTATCACTGTTGAGGAAGATACAAAGCTCCGTAAGGAACTTCGTGAGGCAGGCATCACCTACTTCGTAGAGAAGAATTCCATTCTCCGCTTTGCATTCAAAAACGCAGGTCTTGACGGTCTTACAGACGTTTTGGAGGGTACAACAGCTATCGCTGTCTCTAACGACGATCAGACAGCTCCCGCAAGAATTCTCGGCAAGTTTGCAGAGAGCGTTAAGGAGCGTGAGATCTTCGCTCTTAAGGCAGGCTACATCGGTGAGGAGATATATGACGCAAACGGCGTACAGGCTCTTTCCAAGATCCCTTCGAGGGAAACTCTTCTTGCACAGCTCGTCGGCTCGCTCCAGGGTCCTATCCAGAAGCTCGCTGCTACACTTCAGGCTGTTGCAGACAAGAAGGAGGGCGAGGCTGCTTAATTGCAAGCTTAGCCGCATAAGTGCGTAAATGCGCACAACACTACTAACAATAATAACGAAAAGGAGTTTTTAATCATGGCATCTGAGAAGATCACAAACATCATTGAAGAAGTTAAGGCTATGTCCGTTCTCGAGCTTAAGGAGCTTGTAGACGCAATACAGGAAGAATTCGGCGTAACAGCAGCTATCGCAGCAGCTCCTGCAGCAGGCGGTGCAGCAGGCGGCGAGGCTGAGAAGACTGAGTTCGACGTTGTTCTCGCATCCTTCGGCGACGCTAAGATGGGCGTTATCAAGGCTGTTAAGGAGATCACAGGTCTCGGCCTTAAGGAGGCTAAGGAGCTTGTTGAGGGCGCACCTAAGGCAATCAAGGAAGGCGTTTCCAAGGCTGACGCTGAGGATATCAAGGCTAAGCTCGAGGCTGCAGGCGCTACAGTTGAGCTTAAGTAATTTAAAAGCTATTTCAAAGGCTGTCCGTAAGGGCGGCCTTTTTTTGTATTGACAAATCTTTGTTTTTATGATAAACTTAGTTAAAGTTCTGTTAATAAAGGAGAGGTGCTATATGAAAAGGCTTATATCCACAGTCACAGCATTTATGATGATATTTACTCTTGCGTTGATCCTCCCCGAGGGGGCGATAAGGGCATGGGCTATCTCGGGCACGGGAACTAAAGCAAGCCCATATATTGTAACAACATTTGATGAGCTGAATAGTATATTTAACCCCGAAAGCCATACATTTACAAAGGACACCGATATTTATATCAGACTTAGCAAAGACATAAGCAAAATAGATAATAACCCAATGATGTACTTTGAGCTTTATTCAAATTCTGTCGGCATTGTCAATTATCACCTTGACCTTGCAGGACATACCTTATACAGAGAATCGGAATACTGCCGCTATCTGTTTATGATCTCATCTAACTCGTGCCTGACTGTATATGACAGCGTCGGCAATGGCAAGATAGAAACGAAGATACAGCCATACAATATGCATCCGAATACTTTTCTTGTTATGGGCGGAGGAAGTCTTGTTATTGAAAACGGGATATTTATCTCAAATAACACAAAGACAGAAGGCTATGTTGAGGAATATATTGATTGCTACGGCGGAGCTGTTACAATAAACGGCGGTACTTTTTACTCGTATTATCGCCCGATACATCAAAGCAGCGGTGATGTTATCATAAATGACGCAACGTTTTACGTTTACGGCACCCACCCCGAACGCACATATCCCGGTTTGGAGTTTAATGACAAAACCTCAAAAGTTATGATATATAATTGTACCCTTATCGGCGTTGATGATGTTGTACATATATCAGCCCCCGAGCTTATGCAGGACATTTTACCCGAAAAATACACTTTAATTGCTGACGGAGTGGAAAAAGAAGTCACAGATTTTGAGACATATTCGGGGAAACCCACCAATATCTACGGCAGAGAGCTTATTGTCAAATCACCCGACAAGATAGAAAGAGTAGATGTCACCCTCACCGAGCCGAAGGCAGGCGAAAAGCCCGACAACACCGCGGCAGTCACAAAGGGCGAGGCAAAGGTCACATTGGTACAATGGACGGAAAACAATGCACTTGCCGAAAACTTTGAAGAGGGCAAGACATATAATGCAAGACTTTTGCTTTCACCGCTTGAAGGTTATACCTTTACCGAGGACACCAAAGTTTACTTTAATGGCAAGCAGGCAGAAATATGGCCGCTGTCACAGATAATTGGCTTTAAAGGAAATGTCATATATACCCTTGACTTTGACTGCAAGGGCGCGCGCATTCCGGGCGATGCAACGGACGACGGCAAGGTAAACATTGCAGACGTTATCCGCATACAGCAAAAGCTTGCAGGGTGGAAGGTAAAAATTAACGAATCAAATTCCGACGTTACGGGCGACGGAAAGGTGAACATCGCGGACGTTATCCGCATTCAGCAAAAGCTTGCGGGCTGGAAGGTAACACTCAAATAATTGTAAAATATGCACAAATTCCCCCTTATTTTATTTCAGACTATAGACAAATGACAAAATATGTGCTATAATATAATCAATGTAACTAATAAGGAAAGGAATTTTTATATGCTGCATGAAAAATCCTGTGGCGCTATTGTGTACAGAAAGTACCACGGCAACACGGAAATTTTATTGATCAAGCATATTAACAGCGGCCATTGGTCCTTCCCGAAGGGCCATGTTGAGGGCGATGAAACAGAGGTGGAAACTGCAAAGCGCGAAATTCTCGAAGAAACGGGCATTGAGGTCAATCTTGACCCCACGTTCAGGGAAACTGTGAGCTACTCCCCGAAAAAGGACACGCAGAAGGTAGTTGTATATTTTATAGCAAAGGCTAAGAATACCGACTATGTTCCGCAGGAGGACGAGATAGCCGAGATCAAGTGGGTGGAGATAGACCGCGCAGGCAGTGTGCTTGCCTATGACAATGACCGTTCTATCGTCAACAAGGCCAAGAAATTCATACGCTGATCAAATCAAAGAGGGCTTGCCGCTATGGTAAGCCCCTTTTGTTTTGCTCGGTTTTATAAATGTGTTTTAAAACAAATCGGAATTTGTGGGGCTTTGCCCCACAAGCAATGAATAATGAATAATGAATAATGAATAGTGAATAATGAATAATTATTGTGTCGGCTCGCGCCGACTGATGCCCATTCGGGCTTGTAGGTGCGCTGTTCCGAAGGGGGTACGGGGGGCGACCGGAAAGCCCCCCGAAAAGGGCGCGAACTAATTGTAGACCTATAAGTAAGCTTTGCTCGTGCTACAAGTTTTCTTAGCTTGTTTCACGCTCAGAGCTAAGATAAAGTCAAAGCAAGCCGCGCGCTTTTTTTCGGGGGCTTTCCGCTCGCCCCCGAACCCCTTCGGTTTCGCATCGGCAAAGCCCCACAAACTCCAATTTGTTTCTCGGAGATAGAGAGTGTGAAAATTTACAAAAAATTCATAAAAACACTTGACAAAATAAAAAGTATGTAGTATAATAGTTATACCTCTTATTGAGGTCTATTTTTTTGCGCCGATTTTTCGGGGCAGAAAATGTTAATCTGGCCTCAAATCCCGTGGAAGGGTTCCGCGGGTGTGCGGGATATGATCAGCCCCGCATTATGAGGGAGGCAGACTGTGCGCCTGTACGTTCTTTAGGCGCGCAAATTTCGTCAGGAGGTGCCGAAAATGAGAGTTAAGATCACACTCGCCTGCACAGAGTGCAAGCAGAGAAACTACAACACAAAGAAGAACAAGAAGAACGACCCCGACAGACTCGAGATGAACAAGTACTGCAAATTCTGTAAAAAGCATACTCTTCACAAAGAGACTAAGTAATTGCGGGAGGGCTTGCAATGGCTAAGGACACTAACGCAAAAAAGGGTAAAGAGGTAGCGCCTAAGAAAAAGGGCGGTATCGCTAAGTACTTCAGAGATCTTAAGTCCGAGCTGAAAAAGGTCGTCTGGCCTTCAAGAAAGCAGGTAGTCAACAATACGGGCGTTGTACTTGTTACAATGACAGCGTTGGGGCTTTTCCTCGCAGGCGTGGATTTAGGTTTGGGTCAACTTCTTGACCTCGTTCTGAAGATCGGCAGCTAAGGCTGCAAAACGTCAGCAGCGGCTGACATGACGGTTTTTAATGACATTTTAAATGAGGAGGCAAACTGATGTCACAGGCTAAATGGTATGTTGTACACACCTATTCGGGTTATGAGAATAAGGTAGCTGAGAATATTGAAAAGGTTGTTGAGAACCGTAAGCTGCATGAGCTTATCGAGGAGGTAAGGATACCTACCGAGATGGTTTCCGAGGTCAAGGACGGAAAAACGACTCAGGCAGAAAGAAAGCTTTTTCCGAGCTATGTGCTTGTGAAAATGGTAATGACAGATGAGAGCTGGTATATCGTAAGAAATACCAGGGGCGTTACAGGGTTCGTAGGCCCCGGGTCAAAGCCCGTTCCGCTTACCGAAAAGGAAGTAGCGGCGCTCGGCGTTGACAGGAGTACTAAGGCTGTTGAGGTGACCTTTAAGGTCGGCGATTCCGTCAATGTTATAGGCGGCTCGTTTGACGGCTTTGTTGGAAAGGTAACTGCTATCGATACCGAGGCGCAGACCGCAGAGGTCGTAGTTTCGATGTTCGGCAGAGAAACACCCGTATCACTTCCGCTTTCACAGATAAAGGCTGAGGATTAAGCGTTTCTTAAAGACATAGGCAAAGAGGAAAGTTAAAATTTACTTTCCGTAAAGTGGGAGAGTTGTATTTACCACACAGCTCGCCTTACCACAATTTATGGAGGTGCGTAAAATGGCACAGAAGGTAGTAGGCTATATAAAGCTTCAGATTCCCGCAGGAAAGGCAACACCTGCTCCGCCGGTAGGTCCTGCACTCGGACAGCACGGCGTTAACATCATGGCATTCACAAAGGATTTCAACGAGAGAACAAAGAACGATATAGGTCTTATCATTCCTGTTGTTATCACAGTTTATGCTGACAGATCATTCACATTTATCACAAAGACTCCGCCTGCAGCAGTCCTTATAAAGAAAGCCTGCAAGATAGAGAGCGGTTCGGGCGTTCCGAACAAGACAAAGGTAGCAAAGATCACAAAGGATCAGGTAAAGGCTATCGCAGAGCAGAAGATGCCCGACCTCAATGCAGCTAATATTGAGAGCGCTATGAGCATGATCGCAGGTACCTGCAGATCTATGGGCGTTGTAGTAGAGGACTAATGTAACAGACTTCGTTTTTAACGGAGCGTGGGAGGATTTTTCCGTTATCACCACTTAAAGGAGGATTTTTTAATGAAACACGGCAAGAAGTATGTTGACGCAGCTAAGCTCGTTGACAAGGCTAAGTTATATGACGCCCCCGAAGCACTTGATCTTGCAGCAAAGGGCGCAAAGGCAAAGTTTGATGAAACTATTGAGGCTCATATCCGTCTGGGCGTTGACTCCCGTCACGCTGACCAGCAGGTAAGAGGCGCAGTTGTTCTTCCTAACGGAACAGGTAAGAGCATCAAGGTACTTGTTTTCTGCAAGGAGGATAAGTATGATGCTGCTCAGGCAGCAGGCGCTGAGTATGTTGGCGGTATGGATCTCGTTGAGAAGATCCAGAAGGAAAACTGGATGGATTTCGACGTTGTTATCGCTTCCCCTGACATGATGGGCGTTGTTGGTCGTCTTGGTAAGGTGCTTGGTCCCCGCGGACTTATGCCTAACCCGAAGGCAGGTACTGTTACCCCCGATGTTGCAAAGGCTGTAACAGATGCTAAGGCAGGTAAGATCGAGTACAGACTTGATAAGACAAACATCATTCACTGCCCGATAGGCAAGGCATCCTTCGGCGCACAGAAACTTGAGGAGAACTTCAATACTTTGGTAGAGGCTATCGTTAAGGCTAAGCCTGCCGCTGCTAAGGGTCAGTACCTCAAGAGCATAGTAGTTGCATCTACTATGGGCGTTGGTATCAAGGTTAATACTGCTAAGTACGGCGTATAATTTAACACTTTCAAAGCTGCTGCATTTTTGCGGCAGCTTTTTTTATGCGGATTTATATGCCAAAGCGATGGCGGTATCTTTGTTAAAAATGCGTATTGAAATGAGTTTCCAAATGTGGTATGATTAAATGGGTATTTGTATAAAGACCAAAGTTTGTGAACAAAGAATAAGCGCGCCTGAAACTGTCGAATTAAATTTCGGGGAGTAAAAGTGGACTTTAAATTGTTACATCTGCACGCGAAAAATTGTTGAAAACTCTGTTGAAAATGTTTAAAACTCGGGGCTAAAACCCCGAAAATCAATGATATACAGCCTGACTTTTCAACAAGCGTACTAAAAAACGGCTTTAAGTGTACCGTTTTGTAACCTTTGTTACAAGCTTGACAATGAGCAAATGTTGTGCTTTGAGGGTGATTTTTTACACAATATGATGTGTTTTGGTCATCTGCATTTAACTAAAACGGAGGCGATTAGATGAGCTTTAAAAGTAAAGCTATGGCGGCTGCGGCGGCTTTGGTGATGTGCGTGTCTGTCGGCGCTGTCAGCTCGGCGGCCATAGGTGAGAGGATAGTTGCAGGCGCTTTTCAGTCAGCGCAGGAAACAAGGAGCATTTCGGATATCCAGAGTGACTGGATAGGAAATATCTTCTATACGGGCGAGGCGATAGAGCCCGAGCTTACCCTGCACGATTACAGCAAAGGCTATGTGCTTGTAAAGGGTGTTGACTATAGTGTCAGCTTTTCTGATAATGTGAATGCGGGCAGGGCTAAGGCGGTAATAACGGGGCTCGGCATTTATCAGGGCGAAAAGACTATTGAATTTGACATCGGCAAGCGCCCCTTTTATACCGATACGCAGCTTACCCTTGACAAGACGGAGTTTGCCTTTACGGGCAGTGAGATAAAGCCTGCGGTAAAGGTAGTATCGGGCGGAAGGACGCTTGTGCAGGGAACTGACTATACAGTTTCCTATCAGGATAATGTAAACATCGGCACGGGCAGAGTTACCGTTAACGGCATAGGCAACTGCGAGGGTAATTTGCAGACGACATTCTCTATAACTCAGGGGAATATCACCGCATCAAACCTCACCCTTGCCAAAACGAGCTATGCCTTCACGGGTGCGGCTGTTAAGCCTGCGGTAACGGTGAAGTTCGGCAGCAAAACGCTTGTTAAGGATACCGATTACAGCGTGGCATATTCCTCAAACACAAAGGCAGGAACCGGCAAGGTGACAGTAACGGGCAAGGGCAGCTATAAGGGCACAGCCTCAAAGACCTTTACCATAACCAAAAAGAGCCTTTCCTCGCTAAAGCCCACAGCGGCGGCTGCAAGCTATGCCTATACTGGCAAGGCCATAACCCCCGATGTAACGCTCAAAAACGGCAGCACGGCGCTTAAAAAGGGAACAGACTACACCCTCACCTATAAAGCTAACAAGGCAATAGGCACGGCAACTATTACAGTAACGGGCAAGGGCAACTATACGGGCACGGCTAAATGCACCTTCAAGATAGTTCCCAAAAAGGTGACGGGCGTAAAGGTCAAAGCCACATCAAAGACGGCGGCAAAGCTTACCTGGACTAAGACGGGCAACGCAAAGGGCTATAGGCTTTATGTTTATAACACCTCTACCAAGAAATATGACAAGATAACTACACTTTCATCAAATGCGACAGTAAGCTATAGCCTTAAGGGCTTAAAGGCAGGCAAGACCTATAAATACAAGGTAAGAGCCTACAAAAAGGTAAACGGCGTGGTATATTGGGGAACACCCTCGGCGGCGGTAACGCTTAAGCTCGCTGAAAGCGGAACACCAGTTGCGAACCACGGCAGGCTTAAGGTAAGCGGCGCTAATATAGTTGACTCAAAGGGCAAGAAATTCCAGATGATAGGTATGTCAACTCACGGCCTTATGTGGGAGGATTTCTCGAATATCACCACAAAGTCATCACTTAAGGTGCTAAGAGATGACTGGGGCGTTAATACCATAAGGCTTGCGATGTATACCGAGGAGTACGGCGGATATACTACGGGCTCGGGCTTTGCAGCTCAGGCTAAGCAGAAGGTCATCACGGGTGTAAAGAACGCTACCGACTTAGGTATGTATGTAATAATCGACTGGCATATCCTAAAGGACGGCAACCCCCAGACCCACCAGAAAGAGGCTGTAGCCTTCTTTACGGAAATGGCTAAGAAATACAAGGGCTACAATAACGTTATCTATGAGATATGCAACGAGCCTAACGGCGGCGTTACATGGGCGAGAAACATCAAGCCTTACTGTCAGGCGGTAGTAAACGCTATAAGAAAGTATGACAAGAACGCCATAATCGTATGCGGCACGGGCACATGGAGCCAGGATATAGATCAGGTTCTCGGCAACAAGATAAACGATAAGAACTGCGTTTATACGCTGCATTTCTATGCCAACACTCATACGGATTGGCTGAGAAACAGAGTTACAAGCTGCTATTCAAAGGGCTTGCCGATACTTGTAACGGAATTCGACACCTGCGATGCATCGGGCAACGGCGGATTCAATGCGGCGCAGACAAAGACATGGCTTAGCCTGCTTGACAAGTACATGATAGGCTATCTCAACTGGAGCGCCTGCGGCAAGGCAGAAACAGCCTCGGCCTTCAAGAGCGGCACAAATCTTTCCGCTATAAAGAAAGGCACGAGCCAGCTCACCGAAAGCGGAAAGCTGATACGCTCACTTTACAGAAAGAGAACAGGGAAATAACAGCGAGGGCGCAACAGCGAGGTCGCAAATGCGCCCTCTAAAATAAGAAATAAAAAAGAATAAAGAATAAATAATAAAAGAGGTATCGGCGTTTTCTGCCAAAGCAGGAAATGCCGATACCTTAGTTTTTATTTATAGTTGTCAGCGGCCGGCTGTTTTTGGCTTAATTACAAGCCTTATAGCGTTTAGCACTGCAAGCACCATAACGCCTACGTCTGCGAAAATGGCTATCCACATATTTGCTATACCGAGCGCGCCGAGCAGCAGGCAGATAAGCTTAACACCGATAGCGAAAACTATATTTTCGTAAACAATGCGCATACAGCGCTTTGAGAGCTTTATCGCCTTTGATATCTTAAGCGGATTATCGTCCATAAGCACAACGTCAGCCGCCTCGATAGCCGCATCTGAGCCGAGCGCGCCCATGGCGATACCGATATCCGCCCTTGTCAAAACGGGGGCATCGTTTATTCCGTCGCCCACAAAGGCAAGGCTTGTGCCGCTTTGCTTTTCGCTCAAAAGCTCCTCTACCTTTGTTACCTTATCCATAGGGCTTAGGCGGCTGTAGAGCTTGTCGATGTCAAGCTCCTTAGCTGCGGCCTCGGCTGCTTTCTCGCCGTCGCCCGTGAGCATTACCGTCTGCAAAACGCCTGCCGCCTTTAACTGCCTTACAGCCTCGGGCGAGTCCTTTTTGAGAACGTCCGCTACAACTATATGCCCCATATATTCATCGCCTATTGATATGTGAATTACCGTTCCCGCGCTGTGGCAGTCATTATACTGCGCACCTGCGCGCGCCATGAGCTTGTCGTTTCCTACAAACGTTTCCTTGCCGTCAATTACCGCGCATATCCCCTCGCCTGCAAGCTCCGATACCTTGGTGAGCCTGCTGCTGTCGGGCAGGCTTTTGCAGGCCTTTACTATGCTTTTGGCGATAGGGTGGTTTGAGTTTTGCTCGGCAAGGGCGGCAAGCTCTAAAAGCTTTTCCTCCTCTATTTTGCTGTGGTGAATGCCTACCACCTCAAAAACGCCCTTTGTCATAGTTCCCGTTTTGTCAAATACAACGTATTTTGTTTTGGAAAGCGTTTCTATAAACTCGCCGCCCTTGATGAGTATGCCGTCGCTCCCTGCACCGCCTATTGCTGCAAAAAAGCTCAGCGGAATGCTTATTACAAGCGCGCAGGGGCAGCTTATTACAAGAAATGTCAGCGCCCTTGATATCCATTCCGAGAACATAGCGCTGCTGCCCGAAAGCATTCTCACAAGCGGCACGCCTACACCTAACAGCAAGGCAGAAATACACACCGCAGGGGTGTAATACCTTGCGAATTTGGTAATGAAATTCTCAGACCTTGACTTGCGCTCGCCCGAGCTTTCAACAAGCTCAAGTATCTTGGAAACAGTCGATTCACCGAACGGCTTTGTAGTCCTCACTCTTATGAGAGATGTAAGGTTTATGCTGCCGCTCTGCACGCTGTCACCCCTGATAGCATCAACTGGCATACTTTCGCCCGTGAGTGCCGAGGTGTTAAGGGTAGTGTCACCCTCGATTATCTCGCCGTCGATCGGTATCTTTTCACCGGGCTTAACAACAATAATGCTGCCTATCTCTACATCGTCGGGGTCTGTTTCCTCTATGCCGTTTTCAGTTTCTACAAAGGCGCAGTCGGGGCGGATATCCATAAGTGCTGCGATATTTTTGCGGCTCTTGCCGACAGCGATGCTCTGAAAAAGCTCACCTATCTGATAAAACAGCATTACCGCCGAGCCCTCGCGGTATTCACCGAGCGCCATTGCACCTACAGTCGCCACCGCCATAAGGAAATTCTCATCAAGCACCTGCCCGTTCAGAATGCCCTTGACAGCCTTGATAAGTATATCATACCCTATCACGAAATACGGCAGCAGGTAGATAGCAAGCTGAACATACCAGGCAGGCTTTAAGACAGCATCTATAACAGACACCGCCACAAGCAGCAGGAGCGCGATTATAACGCGCGTCAATACTTTCTTTTGTTTTCTGTTCATATTCTTTCACCTTTGGAAATTGGAGTTTGCAGAAGTGTTAAGGGGGGCGTGCGAAGGGGGTACGGGGTGCGACCGCAAAGCCCCCCGACAATAGCGCTCC
>JAGBNQ010000034.1 GCA_017634275.1 Ruminococcus sp. | reverse complement strand
CATTGTGAATTGTGCATTGTGCATTGGATCGCCAAACTCCGGTTTTCACAATTGTAAAAAGATATACCTATCTACAGCTATTATAACACAAACTTATTGTTTATGCAATAGTGTTTTTAAAACAGCTCGGTATATCGGGTACTAAAATATGTCAAAATGATATTAATTTTTTTGTGGGGGAAACAAAAATTACTGCACAATGCCGAAATGGTAAGAATAAACATTGACAATCATCACTTTCTATGTTATTATTTGAACAGATAAACCGAAAGGAGATATTTTATTTATGAAAAAGATATTAGCAGCAGCACTTGCACTTGTAATGTCCGCAGCTTTTATGACGGCTTGCGGTGATGATGATTCTTCATCTTCAAAGGCAAAGAAAGACACAGAAAGCTCTTCTGTTGCAGCAACAGAGGAAAGCTCTTCGGCAGCTGAAGAGAGCAGCACGGCAGATGAAAGCTCCGCCGCAGATGAAAGCTCTACAGCTGATGAATCCTCCGATGCACCTGCTGAGGCAGGCGAGGCAGGCCCTCTTACAACAGCTTTCAACGAAAAGCTGAAGGCAGGCAAATATGAGCTTGAAATGACAGCTGAGGCTATGGGTATGACATCTAAATCCATAGTTAAGATGAACGGCGAAAATGTATATGTTTCCCTTGATCTTTTGGGTGAGACTATCGAGGTATATATCGTTGACGGCAAGGCTATAGGCATAATCCCCTCTCAGAACGCATACGTTGAGGCTGACCCCAATGAATTAGGCATTGACCTTAGCACTATCACAGATTCCTACACACTTAACGATAAGGCTACATATGTAGGCTCCTCCGAGGAGGACGGCCTTACTGTTGAGACATACAAGGTTCCGCTTGATATGGAGCTTGGCGAGGGTGTTACACTTGAATCCGGCGCTGACAGCGACACAGAGCTTAAGTACTGCTACGATGCTGACGGAATGCTTAAGAAGATAGTTTCCAACGCAGCTATGGTCGGCGAAAGCACAGTTGAGGTCACAAAGCTTTCATTTGACGATGTAAAGATCGAACTTCCCGACACATCTTCAATGACAAAGGTAGACCCTAACGCAATGGCTGATGAGTCCGCAGCTGATTCGTCTTTAGCTGAATAATTTTTACTTAATAAGATCCCCGGGCAGCGAAAAAGCTGTTCCCGGGGTTTTTTATTTCCTATATTATTTTTCCTTCAAGATGATCGCATTCGTGCTGGATTATCTGCGCCGTAAAGCCTGAAAAGCTGCCCTTTTTAGGCTTGAAATCCTCATCTAAGTACCTTACCTCGATAGCCTTATAGCGCACCGTTTTTCTGACACCTACAAGTGAAAGGCAGCCCTCCTCTGTTTCATATTTGCCCGATCTTTTGGTGATGACGGGGTTTATCATAACCGTCTGCCCCTCGCCCTCGTCAAATATGATTATCCGTTTGCTTTTGCCTATCATATTTGCAGCCATTCCCACGCACCTGTCGGCATTTGCCGCAAGGGTGTCCTTAAGGTCTGTGATAACATCGGTGTCATTTTTATCCGCAAGGGTGCTTTTGCGCCCTAAGAATAATACGTCTTTAACTATCTGCCGCTCCATATTTTCCTCCCATATCAATTATCAAAAAAGCCCTTATCGTGACCGACAAGGGCTTTTATTTTTATTAATCCGACCAGTAAGCTACAACAGGCGTGTTATAGGGAACATTATCGTATACCCACTTAGCATCTGCGGTCGAAACATTTATGCAGCCGTGCGAGCCGTTCCACTTGTAAAGATCACCGCCGAAGTAAGGCTGCCACGGTGCCGAGTGGATACCGATGCCGCAGGTGGAGATATTGTTCCAGTATTCAACTGTAGTATCCCACGATGAGCCGTCAGCATTAGAGTCTTTAAGTCTTGCAGGTGCCTGCTTGCTCCAAACCTTATAAACACCCTCGGGGGTATTTCTTGTAGCTGTAGGCATACCCGATACAACATCGCACTCCCAGACCTTCTTGCCCTTTTCGTAGTACCACATATGCTGTGCCGAAAGGTCAAGCTCCAGGTAGGTATCACCTATATCGTCCTTAGCTGTCCAGCAGTCGCGGTTGCCCTCGTAGGTGAGCGCGCCGCTCGGGTCGGTATAGAAGATAGCGTCCTGAGTATCACTCTTGCCCTCAAGGATCATATCCTCAACAAGCTCAGCCATTTTATCATCATCTATCCACCAGCCGTAAAGGCTCTCATCAGGGTCAACGGTTATCGTTCCGCGGTTTGTTGACTTGAACTTTCTCGGTGTTGCATAGGTGTTATACTTTTCCGCAAGCTCTGCCACATACTTTACTACCTCGTCATGGTCAACGGTATATGTGCCGTCATCAGCAAAGTCGAGCCAGTCCATAAAGCGTGTGCCCTTAAGAGTTGCCTTTTCATATACAAAGTCAAACTTTATCTCTATCGTCGCTATCTCGTTTAAGGAATCGACCTGCTCCTGAAGATCCTCAGCAACTATCGTAGGCTTTTCGTAAACGTCAAGGTCGGCGATCGAAATATCGAAATGCCCCTTTGACAGCTCATCCGAAATATAGCTGTAGATATCACCGAGCTTGTTCTGGTCGATATTGTCACCGACTACTTCCTTTACCACCTGAAAGCCGTCATCTGTCTGCTCGATATATGCGTTTTTGGATTCTATTATATTCTGCCCCTCGATAACGTTTCTCTTTATAAGGGCATTGAGTTTGGTTTCATTGAATTTTGAATCTGGGTCAAACTCATAGCTGCTGCCGCCGAGGAGCGACTTGAACCACATAGTATGATCCTGCTTTTCAAAAGCCTGAGAAACAGCATCACTTATATTGCTTGAAAAATCAAGGGTCTTTAGGTCGATATCGACCTTGCTGCCGTCACGCTTGGTTATGGTGAGCTTATCATTGAACTTTATCTGCTCATCAAGCTTTGCGGTAGCCTCTTCCTTAGTAAGCTTGCTGACATCGACCTTATTTATCGTAGTATTTGCAAGGAATACACCGTCATACGCCTTTTTGCCGTATGCATATGCGCCGATAACACCGCCGACTATCGCCAGTGCCATTATACCGCAGACGATATCGACTGCGTGAGATTTTTTCTTCTTTTTCTTTTTACCTGCCATTGACGAACTTCCGTTTCTATACTCACTTGAATGAGAAGACGATCTGTGCGAGCCTCCCTCCTCCGTGCGCGCGCTGCGTGAGGGGGCATCGTTCTGCTCAGCCGATGATACAGCCTGCTGCCGTGGTGCGCTCTGCTTTGGTGTCACAGGCGCAAACGAGAAATCATCATCGTCGTCATCATCGTTAAGTGCCATATTTTCAGCTATCTTTCTTGCGAGCTCTTCCTTTGTTGAACGTGCGGCGGAAGGGGCTTGCTCCTTTGCAGGCTCAGGCTGCTCGGGCTGCTCATTCTCACCGCCGAAGAATATATCCTTTTCATCTGTATTGTTTGCCATAAACTTACCTCTATGCCTTAAGAGGTCAGCCTCCTTTCGGCGCAATTGTACACAAATCTACACATTTTTCCTATCGTACATTATATTATATCACAATCTTTCGGGAATTGCAACAAAAAAATTATACAATCTTAGTGTGATTTTAAGCCCCTTAAATAGTGATTATTTACTAAGGTATCAGGGCAGTAAAAAAGCCGCGTTTTATTCACGGCTTTTCTGTGTTTGACGGCTAAGCAAATTGGGGTTTGGCACTCCGTTGGAGAGGGGCACCGCGCCAAATTCCTATTTTCCAATTATCATATGCACTATCGAAAAATAATGAAAAATGCTGCCGCCTATGGTGAATAGGTGCCAGATCGAATGGAAATAGCGAATGCTTTTCTTGACGTAGAAGATGACCCCGACAAGATAAAAACCGCCGCCTATGCAAAGATAAACGATGCTCCTTGTCGGCACGGCCTCTATCATGGGCTTAAACACCGAAAGAACAGCAAGCCCCATAACGATATAGCAAATAAGCGAGGCTTTTTTGAATTTTTCTAAATTTATTGAATTAAAGACTATCCCCAGCACCGTAACGCCCCATATTATGCCGAAAATGACCCAGCCGAGCGCCCCTCGCAGGGGAACAAGGGTTATCGGGGTATAGGTGCCTGCGATTAGGAAGAAAATGGTGTTATGATCCATTATCCTGAAAAAGCTTTTCGCGGTAGGGTTTGTGATAGCGTGGTAGAGGGTAGACATCGTATAGAGAATTATAAGCGATGCGCCGAAAATAGCCGAGCTTACAACACCCCACGCATCTGAATGGATAGCCGCAAGAACTATCAGCACGACAGTTCCTGCAATTGACAAGCCGCCGCCGACACCGTGGCTGACTGAATTGAATATTTCTTCCCCGAGCGTATATCTTTTGCCCTTACGGGGATCCGGGGCAGCAGCAGAAGTGCTCATTTTTATTCTCCTTTCGTATTTGCATAAACCGGAGTTTGTTTCAATGCACAATGCACAATGCACAATTGAGGTGTCCGCCTTTGGCGGACGGATGCCCATTCGGGCTTGTAAGAGCGCTGCTGCGAAGTGGGTACGGGGGGCGACCGCAAAGCCCCCCGAAAAGCCCCTCGAAGCGATGAACAAAACCTTAGCTCAGCGCTCGGAATGGCTCTACCTACCCCCCCAGCCCCCTTCCCTTCAAAGGGAAGGGGGAGTTACAAACTCCGGTTTTCCTTTTTTATTGCAGCAGCAAGATCACCGCACTTCTCGGGGCTAAGGTCAGCTTGTTGCCGCCGCGGAAATTCACCGCCTCGGCAAAGTCGGCATTTTTGTGGTATTTTATTCCCGTGTAAACTCTCACACTCCAGCTGAAACCCGTAAGCTCGGGCAGAGTGATATCAACGCTCTCCCAGTAGGTGTTGAGCGCAAAGAATACTGCATCATCAGCGCCCTGCTTGTTCTTGCCCGAGTACATTATCCCGATAACGTGGTCATCATCTGACAGCCTGTCATTCCACGGCCTGCCGTGGTGGAAGGTTATATTATTAAAGCCGAGGGATATCGGCATTGTGTCCTTTCTGATACAGCGGTGCTTTTTTCTTATGGATATAAGGTCTTTTACAAGGAATGCCACCTCGCCGTATCTGTTAAGACGTGACCAGTCTATCCACGAGATTATGTTATCCTGACAGTAGGGATTGTTATTGCCGTACTGCGTGTTGCACATCTCATCGCCTGCCAAAAACATTATAGCACCACGCGACATCATCAGCGTACAGAATGCGTTTTTCACCATTCTTATCCTAAGATCTTCTATCTCGTGATCGTCTGTTTCGCCCTCAGCGCCGCAGTTCCAGCTGTTATTGTCATCTGCACCGTCGGTGTTGTCCCAGCCGTTTGGTTCGTTGTGCTTTTCGTTATATGCATATAAGTCATAAAGCGTGAACCCGTCATGGCAGGTCAGGAAATTGACAGATGCATTCACACCTCTCTTTTGCGTGTCATAGATATCCATAGAGCCGATAATTCGGTTGACCGCCGCCTGTGCCATACCTCTGTCGCCTTTTAAAAAGCGCCTGAGATCATCGCGGTAGCGCCCGTTCCATTCCGCCCAGCGCCCGAATGACGGGAAAGAGCCGACCTGATAAAGCCCGCCTGCGTCCCACGCCTCGGCTATGAGCTTTACCTTACTTAAGATCGGGTCATAGGCAAGGCTTTCAAGCAGGGGCGGATCGGTCATCGGCGAGCCGTCCTCATTCCTGCCGAGGATAGCCGCAAGGTCAAACCTGAACCCGTCAACTCTGTATTCCACGACCCAGTAGCGCAGGCAGTCAAGGATAAAATCGCGCACAACGGGGTGGTTGCAGTTAAAGGTATTGCCGCAGCCCGAGAAATTGAGATACTTGCCGTCGGGGGTGAGCATATAGTAAACGCTGTTGTCAAGCCCCTTGAAAGAAAAGGCTGTTCCGCGCTCATCGCCCTCGGAGGTATGGTTAAAAACAACATCAAGGAAAACACCGATGTTATTGGCGTGCAGCTCCTTTATTAGGGCTTTGAGTTCATCGCCCTCGCGGTTATACTCAACAGCCGAGGCATAGCTCGTGTTAGGTGCGAAAAAGCAGGTAGGGCTGTAGCCCCAGTAATTCAAAAGCTGCTGCCCGTCATATATCCTCGCACCCTCAAGCTCGTCAAACTCAAATATCGGCATAAGCTCGACAACATTCACGCCGAGCTTTTTAAGGTATGGTATCTTTTCAATAAGCCCTGCAAAGGTTCCCGGGAATTTGACCCCCGAGGAGCAGTCATTTGTAAAGCCGCGAACGTGCATCTCATAGATAACAAGATCCTGAAACTTAACGTTTGGCTGCTTGAAATCGCCCCAGTCAAAAAGGTCAGCGTGAACTCTTGCGTGGTAGCTGCCGTCGCCCTTCGGCTTAGCGCCCCAAACGCTCTGCCCCGTTACCGCCTTAGCGTAAATATCAAGCACGTTTCTTGATTTATCGAAGATAAGCCCCTTTTCGGGCTCATACGGCCCGTCAAGGCGGTAGCAGTATTCAAAATCATAGATATCAAGCCCAAATATGATAATACTCCATGTATCGCCTATCCTGAACGAATCGGGAATAGGGATAACGGCATAGGGCTTAGTTTCTGTCCTTCTGAAAAGTGCGACCGAGCAGCCCGTAGCATTTGAGGAATGAATAGTAAAATTAACTGCATTATCAAGTGCCGTAGCGCCGTTCAGGTCATAAAACCCGGGGCGCACATCAAAGCCCTTTATCTTTCGCGTAGGCATAAGGTTTCTTCTTCTCAAATCGATCATGCCCTCCCCTTTTTTCAATTAATAGTTAATAATTATAGTGCCGCGCAGCACTAAAGTGTGTATGGTTTTCGCATTTATTCTTATTTCTTTTACAAAAGTGTTCCAGAGATAAACCCGAGTTTGGCGAAGGGGGTCTGGGGGGCACTTGCTTACTTCGTGAGCAGGCAAAGCCCCCCACCAAGCCGCCGCAGGCGGCTTGCCCCCTCGGAGCGGTGAACAAAGCCTTAGCTTAACGCTCGTTATTTAGGTTTTTTAGCTTGTTTCACGCTCAAAGCTAAGTTTAGAGTCAAAGCAAGCCTCGCGCCCTTTTCGGGGGCTTTGCGGTCGCCCCCGAACCCCTTCGCCAAACTCCGATTTATATTACTGTAGGCACAAAAGCAAAAGGCGGTTATTTTTTAAATCTTATATCAGCGTAATGTGTTATCTTTTTTTCAAATCTTTCTGTACGGGAGATATCCTTGCATTTTGTCAGCGCAAGGAAAAACTTGCGGTAATCCTCTATCACATACATATTATCAAACGGCACATCAAGGCTTTCGACAAAGCGCTGCGCTTTGCCCTCGCCCACCCCGAAAAGGTTGAACACCGCCATGGAATTCTCGCCGCATATCCTGTAAAGGTCTGAGATAAAGCTTTCGGAAAATATACTTGAATGTATCTTCTCAGCAACAAAGATATCGACAAACACAAGGTCAAAGCGCCGCTCGGGCACCTCCTTGATATACATAAATGCATCGTCATTGACTATCTCAAAGCGGCTTTTCATCTTATCTGTAATAAAATACTTTTTGGCTATCTCGATTATCTGCGAGGAATACTCTACCCCTGTTACCTCGCAGTCGGCATATCTGTTTATGAGAAATCTCGGAAAGGTACACCCTGCACAGCCAAGCACAAGCGCATCATCTACGCCGCTTTTATCGAAAAAGCAGTCGATCATCCTCTGCGCGCATGGGTACATCGGCTGAAAATCGCGCTTTTCGCTAAGATATACGGAGGAATAAAGATAGCTCTCACCGTTTTGGAACTCTATTCGTCTTATATTATTCTTTTTACAAAACGGGTATTTATAGTCTACCACCACAAACTTTACCCCTGCACCCGTTTCCTTATCGGTAAAGCTTTCGACTATTATCTTATTTTCAATGCTTGAAAGTATGCTCATATTCTTCTCATGGGAAAGGAAAATCAGAGTTTGGCGAAGGGGGTCTGGGGGGCGACCGCAAAGCCCCCAACAAGCCCGAATGGGCATCCGTCCGCCAAAGGCGGACACCATAACTGTTAACTGTTATCTGTTAACTGTTAACTGCGAAGCGAAGCTTCGCCAAACTCCAATTTATCTCCTATACCGAAAACGGGCGGTATTGCTCCGCCCGTTATTCTTTAGTCCTTTATCTCCTCAATGGGAGCATCTGCTGAGTTCTTGCGAACGCTCTCTATGCCGTTTTTGCAGGCCGCCTTGGTGGTATAGCCCTCGCTTGCCGCAATGACTTGACCGTTTGAGGCTTTTAGCCTGAAACGCGTTTCGCCCTTTTTATCTGTGTAGATCTCAAACTTCGGGCACTTTGCAGTTTCAAAGCCCTCTGCTGTCTGATCCTCGATATTTGCAGCCGGCGCATTCTTTGCAACGCTCTCACAGCCGCCCTTTGCAGATGCTAAGGTGTTGAACACCTCACCGCCTACCGCGATGACCTCACCGTTTCCTGCCTTAAGTGACCATGTAAAGCCCGTAGCTGTTTTCTTTACAACAAATTTTCCCATTGATATTCCCTGCCTTTCGATCATCATTTTCAGGCCTATGCCTGCTGAATTTATTATAATACAAATTATAGCATTTGTCAATAATTTATCTCCGTGTTTATTGATTTTGTGCAAAAGGACAATGCGGGATTTATTGCAGGGTGCATTATGCACAATCAAGGCATAAAAGCTCCCCCGAGGAAAACTCCTCGGGGGAATTATCATTAGATCTGTTCTACAGTATAGCCTTTTTTCTCCAAAAGGTCAACTATGCCTCCGTCACCTATAAAATGTGCAAGGCCTACCATGAAGAATGTGTTTTTATGCTCCTTTAAAAGCTTTTCGGCGCTTTCTGCCATGCCCTCGTTTCTGTCATACAAAAACAGCTTGTTGTATTCATCAAGTAGTTCCTTCTGCTTGTCGGTAAGCTCGCCGTAGGTAGCCTCATCAGCCTGTGTCACATAAGACTCGGTCTCTTTTATATCTCCCTTTTTCCAAAGCTCGTAGGTCTTAGTAAGGTTTTCCTTTAGCAGCTCGATATTTTCGACTGTATATTCACTGAGCAGAAGATCATACAGCTCATCAGAGAAGTTCATAAGCATACCCATCTGAAAATCATAGCTTTCGACCTCATAGATCTCCTTGCCGTCCTCATGCGCCTTTTGCAGGATATAGTTATCCAGTCCCACCTGCGAATTAAGTCCGCACTGTGCCATTATCATGTTATCGCATTGCAGGCTGATATACCAGGGCTTATAGTGCTTAAGGCTGTCCATACTGTAGCCCTCCGCCTCAAAAAATGATGTGAGCCCGTCAACGGTTTCCTTTGAAAGGTGCAGCGCTATATTTTCAGCGCTGTCATCATAAGTCGACTGATTCATGATCTCGAGCTGCTTTGCAAGGTCATTTGCAGCGGTAACTGCATCTAACTCGCAGGCGATGACCTCGGCATTTTCATATGCTTTCATGACCCTGTCGGGCAGCGGATAGCATTCATCGGCAAGCGCGTGCATCGAGCCTATCAGGATAAGCTCATTGCCCTCATCATTTGTCACTTTCCACATAAGCGGAGTGATCCCGCTGTCAGCAGCATTTTCCTCAGAGTTGCTGTCTTCTTCGGGGGCAGATGAGCTGTCCTGCGGCAGCGTAACAACAGCCTTGGTGGTACTTTCAGCCTTTGATGAGCTTTCATCTTCCGATGACGAGCTGCCCTTTGCCGCACATGAGCTTAGCATTACTCCTGCCAATATTACCGATAAAAATGCCTTGGTCTTTTTAAACATTGCCATTCTCCTTTTCATTTATAAGGCTGTATTATTCCTCAGCCGCCTCGCCCTTCTTTTTCTTCCTTCCGAAAGAAAGGGTCATTGTAAATATCTTATCGCTTGTGAACACCTTAACTGCAAAGGTCATGCATATAATAAGCAAAACTGCCTGATAAGCCAGACCTGCCCAGAAAAGTGTGTAGTTGCCGAACATTACATTCTGCGTTGCCATAAATGTATGCGTAAATGGTATTGCATATACCGCATACTTAAGCGCAGGGCTCATAGTCGATATATCCACAAACATCGAAAGCATATAGGGTATCATTGCCATTATCATTATAGGCATTATGTAGGACTGTGTGCTCTTTATATCCTTAGCAAGCACGCCCAGAACAAGTGATATCGAAAGTGTTATAAGGATAGTCATAAACATCTGAAGGCCCACAAGAACATAATCGCCAGCCGAAAGGGTAAGGCCTAAGTTTTCAAGTATCTTGTCAAGGCCGTCAACATCGCCTGCCATTTTTGAAACGCTCTCGGTCATCTTGCTCATACCGAACATATAAACCACCGCGTTAAGGCCTGCAACAACGCCTGCCGCGAGCATCTTCGCCGTAAGCACCGAAAGCCTTGAAACGGGGGCTGAAAGAAGTGTTTCAAGCGTTTTGTCTATCTTCTCGTTGGCAACTGCGTTAAGTATCATCTGCGAGGAATAGATGACCAGCACGAACACCATTATCGGCAAAAACATATTGCTCATCTGCGTTGCCGCGATTATTACAGTTGCGGCTATATCCTCGCTCTTGCCGTTTACGATAGTCTTTTCCTCCACCTTGATAGGCGCCTCAAGCATTGTGACCTCGCCCTCCTTCAAAGCGCCCGACTGCACCTTTGAAGAATAAAAAGCACTCTTTACAGCCGCGTTTATAAGGTTGAGCGCATTTGACGAGCCGGTAGAAACGTTTGACATAGTTGAGAGCGATGTCATCTTAGTGATATACAAAAGCTCCGCCTGCTCGCTGTTTTCGATATGTGCGGCAAACCCCTCGGGGATTATCACCACGTTTTTGATATCAAGTCTGTCAAGCTCCGCCGAATAATCATCGCCCTTAATATCAACATACTTTACCTCGTTCTTATCTCCCCCGGCAGGGTTTTCAAGGAATTTCAAAACTTCTTTTGTAAACGGGGTATCATCAAGGTTGCAGATAGTTATCGAGCTGCTTTCCTCCTCAGCCTCCTCCAGAGCGCCTGACATAGCATCTCCTGCCATCATCATTACCATTACGCTGAATACCATAGTGACTATCGTAGTAATGGTAAGCATTTCCTTAAGTTCCTTTTTGAAAAGATGCATAAATTTCATTACTGTTTCACCACCCTTTCAAAAACCTCTTCAAGGTTCTGCGCGTCATATTTTTCTATAAGCTCCTTAGGCTCACCGACCTCTAAGAGATGCCCCTTAGCGATTATGCCCACTCTGTCGGAAACATATTCTATTTCGAGCATATTATGCGAGGAAAGCAAAAAGCTCATTCCCTGCTCGGCCGCAAGGCTTTTAAGCATACGCCTTACATCAAGGGCATTTATTATATCAAGCCCCGAGGTAGGCTCATCAAAAATAGCAAGTGCAGGCTGCGGCATTATTGCACGGGCTATGAGCAGCTTTCTTGCCATACCTCTTGAATATCCGCCTATCTTATCGTTTAGCCTGTCACCGAGGCCGCATATTTCCTTTGCGCGCTCTACATAAGTATCAGCGCTTGCCTTATCGGGGGCATATATTCCTGCCATGAATTTCAGATAATCTATCCCCTTCATATTTTTATATGCGCCTGCCTCATCGGGGAGGTATGTTATATTCTCCCTGACCTTTTCGGGCTCTGTAAGAATACTGTGCCCCGACACGAGCGCGTCGCCCTCTGTTGCCTTGAGCAGAGTAGCTATCATTCTGATAGTAGTAGTCTTGCCTGCGCCGTTTGGGCCGATAAGTGCGAATATCTCGCCCTTATTTACGTCAAAGGTGACCTTCTCGGATGCATAAACCCCCGGCTTATACTGCTTTGAAAGCTCCCTGACCTCCAAAACCTTTTCCATAAATCAACTTCTCCTTTCGGTAATATAATTCTACAAATTCATTTTACCATATATAAACGATTTCGTCAACAATTTTTTAAAAATTATTTGTCTATTCTGTTTATATGCAGTATATACAGTATACACCATATTTTTTATTTTGTCAATAGGTCAGACGAAAAAACAGGCATATTTTTCAAAAGCTCGGGGAATTTCTTTTACAGTACAAAAAAATGACCACACTTTTTGAAAAAGTATGCTATAATAGAATCAACAAAAACGAAAGCGAGGAATATTTATGTGGAATAACATCAAAACAAACGAGGATATCCGTGAGCTTATGGAGTGCTTTGGTGAGTTTAAAAAAAGCTGCATATGCGAGCTTAAATACCGCTCGGGCGCATATGTAGGCTCGGTAAGCGAGCATTTTTTAAATGACGATATGTCAATAAGCGTTATTTTTCAGCGCAGAAGTCTCGGCTTTGTGCAGACCTTTGAGCTGCTTTTCCGCGATATAAAGACGCTGCGCCTTGAGCCGCTTGAAAAGGGAATGGAATGCTACCTGACAGCTGCAAGCATAAAGTGCAAAAACGGCCTTGTGACATTTTCAAGCTGGGAGGATTTTGACAGGATAAACGCCGACGCAGGGGTTCTGCTCATCTCATCAGCAGCGCTTATGTGGCGCGATATCAGCGAGCAGATAAGCATTACAGCATAAAAAAGACACCCGTATGGGTGTCTTCAGCTTTTTCACTTTTTGAAAAGGCTCTTTTTCTTTGCCTTTTTGTTTTGCTTGATTATTTCAAGCGGATCGCCAAAGCGCTCCTTATTATCAACTGCCGGGGCAGGTGCCTGCTGAGTCATAATGCTTGACATCTCCTGCATAAGCAGCTGCTGCTCAAATATCGCAACAGCGTCCTCAATAGTTTCCGCCTCGCCGTTTTCGATATATGTCTTTATCTGTGCGGCATTTGCCATATATTCAAGCGGTATCGCGCAAAGGTTCTTTTCCTGCAAGCCCTTGTAATACTCGTCCTTCTGCCTTACAAGCATTTCCTCACGGGACTTTAAAGCCTCTATCTGCTCATTTATCCCCTGATTTACCTCTACCTGATTTTTCTCAGCCTCGGTGAGCTTGAATTTTTGCAGTGAGATAAGGAACGCCGCCAAAGCACCCGTGATGATAATAAACGCTATCAGTGGGATATACCAAAGGCTCAGCCCGCACAAGGCAAGCAGCAAAAGCCCCATTATAAGGCCGCCGCAGCATGACATCAATATCGAGCGCCTCATTTTATAGCCCATATTGAAATTTTTGACAACATAATCATTATCGTGGAGATACGTTTTAAGATACTCTATATTTTCCTGATTGACCGTTACCGCGTCCTCAAACTCGAAATAACGCTCGCAATAGGTGACAGTCTGTTGCATTTTTTCAAGCTCTGTCAAATAACTCATCCCTTTTCTAAAAATTGCCGATTCAAGGCATAAAGCCTATTAACCTATATTACCTTTAGTATTATAACATACACTATTCCCCTTGTCAATAATTTGTTCATTTATTTTTAGAACATTTATGCATTATACACATAAGCAAACTCAGTAAATAAGCACTTTAACGGGAATGATTACATTTTGATTACAATGCCGATTTGAACAAGAGCGAGCAGGAATATTTTAGTATCAGCCGACACCGGATCATAAAAACACCCTCGCCCTGATAAGCGAAGGTGTATAAAGCTATCTGATTTCCGACTTTATAATAAGCCTGCTGCAAATGTAGGTGATAAGGAAATAGCCGCCAAAGATGAAAAGGATTATTCCGCCCGTCATCAGTATAGAGGGGATAATGGCTGTCACACCGTACATTCCGAGGAAGAAATATGCAAATTTCATTCCGAAAAGCGAGTGGAATATCGCAAGCAGCAAGGGAAGTGCGAAAAACATTACAGTTTGCAGGAAAAGTGAATGATCGATATCTCGCTCGTCCGCGCCTATCTTTCTTAGCATCTCATATCTGCCGATGCTGTCGGAGGCATCAGAAAGTGACCTGAGTGCAAGCACAGCGCCGCTTGTTATAAGAAATACCACGCCTACATAAAGCCCTAAGAATGTAACAAGTGCCTTTATGCCGATGTTTGCCTCTCCAAACTGCCGCTTTGTTACTGCATAGTAGGTAAAGCCTATGCTTTGGTCATCATACTTTTCATACTCTTTATTAAGCGCTGATAATACGGGGTTCGGCGCCTCGCTGCTAAGCTTTTGAATGTATGAGCTTATCTTTTGCTTGTCATCTGTGTTAAAATTGCCCGTAAGGTAATATACACCTGCCTCTGCCTTAGCGGCAACGCTGTCGGGAACTACAGTAACACCGACATTGTTATAGCTGTCAAAAAGCTCTATTACGCCGTTTATGCACTCATCATACTTAGGCTTAAGGGTAACACCGAATGCGGTTATCTCCTTTCCCTTTTTAAGCATATAGTTTCTCGGCACTTCACTTTTTTTCACGTTGCAAAGCTCAAAGTATTCATTCTCCCCGAGAGTTTCCTTTTCTCTGCCGTAAATTTCCATAAGCTTATTGTAATCTGTTATTGATATCAGCGGCTCCTCCTGCAAGTCGAGGCCGCCGTCGGAGTCATCATCGTCAAGTGCTAACAGTTCATCAAGATACTCCCCGTAAAAGCCCTCATAGTTGAGGCTGCTGTCATATACCGCCCTTGTAAGAGCATATTCTTCAAAATAGTCCTCGGGGTCTATGCCTGCCTCCTCATAGATCTTTTCATCGTCAAGGGGGATATAATCAAGCACCATATATTCCTCGCCATTATAATACATACTCATTACCGCCTGATAATCGGCAGGGCAGCATTCGTTGAGGACCCTGTTGAGGGAGTTTCTTATCGTAAAGGCGCTGCAAAGGGCGCATATCGTCACAAAAAGCATAAGGCAGATAAGCGTCATCGAAAAGACCATAGTATTCACCTTAGAGCTTAGCTGCCTAAAGGTAAAGGAGCCAAGCCCCTTGTAATAAACGCTCTTAGCGGACATGAAGATCCTGAGCATCAGCCCCGAGACCGAGCGGAAGATAAGGAACGTTGATACACACCCTATTGCGATGTAGGTGAAAAATGTGCTTTCTTCAAGCTCGGTAGTTCTCCAGCCCACCATGTAATATGCAAAGCCGAGCGCTGCTGCCGCGATCATAAACATTATAACGCAAACCACGGGGTTTTTGACCTTAAGCTCTTCAGAGCGCTTGCCTGCATTCATAAGGTCGATAAGCTTTCTTCTGCCTATCATCACAGTGTTGAAAAGCATTACCACAAGGTACATTATCCCGAAATAGATAAGCGTTTTGACTATAGCGCTCTGTGAGATGTTAAAATGGTATTCCGACATATCCGCCTCAAAAAGGCTTGCCACGAGCGCGCTTGACACCTGCGAGAGCCCGGCACCTATAAGCAGCCCTGCAACGAGCGAGCCTGCGCCTATCATAACAGTTTCGGTGAGCAGCAAAAGCGATATCCTGCTCTTGCTCATGCCGAGGGTGAGGTAGAGGGCAAATTCGCGGTTTCGCCTTTTCATAAGAAAGCGGCTTGCATAAACTATCAAAAGCCCCAGCACTACCGCCACGAACACCGACACGCCCGAGAGTATCTTGTTGATTATCTTTATTACCTCTCTTGTGTCACGAGAAACATTAAGGTAAGCCGTCTGCGACTCAATAGCGTTAAACACATAAAATATCGAAACGCCGATAATAAGCGTGAAGAAATAAACCGCATAGTCGCGCAGGCTTTTTTTGATGTTACTTACTGTCAGCTTAAAGAGCATCGCTTACGTCACCCCCAAGCAAGGTCACAACATCTATTATTCTGTCGAAAAACTGCTTTCTTGTGTTATCGCCGCGTGAAAGCTCGCTGAAAACCTTTCCGTCCTTGATAAAGACAACGCGCCGGGCATAGCTTGCAGTAAAGCTGTCATGCGTTACCATAAGGATAGTGGCTTTATTTTCGCGGTTTAGGAAACTAAAGCGTTCAAGCAAAAGCTTAGCGCTTTTTGAGTCAAGAGCGCCCGTAGGCTCGTCAGCAAGCACAAGCTTAGGCGATGTAACTATCGCCCTTGCGGAGGCTACCCTCTGTTTCTGTCCGCCCGACATCTGATAGGGGTATTTTTGCAAAACATCGGTTATTTCAAGCTGAGCCACCACTCTGTTAACAGCCTCATCTATCTCCTTAAAGCCGAGCCTTTTTATGGTGAGTGCAAGCGCTATATTCTCATAGGCTGTAAGGGTATCGAGCAAATTAAAATCCTGAAAGATAAAGCCGAGCTTATCGCGCCTGAATTTATTGAGTTCCTTTCCCTTAAGCTCGGTGATATCGGTTTTTTCAAGAAAGATATGCCCTGCCGTTACTCTGTCGATAGTTGAGATAACGTTCAAAAGGGTAGTTTTTCCGCTGCCCGATGCACCCATTATCGCCGTAAACTCGCCCTCTGCAATTGAAAGTGAGATATCATCTATCGCCTTAGTAAGGCTTGAACGGCTGCCGTAATATTTCTCTATATGGTCTATCTTCAAAAGCTCCATTGTTTTGTTTCTCCTTTTCTTTTGTTATGCACTTTGTTTATTATTTTTCTCTTCGCAGCACATAAAGCTATCCTTATCGGCAGCATCAGCAGTATCACGATAAACAGAATAAACTCCGCTATCAAAAGCATCTTTTCCATAAGACCTACTTCCTTTCTCTTTGCTATGGTCTTATTATACCGCGAAAAAACCCACTTGTCGCTCTTTTAATATTACGGAATATTACAATTTTGTAAGGTTAAAGAAACCGGAGTTTGCAGGGGCGCAGGGGGGAGCGTGCGAAGGGGTTCGGGGGCGACCGCAAAGCCCCCGAAAAATGGCGCGAGGCTTGCTTTGACTTTATCCTTAGCTTTGAGCGTGAGCAAATATAAAAGCTTATATAACAAGCGTTAAGCTAAGGCTTTGTTCAGCGCTCCGAGGGACTTATCGGGGGGCGTTGCGGTCGCCCCCCCTACCCCCGTCGCGGTGCGCCCCTCAACAACTTACACACCCCCACAAATTCCAATTTTACGTTAAATAATATAAAATGAAGAATTAAAAATAT
>JAGBNQ010000033.1 GCA_017634275.1 Ruminococcus sp. | reverse complement strand
TTTGCGCTTTGATGCAGGCAGGCTTTGAAACACTCGTTGAGGCAGGCTATGACCCGAGAAACGCTTACTTTGAGTGCATTCACGAGATGAAACTCATCGTTGACCTTATCTATCAGTCAGGCTTTGAGGGCATGAGATACTCTATCTCCAACACTGCTGAGTACGGCGACTATGTAACAGGCCCGAAGATCATCACTGAGGATACAAAGAAGGCTATGAAGAAGGTTCTTGCAGACATTCAGGACGGCAGCTTTGCTAAGGAATTCCTGCTTGACATGAGCTCGGCAGGCGGTCAGGTTCACTTCAAGGCTATGAGAAAGCTCCACGCTGAGCATCCTTCCGAGAAGGTCGGCAAGGAGATCAGAAAGCTCTACAGCTGGAACAACGAAGAGGATAAGTTGGTCAACAACTGATCTGACATTTAAAAACATTTAAAGCCCGAGGCGCTGCCCCGGGCTTTTTTATATCTTTTTTATTACAGCTTGAAATTGTTGGTCTTTACGATCTTATTAGGCTGCTGCACTGCCGGCTTGGGGTTTTCAGCTTCAAGAACTGTCTTGGTAGCCTTTGCAAGTCGGTCAATAATGAAATTATTTGCATAGCTTGCCTCGTCCTTCAGGTTCATAAACTCATCCCAGTCATTGACCTCGCTCATCATCTGCTTGAAGTTTGCACTGTTCTTTATATCATCAAGCTGAGCCTGTATGCCTTTCTCATTAAAGACCTTTTGACCGTCCTTGCCGAAGAGATCCTTTGCAAGCTTATCCTTTTCTTTTTCAGTCATCGTTTCATCAGCGTGGATCATACTTCTGTATGTACGGCCGAGTGTATGAAGTGCGATGGATTTAGCCGCCATATTGGCAAGCAGCTCCTTCTGCTGCGCAAAATACACATCTTCATCTATATTATCATGGTTGCCGTACTCGCCCGCGATAGTCCTCAGCCCCTCATTCTTAAGCTCGGTATACGCCTTTTTCTCATAAGCGGAATAATTATTATAATCCTTGTCGATAGCCTCATTCTCTTTCTCGTTCTCATAATCGGTAAGTGCCTTGAGATATTCCTCGCTAAGCTCACCAACGGCTTTCTTAACCTTATTAGCGTCGGGGTCATCGCCCAGAACATTTGCCTTTTCGTTTATCTCATTAAGCAGCTTTATTCTTTCAATATAGATAGCTGCTATCTCAGCCTTTTTCTTTTTCTTTTCTTTATCGAATTCAAGTTCGTCATCATAATCTTTTTCATTTACTTCCAGCCCGTTGTCTATATGATCGTATCTGTTACAATGGTATATCAGAACGGTCATTGCGGTTCTGAGCTCTGTCTGCTCGGTAGTTTTCTCAGCGATACCTTCTTTTAATCCTTTAAATAATTCCTTAACTTCTACAGCCGTCTTTGGCATAGTGATTACCTCCAATTATAAATATAATTTGATATTGTTGCTGCTTTTATAATATATACCCCGAAAAAAAGAAAACGGGTGCAGGAAATCCAAAATTTCCGCACCCGGATACTAACGCTTTACTGTTTACGGCGATATCGCCTGTTATTTAAGTATCTTCTTAAGTCTTTCCATAGCCTCACAAGTTCTGTCCTTATCACCGAATGATGTGAGTCTGAACCAGCCCTCGCCGTTTTTGCCAAAGCCTGCACCCGGGGTGCCGACTACGTTTGCCTTTTCAAGCAGAAGGTCAAAAAACTCCCACGAGCCCATGCCGTTCGGGCATTTTAGCCAGATATAGGGGCTGTTCTTGCCGCCCGTGTACTTGATACCAAGCTCGTCAAGGGCTGCTGCGATAGTCTTTGCGTTATTCTGATAGTAGCTGATGTTTACCTTTATCTGCTCCTGCCCCTCGGGGGTGAAAACGGCAGCAGCCGCACACTGTACGGGGTAGCTTACACCATTAAACTTGCTGCCCTCGCGCCTGTTCCACAGCTGCTTTAAGGAAACGTCGCTGCCGTCAGATGCTTTTACAACAAGCTCCTCGGGAACTACAGTGTAGCCGCAGCGCATTCCCGTAAAGCCTGCGGTCTTAGAAAGCGAACACATCTCGATAGCGCAGGTCTTAGCGCCCTCTATCGCATAAATGCTGCGCGGAATGTTGTCCTCTGTGATGAATGCCTCGTATGCCGCATCATAGATAATAACCGAGCCGTTTTTGTTAGCGTAATCCACCCACGCTTTGAGCTGCTCGAAGTTATAAGCCGCACCCGTCGGGTTATTGGGCGAGCAGAGGTAGATTATATCAGCCTTAACGCTGTCATCAGGCATAGCGCAGAAACCGTTCTCCTCGGTGGAGTCAGCGAAGATGACCTTTCTGCCGCTCATTCTGTTTGAGTCAACATAAACGGGGTAAGCAGGGTCAGTGATAAGGATAGTGTTATCATCACCGAAGATGTCAACGATATTTCCGCAGTCAGCCTTAGCGCCGTCGTTTATTCTTATATCATCAACTGCAACATCTACACCAAAGCTCTTGTAGTAGCCTGCGACTGCCTCGCGCAGAAAATCATAGCCTGCGCCGCTGTCCTCATAGCCCTTGAAGGTCTCCTTGACGCCCATTTCATCAGCGCCCTTTTTCATAGCGTCAACAGCCGCCTTGCAGATAGGCAGAGTAACGTCACCAATGCCCATTCTGATAATGTCAGCCTCGGGGTGCGCCTCCTTGTAGGCGTTTACCTTCTTTGCAATGTTTATGAAAAGATAATTCTTTTCAAGTTTCAAATAGTTTTCGTTTACCTTTACCATCATATACACTTCTTTCTTTAGTTTTATTACGGTTATCCCTTTGTTAATTGTTAATTGTTAATTGTTCATTGTTCATTGTACATTGTTCATTGTGCATTGTGCATTAAACCGTTATCTCACCCTTGAACACCGTTACCGCGTTGCCCGTCATGTAGACTGCATCGTCTGTAACCTTGATAACAAGGTCGCCGCCGCGCAGATGAACGGTGATATCGGCATTCTTCTCGCAGTAGCCGTTAAGCACTGCCGCGACTGTCGCCGCGCAGGCACCCGTTCCGCAAGCCCACGTTTCGCCCGAGCCGCGCTCCCATACTCTCATTTTAAGAGTGTGCTCGTCGATGACCTTGATAAACTCGGTGTTAACTCTGTCGGGGAATACGGCGTTGAACTCAAATTTCGGCCCTAAGCTTTCAATGTCAATGCCGTCAATGTTGTTCATAAACGTAACGCAGTGAGGGTTGCCCATTGATACGCAGGTGACATTATACGTTTCATCGCCCACCTGCAAGGGTCTGTCAACTACAAGCCCCTTTTCGTCCTCGTTAAGCGTTGTCGGTATAAGCGAGGGTTTAAGTATCGCTTTTCCCATATTGACGGTAGCGCCGTTTACCTGACCGTAGTGGCGGCGCAGAGAAATGCTCATAATGCCGCTTAGCGTTTCTATCTTCATTTCATCGCGGTCAACTATACCGTTGTCGCGCATAAATTTCGCAACGCACCTTATGCCGTTTCCGCACATCTTCGCCTCAGAGCCGTCAAGGTTGAAAATGCGCATCTTTCCGTCTGCCACATCTGACGGGCAAACGAGGATAATACCGTCACCGCCGATACCGAAATGCCTGTCGGAAAGTTCGAGTGCAAGACCCTCGGGGTTATCGACAGTCTGCTCAAAGCAGTTGATGTAAACATAGTCATTTCCGCAGCCGTGCATTTTTGTAAACTCTATCTTATGCTTTTCGGTACGCATATGGTTTATATCAACTATCTCGGTAGTGCTTTCGGTAAATTTTGAGCGGATAGAGTCGGCAATGGCGTTAGCCGTGTCGATAGATGTCAGGCAGGGAATATTCCACTCTACTGTCTTTCTTCTTATCTTGACGGAATCCCTCGTAGGTATCCTGCCCTTTGAGGAGGTTGAGATAACATACCCCACCTTGCCGCTTTCGATAAGCGTTAAGGTATTATGGTCGCTCTCGTGTATCTTCGGAACTACCTCGGCAGGAATGCCGTGCTCCTTCAGAACTGCCGCAGTTCCCTTTGTGGCATATATCTTAAAGCCGAGGTCAAGGAATTTTTTAGCCGTCTGCGGAATTTCCTTTTTGTCACTGTCACGCACGGTTATGAACACGCCGCCCTTTTTGCCGAGCTTATAGCCTGCCGCGATAAGGCCTTTATAAAGCGACTCCTCAAGTGATGATGATACCGCAAGCACCTCGCCCGTGGATTTCATCTCGGGGCCTAACTGGTTATCAACGTCAATGAGCTTTTCAAATGAGAACACAGGCACCTTGACTGCAACATAGGGCGAATTTCTATAAAGCCCCGTACCGTAGCCCATATCGCTCAGCTTTTCGCCGAGCATACAGTGCGTTGCAAGGTCTACCATAGGCACGCCCGTAACCTTTGATATATAGGGGATAGTTCTTGACGAGCGAGGGTTTACTTCGATTATATAAAGCTCGTCATTATATGCTATATACTGGATATTCACAAGCCCCTTTGTGTTGAGCGCGACTGCGAGCTTTTTGGAGCAGTCAACTATCCTTCTCATAAGGCTGTCGGAAACGTTCCACGCAGGATAAACGGCTATAGAGTCGCCCGAGTGGATACCCGTTCTCTCGATATGCTCCATGATACCGGGGATAAGTATCTCCTCGCCGTCGCAGATAGCGTCGATTTCAAGCTCTGTTCCCATAAGGTACTTATCTATCAGCACGGGGTTCTCTATTCCCTGCTCTAAGATTATCGCCATATATTCCTTGATATCGTCATCATTGAAGGCGATTATCATATTCTGTCCGCCCAAAACGTAGGAAGGGCGCATAAGCACGGGGTAGCCTATCTCATTAGCCGCCGCAAGCGCCTGCTCACAGGTCATTACGGTATCACCCTTCGGGCGCTTTATGTGAAGTTTTTCAAGCAGCTCGTCAAAGCGCTCTCTGTCCTCCGCCGCGTCAATTGAATCGGGCGGTGTGCCTAAGATATTTACGCCCTTTTGCGCCAAAAACTTTGTCAGCTTTATAGCCGTCTGTCCGCCGAAGGCAACTACAACGCCGTAGGGCTTTTCTACCTTTATTATGTTGTAGACATCTTCGTTTGTTAGCGGCTCGAAATAAAGCCTGTCAGCCGTATCAAAGTCGGTAGAAACAGTTTCGGGGTTATTATTGACTATTACCACGTCATAGCCCTTTTCCTTAAGCGCCCAGACGCAGTGGACAGATGCATAGTCAAATTCGATGCCCTGCCCTATCCTGATAGGCCCCGAGCCGAAAACTATAACCGTCTTGTTAGTGCTGCCCTTATTTGCGATAAATTCTGCCGCCTCGTCATCATTATCATAGGTCGAGTAGAAATAGGGTGTCTGCGCGGAGAATTCGGCAGCGCAGGTATCTACCATTTTATAAACGGCAGACAGCGGCTTTTCCACCATACAGCCCGAAAGACGCTCGATAACGCTGTCGGGGTAGCCGATCTTTTTCGCCTCGGTATAAAGCTCGTAGTTAAGCAGCCCCTTTGAAAGCTCGCGCTCTACATCTATAAGCTTTGTGAGCTTATAGAGGAACCACTCATCTATCATAGTAACAGTGTGTATCTCATCTACCGTAACACCGCGCCTTAATGCCTCGTAAACGACAAACAGTCGCTCATCGTTGCACTCATGCAGCTTATTGTGTATCTCCTCATCGCTCATATCTGCAAACTTAGGGGATATAAGGCAGTCATGCCCTATCTCCGCACCGCGGACGGCTTTCATTATAGCCTGCTCAAATGTCGTGCCGATAGCCATTACCTCGCCCGTCGCCTTCATCTGCGTGCCAAGCTCGCGCTTAGCGTATACAAACTTATCAAAAGGCCATTTCGGCAGCTTGACTACCACATAGTCAAGCGCAGGCTCAAAGCAAGCGTAGGTCTTGCCCGTTACGGCGTTCTTTATTTCATCAAGGGTATAGCCTATAGCTATCTTAGCTGCGACCTTAGCTATCGGGTAGCCCGTAGCCTTTGACGCTAAAGCCGAAGAGCGCGAAACACGGGGGTTAACCTCAATTACCGCGTAGTCAAATGTTTCGGGGTTTAATGCAAACTGGCAGTTACAGCCGCCCTCTACCTTTAATGTATCTATTATCTTAAGTGCCGCCGAGCGCAGCATCTGATATTCCTTATCGGCAAGCGTCACGCAGGGCGCTATAACGATAGAGTCACCCGTATGCACACCTACGGGGTCAAAATTCTCCATAGAGCAGACTGTGATAACATTGCCCTTAGAGTCACGCATTACCTCGAACTCTATCTCCTTCCAGCCTGCGATACATTTTTCGACAAGCACCTGAGTTATCGGAGAAAGGTAGAGGCCGTTTCTTGTTATCTCCCTAAGCTCCTCCTCATTATTGACTATACCGCCGCCTGTGCCGCCCAAGGTGAATGCAGGGCGGATAATGAGAGGATAGCCTATCCCCTCCTCATTTGCAAACTCGACAGCCGACTCGACATCGTTGACAACACGCGAGGGAATACAGGGCTGGCCGATAGACTCCATAGTGTCCTTAAACATCTGCCTGTCCTCAGCCTTGTCGATAGTTTCGGGGTTCGCACCCAAAAGCTTTACGCCATACTTGTCAAGAAAGCCCTCCTTAGCAAGCTGCATTGAAAGGGTAAGCCCCGTCTGTCCGCCCAAAGTCGAAAGGATAGAGTCAGGCCTCTCCTTTTTGATAACGCGCTTTACCGTTTCAAGGGTAAGCGGCTCGATATAGATCTTGTCCGCCATATGGTTGTCGGTCATAATGGTAGCAGGGTTTGAGTTTATGAGAATGACCTCAAGACCCTCCTCTTTAAGCGCCCGACAAGCCTGCGTTCCCGCGTAGTCAAACTCAGCCGCCTGACCTATAACGATAGGCCCCGAACCGATAACGAGAACGCGCTTGATATCTTTATTTAAAGGCATATAAAAAACCTCCCAAAATTTACTTATTTAAAGGACAGATCAACAGTAATATCTGACCTCTCCGAAATGGCTTTGCCACTTATTTATGACTTCATCACTTCTTGCCTCGATAATGCGCACGATGTTTCTAAGCACCCTTTCGGGAATATGCGAATCATTATTTTCCACAAGGCACTTACCTGCTTTAGTTATCCAGATTTTTGTACCATTAGGCTGAGGCCTGCCCATTGCAACATGAACGTGTATCGGCTCTAAAGGGTCATTTTCATTTGACCAGAAATAGACCCAATAGGAGCCTATCTTAAAGACCTGAGGCATTATCAAACCCACCCTCTTTGGAAAATTCAAGTATCAAATGTGCGACCGAGCGAATGAAGTCTAAATACCTTGCTGTTTCCTCATCATCAAACCCAAAGCATTCCTCTAAAGAATAGTCTGGAAGAAACAACGTCATGTGATGAAAGCAATCCTTTTCATCAGGCTTTTCAATATAAACCTTGACCCTTCCGTTATTAAGATACTCTGAATGGGTTATCTCTGTTTCATCATCAAGTGTCATAAATGGATACATCATTGCTTTCCCCTCCTTAAACAAAGCAGCTAAAGCCAAATCATACTATCGTGGGCGCAGCCCACACCGCAATTGTGCATTGTGCATTGTACATTAATTACCGTCTATCAGCTCCATAAACTCATCGAATAAAAAGCCCGTATCAAGAGGGCCGCCGCAGGCCTCGGGGTGGAACTGCACCGAGAATGCAGGGATATTTTCATATTTTATCCCCTCGCAGGTGCCGTCGTTTGCGTTTACAAACCACACCTTTGCGCCATCTTTTAAACTGTCATTATTTACCGCATAGCCGTGGTTCTGGCTGGTGATATATACCCTGCCCGTTTCGACATTCTCGCAGGGCTGGTTAGCACCTCTGTGGCCGTACTTAAGCTTGGAAGTCACTGCTCCCTGCGAAAGTGCAAGCAGCTGATGCCCTAAGCATATGCCAAAGGTAGGTATCTTTTTCTCCATTACCTTTTTAAGCTCCTCTATTATGCCGACATTCTCGGCAGGGTCGCCGGGGCCGTTTGAAAGCATTAACCCGTCGGGGGCAAGCTCAAATATCCTCTCCGCCTTAGTGCCCGCAGGAATGACAGTCACCTCGCACCCTCTTGCAAGCAGCTCCCTCTCAATATTCGCCTTAGCGCCGAAATCCCACAGCACTACCTTTCTTTTTACCTTAACTGGGCTCTCGGTATGCTCCTCCTTGCAGGTGGTGTTTTCCACTGCGTCCTTGATAGTGTAGTTTTTCAGCTCCGATAAGCCAAAGCCCGAGCCTGCGCCCTCAGTTACCACCTTGCCGTTCATAACGCCGTACTCGCGCACTATCTTAGTAAGCGCCCTTGTGTCGATACCATAGATGCCCACGATACCCTCTTTCTTTAAAAAAGTGTCAAGATCACCCTCGCACCTGAAATTGCTGGGCTCTTGACACCTATCTCTAACAATATAGCCCTTAAGATGAGGGCGGCTGCTCTCAAAATCAGCAGGAATAACGCCATAATTCCCGATAAGAGGGAATGTCTGACAAACTATCTGCCCATAATAGCTGGGGTCGGTAAGTGTTTCAAGGTAGCCTGTCATAGCGGTAGTAAAAACGATCTCACCGACAGCCTCACCGCTTGCGCCAAAGCTTTTACCCTCAAATATAGTACCGTTTTCCAGAATAAGGTATGCCTTTTGCACCATGCTCTCCTCCTTTAATTCCAAAACTTTCAACATATATTATACCATATTACGTTTCTTTTGTAAATAGTACAAATATGAATTTTTTAAGCTCAAATCCTGCAAAATTGTATATTTTACTCCCCCTACCACAAAACGCTCCCGAAACAAATCAGAGTTTGTTGGGCGAAGGGGTTTGAGTGCGACCGGAAAGCCCCCAATAAGCCGCCGCAGGCGGCTTAAATCCCTCGGGAGCGATAACCAAAGCCTTAGTTTATTGCTCGGGAGGGGATACAATAGCGCTCCTGACAGAGCGCTATTGTCGGGGGGCTTTGCGGTCGCCCCCCGTACCCCCTTCGCACCCCTTCGCGGCTAAAAGTTACGATTTGTAACCGCCATAAATTGCCATTTCAGCAGAAAATCGACCAACCCTACAAAATTTCGTACTCGTTTGGTGAATTTTAGGTGAAAACCCTTGACAAAAATTACATTAGGGTGTATAATAATTACAAATCGTAAACATTTTGAGTGGCTAACTATGCCTAAAGATAATTTTGGAGTTTGATAAAAATGTATATAAAAGCAAGGATCAAAAAAATGGCGGCGATCTGCGCTGCAATGATCATAACACTCAGTGTTATGGGCGGGGCTGCCAACAGCGCTGTTCAGCAGGTAAGCGCTACCCCCGATGAGTATAAGGCAAAGCTTGCTAAGCTTGATGAAAAGCAGGAGGAGCTTGATAAAAAGATAAACGCTAAGGCAGAGGATATCGAGGCGCAGGTAGAAAAGCTTGACGCTATCAATGAACAGATAGATACTGTTGAGGCGAAAATAGAGCTTGTTGAGACTAATATCAAAAAGACAGAGGACGAAATGACGGCACTTGTTGCCGAGCTTTATGAAACAAAGCACCAGATAGAGGTCAAGGAAACCGAGATAAAGGACGGGCTCAATGATTTCTGCGGAAGGCTCAGGGCTATGTATGTTGCAGGTACTGAGAGCTATACCGATATGATAATGAACTCTACCGACTTTTATGACGTTCTGATGAGGCTGGAGCTTATAAAGAGAGTTGCAAACCACGATAACAAGGCACTTGATGAGCTTATAGCGCAGAAAAACGAGCTTGAACAAAAGCAGACGGAATTGCAGGCGCAGTCGGAAACGCTTAAGGCAAAGAGCTTGGAGTTCCAGGAGCAGAATGATGACCTCACTGCGCAGAAATTAAAGCTTGACTACTTAAGAGAGGAATCTGACAAGACCTTGCAGGAGCTTACCTTTGACAAGGCAGAGCTTGACGCGCAGGCTGATGAGCTTAAGGCTAAGATATCAAAGGTATCCGAAGAGGCAAAGACTGCGACTACCACCACGACAACTACCACAACTACAACTACCACGACACCTGCGCCCGTTTACACACAGGGCTGGGACGAATGGGACGATGAAGACGACGGCGATGACTGGGATTGGAGCCCTGCACCTGCTATAATGACAACAACGCAGGCACCCTCCGTTGCACCGCCAACATCTAACATATCAAACGATGCATCACGTCAGGCGAAGATAGATACCGTGCTTAACTACGCGCTTTCAAATGTCGGCGGCGCTTACGTTTGGGCAGGCTCGAACTTCCGCGCGACTGACTGCTCGGGTCTTGTAATGCTCTCCTACGGGCAGATAGGCATGAGCCTCCCCCACTACGCGGCATCGCAGGCCTACTACGGCACGAGCGTTTCATATAATGATATGATCCCGGGCGACGTTATATTCTTCGGCTACGGCACTATCGCATCTATCTACCACGTCGGCATCTATTTAGGCGACGGCAGAATGGTAGAGGCGCAGTGTGAGGAAACGGGTATCGTTATCTCTAACCTTTCAAATGTTCTTACATACAGCAGAATTGAGTGTATCAAGAGGTACATCTGATACAATGTACAATGCACAATGTACGATTTACAATGTACAATGCACAATTATTTCCCCGAGGGCTTTGCCTTCGGGGAATTTTTGGTTATGGAGCGTAATAAGCCCCCAACATTAAAATCCGTGCGGCAAAGCCGCACACCTCAATTATTAATTATTAATTATTAATTAAAAAAGCGACCCGCTTTTTTACAAGCGAGCCGTTTTTTAGATATTTATGAGGAGTAATTATGAAATGTCTTCTCAGTCAAAAAGCGCAGTGGAAAGGTATCTCTCACCCGTGTCGGGGAGGAGGGCTACTATCGTTTTGCCCTTGTTCTCCTCGCGGTTTGCAAGCTCTACTGCCGCGTAAAGTGCAGCGCCCGAGGAAATACCGACAAGCACACCCTCAGCCCTTGCAAACGCTGCACCCTTTTGGAATGCGCCCTCGTTGGGGACTTTTATTACCTCATCGTAAACCTTTGTGTCAAGCGTATCGGGTACAAAGCCTGCGCCGATGCCCTGAATCTTATGCGGCCCCGACTTGCCCTCGGAAAGCACGGGAGATGTCTCGGGCTCTACCGCAACTACCTTGACGTTCGGGTTTTTCTCCTTTAAGTATCTGCCGACACCCGAAACTGTTCCGCCCGTGCCGACACCTGCAATGAAGATATCAACCTTGCCGTCAGTATCCTCCCAGATCTCGGGGCCTGTTGTTTCGTAGTGGGCTGTCGGGTTGGCAGGGTTTACAAACTGCCCTAAGATAACGGAATTATCTATCTCCTTTGAAAGCTCGTCAGCCTTTGCAATAGCGCCCTTCATGCCCTTTGCGCCCTCTGTCAACACTACCTTTGCGCCGTATGCTTTGAGGAGGTTTCTTCTCTCAACGCTCATCGTTTCGGGCATTGTGAGTATTACCGTATACCCCTTTGAAACACCTACAGCCGCAAGGCCTATGCCCGTATTGCCCGATGTAGGCTCGATTATCGTAGCACCCTCTTTTAAAATGCCCTTTTTCTCGGCGTCCTCTATCATAGCCTTTGCAACTCTGTCCTTAACAGAGCCGGCAGGGTTAAAAAGCTCAAGCTTTGCAAGTATTCTTGCATTTACGCCCTCGTTCTTTACAAAGCGCGCCGCATCAAGCAGAGGTGTGCCGCCGATAAGCTCGGATACATTTGTCTTTACATTTGCCATAATAACCATTTCCTTTCTTAACGTTTATTTCATATAGGATTAGTAGTCTTTACCGTGATTACATAATAACACATATTCCCTACTTTGTCAATAGGATTATATGGTTTTTGTTAGTAACAATAAAAATCGGCGCATTTCCCATACGCCGATTATGCATTTTACACAAAAGTATACTCAATTATACAGCAGCATTTGCCCTCTGCATTGTCTATTTCTACAATATAGGAACTCTCGCTTTCCCATACCTTTGCCTGCGCTTTTTCCTTTTTAAGCGGCAGCTTGTATTCCGCGCGCAGGCGGCTGACCTCTCTGTCCTTCGGGATAAAGTCCTCTGCAAGCTCGGTATAGCGCGCGTTGTTGACGTGGCCGTACATATCAATAAAGCTGCTGTAAACCTTCAGCGGCGCTGTTATATCGGGCGCTTTATCGGGCAGAGCTATCTTTCTCGGGGTGTATTCCATATCAAGCTGCGGCTGCTTTTGCACGCTGTCCGCGACTGACTGTTCTATTTTCACGGGGCGCTGTGAGGGCAGCTCTGCAAAAGCGCCCACCTCGTAGCCCTGCATACAGATATTCCCTGCCTTGTCGGTGATAGTCGTGTTTCGGTAGCCGTACATTCGCTTAAGCTCGTAGCACCATGTCGAAACGGTAAGCTCCTCGCCGTACTCGGGCAGCCTTAAAATATCAGCCTGACGGGAAACCAAAAACATAACATTGCCCGTCGAGCTGAAATACGGCGCAAGCGCAGGCTCGCTCTGTAAATGGTCAAAATCAATGTCCTGCATCATATCGAGCAGAGCGCTCAGGCGCATCTTTCCGTTCTCGGCAATGTCACTTATCTCCACTCTGCGTATTGCTGTGTGCATAATAAACTTCCTTTGCTAATTGATAAATATGTCGGGTCATGCTCACCCCCAGCGCAAACCCCTTATAAGGTCGAAACCGTTATCTCGCCCTCATCATCTGCCGAAATAGCTGCGGCAGATATCTTGTCGTCAGAGTCGATAAGGATAGACGCTATCTTGTCCTCTACCTCCGCGCGGATAACTCGCCTTATGTCACGCGCACCCAGGTGCTTTGAGTGGCTCTTTTTAGCTATTGCCTTAAGCGCCTTGTCATCGTAGCTGAGCTTTATGTTCTTTTCTTCAAGCGGCTCCTTCATCTCGTCAAGCATAAGTGCCGCTATCTTCGCATAGTCCTCCTCGGTCAGCGGCTTGAATACGATGACCTCGTCGATACGCCCTAAGAACTCGGGGCGCAGGAAATCCCTGAGTGCCTTCATAGCCTTATCGGACGATATCTCCTCATCGGTCTTGTTAAAGCCGACACCCGTGTCCTTGTCGGTCGAGCCTGCGTTTGAGGTCATAACTATCACGGTGTTCTCAAAGCTGACGCTCCTGCCCTGCGAATCATTTATCTTGCCCTCGTCAAGTATCTGCAAGAGAATATTCATAACATCGGGGTGTGCTTTCTCTATCTCGTCAAAGAGGATAACGCTGTAGGGGCGGCGGCGCACCTTTTCGGTAAGCTGCCCTGCATCATCAAACCCCACATATCCCGGAGGTGAGCCGATGAGCTTTGAAACGGAGTGCTTTTCCATATATTCCGACATATCTACCCTTATAAGCGGCTCAGTCGCATCAAAGAGCGTTTCACCAAGCACCTTTACAAGCTCGGTCTTTCCGACACCCGTAGGCCCCACGAAGATAAACGATGCAGGCCGCCTGCGCTTTGCAAGCTGAACTCTCGTGCGCCTTATCGCCTTTGAGACCTTTTCAATAGCCTCCTCCTGCCCGATTATCCGCTTTGAAAGCTCCTCCTTAAGGCCGCGTATCTTGCTGTATTCGCTTGTGGCTATCTTGCTTGCAGGTATACCCGTCCACAGCTCTATTACCGAGGATAAGTCCTCCTCGGTGACATTTACCGTTTCGAGCTTTTCTTCAAGTGCTTTAAGCTCGTTTTCCTTAGCGTATACCTCGCCCTTTTTCTCGGCTATCTTCTCATAGTCGGGCTCATCGGCAGCCTCCATATCGGCAAGCTCGTCATTAAGAGCTTTGAGTGCCTTGTTGCCCTCGTCATACTGCGCTATCTCGGGGGTGTTTATGCTCCTTAAAGCACACGCCTCATCAAGCAGGTCGATAGCCTTGTCGGGCAAGAATCTGTCATTGATATACCTCTCCGAAAGCACCGCGCACATTCTTAAGGTATACGGGTCGATGTGAACTCTGTGGTGTTTCTCGTAGTATTTGCTTATTCCCTTTAAAACCTCTGCCGTTTCGTCAACTGTCGGCTCATTTACCGTAACGGGCTGGAAACGGCGCTCGAGTGCTGCGTCCTTTTCGATATGCTTTCTGTATTCCTTGAAGGTGGTTGCACCTATCACCTGAATCTCGCCGCGCGAAAGTGAGGGCTTTAAGATATTCGCCGCATTCATAGTCCCCTCGCTGTCGCCCGTGCCGACAAGAGTGTGTACCTCGTCGATAAAGAGGATAATATTCCCCTCTCGCTTTACCTCCTCGACAAGCCCCTTACAGCGGCTCTCAAACTGCCCGCGAAACTGCGTGCCAGCAACGAGCGCTGTCAGATCGAGCAGATATATCTCCTTGCCCTGAAGATGATAAGGCACGTTGCCCGAAACTATCCTCTGCGCGATACCCTCGGCAATGGCAGTCTTTCCGACACCCGGCTCACCTATCAGGCAGGGGTTGTTTTTCTGCCTGCGTGAGAGAATTTGTATAACTCTGTCACACTCGCGCTCTCGCCCGATAATGTTATCAAGCTTGCCCTCTCTTGCGCGCTCGGTAAGGTTCGTGCAGAAGTTATTTAAGAACTTAAGTTCCTTTTTCTTTTCCTTTTTGGGTCTGTCCTTAGGTGCCGAGGCAAAAGGATTTGAGCCATCGCCCTTGCCCGGGTTTAATGCACCGCCAAATAGGTTTGACAGGAAATTGGGCATGGTATTAGAGCCGCCCATTTCAAAATCATCGCCGTCTGTAAGGTTCATAAGCTCATCGCTCATAGCCTGGATCTCCTCCTCGGTGATGCCCATTTGTTTCATATAGTCATCTACCTGAGAGATGCCAAGCTCCTTAGCGCAGACAAGGCAAAGCCCCTCATTTTTCTTAGCCGTAGGGTCTTTCATATTCATCTGCGAGATAAAAACCACCGCAGGACGCTTTTTACAGCGTGAACACATCATCATTTGTCATCGTCCTTTCTCCGAATGTACAATGCACAATGTACAATGCACAATTATTTTGCGCGCAGCGCGCGGTATGCCCATCCGGGCTTGGAAATATCAGTTCTGTTTTTGATTATATATATGGTCATATCCTGACACATCAATTAATATGCCTTAGATAACCGGGTCACGGGCAAAGCTGTGGTGTATCGACAGTTTTTTTGCGTCCGCCGTCAGCGGACACCTGGTTTAGTCAATTATCCGAAAAACTTATAAAATAACGAGAAGAAGAAAGTGCTTTCAACTACCTCGGAGGTCACGGGTGTTATTCCGCCGCCCGTTGTCTTGATAAAGACGTGCATAGCGTAAGCGTATACGACCACCGTTATCGTTCCGCAGAAAAAGCCGAGCAGTGCGCCAAGCATCATATCCGTTTTCTTGATAAGGTCAAATCTGTCAATAACGCCCGAGGCTACTATAATAATACTTATTATGATCTTCAGCACCACAAATATGATAACTATAAGAAAATCTCTTACAACGCGTTTCATTATCGGCGCTAACACCTTTTCCTCAAGGTAATCGGCGGCCTTGCTCTTGTCCTCCTCGGCGGCGGCTCTTAAGGCCTCTTTTAACTTGTCGCCGCTTTCCTTTACCACCTTGTTGAAGGATTCTCTGTCGATATTATATTTTGCAAGCGTTTCATCGGAAACGTTCGGCTTTTCTACAAATTCGTCGATTATCTTGCTTGCGCTCTTTTCGCTCTTTATGCCCTTTTTGTCAAGGTAGACCTGAACGTTCCTGCCCATATCTCCCTCTTGTGCTATGGCCTTGTTAAGCTCCTTGCTATCAAGCTCGCCCGAAACGCCGTTTTCCTTTAGCACATCGCCGATAATAGCGCCTGCATCTACCTGCTCAACAAAGTTTTGCGCCATTTCCTTAGCGCTGTCCTTAAAGAAATTATTATAAACAGACTCATATGATGCAAGCCCTATAGTTACTGCAAGTATCACCGCAACTACAGTTCCCGCAACACCTATGACTGTCTTTACAAAGCCCCTTAAACAGCACCCGAGCGTAGCCAAAACTATGATAAGTATCGCTAAAAAATCAATTACATTAGCCATTTAAGCCTCCATATTATTTATCAAAGCTTATCTTGTTTATCTCTCTGTAGCCTATGAAGATAAGCGACTCTTCAAGATAAACAAAGTCCACATAATCGTTTGATACACCAGCAGTTGCCACAAGCTCGCCGCCCTTGTCATAGCACTCTGCGCTATGCTCGCTGAGCATGAAAATATCCTCCTCCATGCACTCCAGGCTCTTGACATCGCCCGTATCTATTGACGCGGTGCCCGTTATCTCGTTGCTGTCGCAGTGGGCGATCATCAGCTCCGATGTTCCCCTTGTCATGCCCTTGCAGGCCACAGCGCAAACCTTTTCATTCGCGCAGAAAGCCGAAAGCTCGCCCCTGTATTCATATTCCGAAAGGACGTTGCCTGCATTGTCAAGGGTAAACAGCTTTGTGTTGCCTATCGCCCATATCTTCCCCGTGTCAGTTCCCATAACACTAAGCACGAGCGTGTCAAGCTCCTTTGAGGTGAGCACTGCGTTATCCGAGGAAAAGTCAAGCTCAGTCACCTGGCTGACCGTCTGCCCGTCAACCGATGTAAAGGTGGATATGTAGCAGCCGTCGCCGTCCTCCTTGATATCAAGGCTTAAAATGCGCTTGTTGGCAGCCCACTTGTATATCTCATCGCCGTCTGAATTATAAACTGTCAGGTAAGCATCATACTTATCCGTTGAAGTCACCACCGCGACGATATCGTTTTTCATAGTCGCAAGCAGAATGTTGTTTTCAAGCTTTTTGGAGTATATTTCCCCTTTAAAGCCTATAACCTCAAAGTTAGAGCCGCCGCTTTCGTAAACGAGCAGCCTTTTGTCATCTACCACCGCCGCAGGGTGCGCAAGCGTGTGCTGAATGAGCATTTCCTGCTCGCCTGCAATATTATAAAACCTTACCGCCGAATCGTCCACCACGGCAAACTCATTATCTATAGCAAACAGCCTTGCCGTGCCGTTTTCAGAGAGCATCAGCGGAAAGTTGCCTGCCGCAAGCTCGCCGTCATTGACGATAAGCCCGTGCGGCTTTTCAAATATGCCCTTAAGCTTTGGCACCCACATATTTCTGGTAAGAAATATCACCGCCGCGATGATAAGTAAAACAAACGCCGCGATAAGCGCCTTAAGCTGTTTTTTTCTTTTATGCTTTTTTCTGGCAGTGCGAAGGTCGGTATCCTCTACAGCCCGTTTTGCCATTTATTATTCCTCCAGATTTTACATCTTCTTAATAGAACACGCGATTTAAGTAAAGCCCCTGCGGAGGGACTGTCTTGCCCGAGCGCGTTCTGTCCTTTGATAAAAATATCTTTTCTATATCCTGCTCTGTAAGCTTGCTGTCATTTATAAAAAGCAGCGTTCCCACAAGTATGCGAACCATATTGTATAAAAAGCCGCTGCCCGAAACGGTGAATATCACAAGCTCCCCCTCGCGCCTTACGTCAAAGGAATAAAGCTCCCTCACCGTGTTTTCCTTATCGCAGTCAGTCGAGCAGAATGCCTTGAAATCATGCTCGCCCACAAACAGCTTTGCGGCCTTGTCAAGCCTTTTTTCATCTATCGGGTACCAGCTTTTATAAGCCCTGTCCGCCATAAAGGGGCTTTTTATCTCACTGTTGTGGATAATATATTCATATTCCTTGCCCTTGCAGTCATACCTTGCATGAAAGCTGTCATCGACCTGCTCGCAGGTGTGCAAAGCTATATCCTCGGGCAGCCTTGCGTTGCCGCCAAAGATTATGCCGCGCTCGTTTATAGTGTTCTCGGTAAAGAAGTTAAAATAAAACTCCCTCGCATGAACGCCCGTATCGGTTCGCGAGCAGCCGAATATTTTTATATCCTCATTCAAAAGGGATGAGAGCGCCTTTTCTACAGTTTCCTGCACCGTCACGGCATTATCCTGAATCTGAAAGCCGTGGTAGTTAGTGCCTAAGTAGCTCATCTTCACCTTGAAGTTTCTTTTCATAATACCTGTATCTCGTTTATGGAGTCTACCTTTTCCACGAAGGTGACATCACCCTTTTTGCCGTGGATGCGCAGCATTATCCACACCGCGTCAACATCTAAAACGGTGCATCTTTCATTGTCAAGCTCGTCGCTGTCAACTACGCATTCCTTTCCTATAAGGCTTTTAAGTATAGGTGAAATGTAGATCTCATTCATTTTCTTTCTCCCCTTTTCCTTTTCTTCTTCATCAAGTGCGGCTGCCATAAGCAAGCCCGGCATCATATCCATATATTCTACCACCCTTTTGTGAAAGCTTTATGTTTGTTGCATATCGTTCTTTTGAAAGCTTGTTAAGTCTGCCTAAACAGTTAACAGTTAACAATTAACAGTTAACAGTTGAGGTGTCCGCCTTAGGCGGACTTATGGCCATTCGGCCTATTTCCTTGGCGATTTTGTATATAACAGGCAGCAATTTCACGTAAACAGCCCGATATGGGGCTTGTCGGCAAAGCTGACACAATAACTGTTAACTGTTAACTGTTACCTGTTAACTGTTACCTGTTAACTTCAAAGGAGGATATTCAGCACTATCACCCCTGCAAAGAACACCGCCGTGAATATAAACGCAAAAAAGTCAACAGCGCTTAAATGGAGCTGTTTCATTCGCGTTCTGCCCTCGCCGCCGTGATAGCAGCGGCACTCCATTGCAAGGGCTAACTCCTCCGCCCTGCGAAACGATGATACAAACAGCGGCACCAAAATAGGTATCAGCGCCTTAGCCCTTTTCATAAGCGAGCCCGTTTCCATATCAGCGCCCCTTGCCTTCTGCGCGCTCATTATCTTGTCAGTTTCCTCAATAAGCGTGGGGATAAAGCGCAGAGCTATAGTCATCATCATAGCAAGCTCGTGAACGGGAACCTTTATCTTCTTTAACGGAGAAAGCAGCCGCTCGATAGCGTCAGTCAGGTCTATCGGCGAGGTGGTGTAGGTAAGCAGTGATGAGCCTATGATAAGGCAGATTATCCTCACCGCCATAAACACCGCCGTGCTTACGCCCTCATCGGTCACCTGAAATATCTTCCATTTGAAATACGGCTCGCCCGTCTTGATAAAAAACAGGTTCAAAAGCCCCGTGAAAATGATTATCGGCAAAATAGGCTTTAAGCTTTTAAACATAAGCTTTAGCGGAATTCGCGATATCAGGAATGTCACGAGCGTAAAGGCCGCCCCTACGAGCAAGCCCCATATATTATGTGATACAAACAGCATCACTATAAAAGCGGCAGTAAGCAATATCTTCGCCCTCGGGTCCATTCTGTGAACGGGGCTTTTTCCGGGGAAATACTGCCCTATAGTTATATCCTTGATCAAATTATATCGTCCTTCTTTTAGAGGTTAGAGGTAAGAATCCTTTCACACGCTCTTTCCCAGTCTTTCGAGAATAGTTTTAACGGCATACGGTGTGGTATAAACGTCCTTATTAAAGCTTACACCCATTTCCTTAAGGCGCGCAAACACCCTTGTTATCTGCGGAACGGAAAGCCCCATTGCCATAAGCTCATCAGCTTTGGCAAACACCTTTTCGGTATCGTCAAGGCAGTAAAGTGCGCCCCTATTCATCACAAGTATCCTGTCAGCATAGCGCGCTACGTCCTCCATTGAGTGTGAAACTATCATTACCGTGCTTTTTGTCGCAGTATGGTAGTCTTTAAGCATGGTGAGTATCTGCTCCCTGCCCTTAGGGTCAAGCCCCGATGCAGGCTCGTCTAAAATAAGCACCTTCGGCCGCATCGCCATAACTCCTGCGATAGCCACGCGCCTTTTCTGACCGCCCGAAAGCTCAAAGGGTGACTTTTCAAGCAGCTCACTCTTAAGCCCGACCATTTCGGCGGTTTCCTTTATCCTTATATCTATCTCGCTTTCCGTAAGCCCCATATTTTTGGGGCCGAAGGCTATATCCTTATAGCACGTTTCCTCAAAAAGCTGATATTCGGGGTACTGGAACACAAGCCCGACCTTAAAGCGTATCTGTCTTAGTCTTGCCTTGTCCTCCCAAAGCCTTTCGCCGTCAATATAAACATTCCCCGAGCTTGGCTTTAAAAGCCCGTTGAAATGCTGTATAAGCGTTGATTTGCCCGAGCCCGTATGCCCGATAACGCCTATCATCTCCCCCTCATTAATTTCAAGGGAAACATTATCCACCGCCCTCTTTTCAAAGGGCGTGCCCTCGCCGTAGATGTAGGTGAGGTTTTCCGTTTTGATAACTGCCATATTTTTTCCTCCGCCTACTTTAAAAGCTCAAAAAGTGCTTTGGCGCATTCTTCCTCGCCGATGATATCCTGCGCTATATCGACCCCTGCTTTTTTCAGCTCATAGCAAAGCTCCGTCACCTGCGGAACGTCAAGCCCTAAGTTTCTTAAGGTCTGCACCTGCGTGAAAATCTGCTTGGGCGCGCCGTCCAGCATTATCTCGCCCGAGTCTATGACCACAACTCTGTCAGCCTGCGCTGCCTCCTCCATATAATGGGTTATCAGCACTATAGTGACGCCCTGCTCGCGGTTAAGCATTTTTATCGTTTTCATGACCTCGCGCCTGCCGGCAGGGTCAAGCATGGCCGTCGGCTCATCAAGCAGTATACATTCGGGGCGCATAGCTATTATGCCTGCAATGGCGACCCTCTGCTTTTGACCGCCCGAGAGCTTGTGAACTGCGTGTTCGCGGTAGTCATACATTCCAACCGTTTTGAGCGCATCATCTACCCTCTGCCTTATCTCGGCAGGGGGAACGCCCATATTTTCAAGCGCAAAGGCGCAGTCCTCCTCAACGATAGTCGCAACTATCTGATTATCGGGGTTTTGAAACACCATTCCGACGCGCTGCCTTATGTCAAGCAGCCTTTCCTCATCTGATGTGTCTATCCCGTCAACATAAGCCTTGCCCTTTTCAGGGATATTTATCGCATTAAAGCATTTTGCAAGCGTGGATTTGCCCGAGCCGTTATACCCGAGTATCGCCACAAACTCGCCCTTTTTGATGTCAAGGTCTACCCCCTTCAAAACCTCGGTTTTGACAGGCGGATCCTCAGCCTCGTTTATATATGAAAACCAAAGCCCCTCGGCTTTAAGAAAACTGTCCATTTTATTACCCCTTTAGAAGTAAGAGGTAAGAGGTCAGAGGCAAGAGGCTGCCAGCCCCTTACCCTTGCTCCTCTTTTAATTACTTCTTGTCGTCATCGTCCTTATCGAACTTGTCCTTTACCTTTTCGATAATGTCCTCAGCCTTGTCCTTTACCTTTTCAAGGTTCTCCTTTGTGGCAAGCTTTTTAGCCTCGTCCTTTACCTTGTCGGGTATCTTGTCATCGACCTTGTCGATAGTCTTTTTGATGTCATCAAGACCAAATCCCATTTTTAACACCTCCGTTAAAATTATATCTGAAAGCCCTTGCGGCTTTTTCAGTTAACAGTTAACAGTTTACAGTTTACAGTTAATATATCACGCTTTTTTTATCCGTCCGCCCACAGCGAACACCTCAATTATTAATTATTAATTGTCCAAATGGCCGTTGAGCCGCAGGGCAACGGCATTTTGCTGCTCTCTACCCGGAGGCCTATCTCATCGGCAGTCACCTCGCCGCCAAAGCGCGGAGTTATGACCTCGCTTAAGATGTAAGCCATAACCGACGGCGAAAGCCCTGTTGTATAGCTGTTTAGCAGGAAGAAAAGCGGCTTTTCGGAAAGCACCTGCGCACAAAGGCTGACAAGGTCAAAAACGCTGTCCTCAAGTTTCCATACCTCGCCGCCTGGGCCGCGCCCGTAGGAGGGTGGGTCCATTATAACAGCGTCATAGAAATTGCCGCGCCTTATCTCGCGCCTTACAAACTTTTCGCAGTCATCTACCAGCCAGCGTATCGGCTTGTCGCTTAGGCCTGATGCGGCGGCGTTTTCCCTTGCCCACGCTACCATGCCCTTTGATGCGTCAACATGGCTGACCTGAGCGCCTGCGTTTGCACACGCAAGCGTCGCGCCGCCCGTGTAGGCAAAGAGATTTAGCACCTTTATCGGCCTGCCTGCGTTTTTTATCATCTGTGAGCAAAGCTCCCAGTTTACCGCCTGCTCGGGGAAAAGCCCCGTGTGCTTGAACCCCGTCGGGCGGATAATGAATTTAAGCTCGCCGTAGGATATCTGCCAGCTTTCGGGCAGCCTTCTTCTGTACTCCCACTCGCCGCCGCCCTTTGATGAGCGGTGGTATACGGCATCTGCCTTTTCCCATTTATCCGATTTATGCGGCGTTTTCCAGATTATCTGTGGGTCGGGGCGAACAAGCGTAATGCTGCCCCAGCTCTCTAATTTATCACCGTTTGATGTGTCTATTATTTTGTACTCTTGCCATTTATCGGCTACTCTCATTTTATTCTTTCCTTTGCATCAATAATAAGCTTTTGGATTATGCTCCCCTCGCGGACTGTCTTTTCTGCGGTGTCGATGTCGAACCACTCGCCTGCCCTCACCTCGGAGGAAAGCTTAAGTGTCCCCTTTTTCACCCTCGCCAAAAAGCCGAGCATAAGCTGATCTCGCCCCTCGTAAAATAAGCTTTCAAGGTAAGTAAGCTCTAAAACTTCAAGCCCCGTTTCCTCACTTATCTCGCGCTCTGCTGCCTGCTCTGCCGTTTCATTCGGTTTCATAAAGCCTGCAACGCCCACAAACTTTGAAGTATCGCCGTATGACTGCCTTATAAGCAGCACCTCGTTGTCCTCGCTCATCACGACTGATAAAACGCAGGTCGAAAAGCCGTCAAACCACGGTCTTTCACAACTTTCGCAAAATGGGATCAGCCCCTCGTCACCGATAGGCTTTTGTATGAGCTTGCCGCCGCATTCGGGGCAGAATTTATACCTCACTGCATTTTCTCCACAAGGGCAGCTATCGCATTTGCATACTCTGTTATAACACCAGTGAGCTTACCCTCTATCATTACCCTTACAAGCGGCTCTGTGCCCGACTCGCGCACCAAAATACGCCCGTCATTCCCAAGCTTTTCGGAATAGAGCTTTATTGCGTCCTGAACCGCCTTGTCATTCTCCCACTTGCCCTTTTTGTCGGGGGTTATCTTTACATTCACAAGTATCTGCGGATATACCTCCATGCAGGACGCAAGCTCTGAAAGCTTAAGCCCCGTCTTTTTCATAACGTCGATAAGCTTTACGCCCGTAAGCTCGCCGTCGCCCGTGTTTGCGTGGTCAAGGAATATGATATGCCCCGACTGCTCGCCGCCGATGTTATAGCCGCCGTTGAGCATCTCCTCTAAAACATACCTGTCGCCCACCTTAGTTGTAGCGGTGACAACGCCGTTTTCCTTGGCGAACTTGAAAAATCCGAGGTTGCTCATAACAGTAACAACGCAGCAGTTATGCTTAAGCAGCCCGTTTGCCTTCATAAAGCGCGAGAATATAGCAAGCAGCTTGTCGCCGTCAACGAGGTTTCCGTTTTCGTCTACCGCTAAGCATCTGTCGGCATCGCCGTCAAATGCAAGGCCAAGATCGCACTTTTTATCAACAACAGTTTTCATAAGGCTTTCCATATGAGTTGAGCCGCAGTTTTCGTTTATGTTTGTCCCGTCAGGCTCATTTGATATGAAAACGCACTCAGCGCCCAAGCCCTCAAATATTTTCTTAGCGGTGGAATACGATGCGCCGTTTGCGCAGTCTATCGCCACTCTTACTCCCTTAAAGCTCTCATCTACCGTGCCGATTATGTGCCTTACATAATCCCACTCGGAGTTGGCCTCATAGTAAACTCTGCCGACCTCGCAGCCGTCCTTTAAGGCTATGTCCTGAGGGCGGTCAAGGATAAGCTCCTCAATTTCCTCCTCGACCTTGTCGGGCAGCTTAAAGCCCGTGTTTGAGAAAAGCTTTATGCCGTTGAATTCAACGCTGTTGTGCGATGCCGATATCATAACGCCTGCATCTGCCTTGTATTCCTTGACAAGCAAAGCCACCGCAGGGGTAGGTATAACACCTAAAATGTGAACATCAGCCCCCACCGAGCAAATGCCTGCAACAAGCGCCGCCTCTAAAATGTCGCCCGAAATGCGCGTGTCCTTGCCGATAAGTATTTTCGGCGTGTGGTCGCACTCCTTAGATAAAACTATCGCAGCCGCCTTGCCTATCTGCATGGCAAGCTCCGTTGTAAGCTCAGTTATAGCAACGCCCCTCGCGCCGTCGGTACCAAATAATCTGCCCATTATATATACTCCCTTTATAAATTAATAGTTAATGATTGTGATGCGCTTTGCGCGCGGTGATATATCACAGCCTGAACCGCTTTGGCATAAGCTCATCAAGCGTGTAGCTTTCATTAGCAAGGATAATTCTGAAATCCCCCTCGCAAAACTCGCTCATTACCTGCAAACAAGCACCGCAGGGATAGCAGTCATCAGAATAGCCGCCGTCAGCTCCGCCTGCAACGGCGATAGCCTCAAAAGAACGCTTTCCTTCCGAAACAGCCTTAAATATCGCAGTCCGCTCGGCGCAGTTAGTCAAAGGGTAAGAGCCGTTCTCGATATTGCACCCCGTAAACACCTCGCCGTCCTCGCAAAGCAAAGCCGCCCCGACACTGAACCCGGAATATTTGCAGTAAGAATTTCCTGCCGCCTTAACAGCTAAATCAAAAAGCTCCCTGTCAGTCATTTTCCCCTCCAAGCACATAATTGTACATTGTTCATTGTTCATTGTTCATTAAAAATGCAGCTGCCCGTCCTTGCTGATACCTAAGTGGTCATAGGCAAGCTGGGTTGCCACCCTTCCCCTCGGTGTCTTTGACAAGAAACCTAACTGCATAAGATACGGCTCGCAGACGTCCTCTAAGGTGATAGCCTCCTCACCGATAGATGCGGCAAGCGTTTCAAGCCCGACAGGGCCGCCGCCGTAGCCGTTTATTATCATTTCAAGCAGCCGCCTGTCGATAGAGTCAAGCCCTATCTCGTCAACGTCCATGCGTTTGAGTGCAAGGCGCGCTATTTCCTTTGTTATCTTTCCGTCACCCACTACCTCGGCAAAGTCGCGCACGCGCTTAAGGTAGCGGTTGGCTATTCTCGGTGTGCCCCTTGATCTTCTTGCAAGCTCGTGAGCGCCCTCCTCATCGCAGTAAACGCCTAAAAGGACAGACGAGCGCATGATGATGTCGGCAAGCTGATCCTCCGAATACGGCTCTAAGCGCTGGATAACACCGAACCTGTCGCGCAGCGGCGAAGATATCTGCCCCGAGCGCGTTGTAGCGCCTACAAGGGTGAATTTGTTAAGCTCTATCCTGATGCTCCTTGCGGCAGGGCCTTTGCCCATGATTATGTCAAGCGCATAATCTTCAAGTGCCGAGTAAAGCACCTCCTCGACCTGCTTTGAGAGCCTGTGTATCTCGTCAATAAACAGCACATCATTCGGCTCTAAGTTTGTAAGTATCGCCGCAAGCTCACCCGGCTTGCCGATAGCAGGCCCCGAGGTCTGGCGGAAATTTACCCCCATTTCGTGGGCGATTATCTGCGCAAGGGTCGTCTTTCCAAGCCCGGGAGGGCCGTAGAGCAGAACGTGGTCTAAGCTGTCCTCACGCCTTTTTGCCGCCTGTATATAGATATTCAGGTTTTCCTTTACCTGCTCCTGCCCGATATACTCGTTAAGCGTTTTCGGGCGCAGGCTGACCTCAAAATCATCGGTAGTCTCCGCCTTTGTTTCCTGCGGTGAAACTATTCTGTTCTCAAAATCAAAATCGCTTTGTTCTATCATTTTTTCTCCTTACAGCTTAAGCTGCATAAAGTTTTGGTTTTTCTCAAAGCCGAATGCCGTGTAAAGCTTGACGCCCATATCAGATGCGGTTATCTGAATAACGCCGCAGCCCCTTTTTCTCGCCTCATCGGCAACGAGCGAGAGCAGCCTGCTCGCTATGCCCTGCCGCCTGTATGAGATATCGGTAAACATACTCGATAAGAGCGCTATCCTTCCCGTAGGGCAGGAAAAATACGGCGGCTTTTCGACGATTGATATACCGCTCGTGCCGATTATCCTTTCCCCGTCAAGAGCAAGAAAGGATATAAACGTATCATCAGCCATATGGCGCTCGTAGTAGTCTTTAAGCGCAGGTGCAAGGTTGATCTGCTCCTTTGCGCCCTCCTCACGGAGCTGAGCTATGCGCATTTTTATAAATTCATCTACCCTGTCGGCGGTAAGCCTTTTAAACTCTATCATTTTATCACATTCCCGATAAATATTTAAGTGAATGCTTTATCATTTCCTCGACTGAAAGCGACGGGTCAAGCTTGCCGACAGCGGCAGCCGCCTCGCCCTGCGAGTAGCCTAAAACTTCAAGCGCACAGATAGCCTCAGATACATTGTTGCCTGCAATAGGCGCGATATTGAGTGCCGCACCGCCGCCGCGGACGGAAACGGTGTCCTTAGCTATCTTGTCCTTAAGCTCTAAGGAGATTCGCTGCGCAGTCTTAGCGCCTATGCCCTTGACGTTAGTGAAAGCCTTTGTGTCGGAAGTCGCAACAGCAAGCGCAAATGCGCTCGGTGTCATTGACGAGAGAATGGATATAGCCGCCTTTGGCCCCACGCCCGATACGGAAATGAGCATTTTAAATGCCTCAAGCTCCTCCGATGTCGCAAAGCCGAAAAGCTCGACTGCGTCCTCACGGACACTTAGGTGAGTAAGCAGCGTTACCTCCTCTTTGCCTGCAATAGCCTGCAAGGTATTAAGCGTTGTCCTGCAAGCATACCCGACACCGCCGCACTCAACAACAGCCGTAAAGCTGTCAGTATGTATAACCCTTCCCCTTACGGAATATATCATCAAACCACACCTTTTTGTCAATTAATAATTAATAATTAATAATGAATAATTATTGTGCGCGCACAGTGCGCGGTATGCCCATTCGGGCTTTTGAACGGAGCTTAGGCTCACACGTCAAAATGGACATAATGCGCCTAAGGCGCTCCTCAATTATTAATTATTAATTATTAACTATTAATTGTTAAATGCTGCCGTCCGTGCTGACACCGAGGCCGCGTGCCGTTACGGTGTAGCCGTGGGTTATGGCAAGTGCCGCCGCGTCTGCCGCGTCATCGGGCTTTATTATCTTTGATAGGTGCAAAATGTTTTTCGTCATCTCCTGCACCTGCTTTTTTTCGGCACGCCCGTAGCTTGTCAGCGAGCTTTTCACCTGAAGGGGGGTGTATTCGTATATCGGTATGCCTGCGCGCTTTGCCGCAAGCAAGATAACTCCCCTTGCCTGCCCGACTTTTATTACCGTCTTGACGTTGGTATTTGAAAAAAGCTCCTCTATCGCCATTTGCTCGGGGCGGTAGGTGTCGATAAGCTCGACCATATCCTCGTAGATGTCGTTTAAGCGCGCCGTGAAGGGAACGCCTGCCTTTGTGGTGATAGCCCCGATATTTACGGGCGTAAATACCCCCGAGCTGTAATCAAGCACCGCAAAGCCCACGATAGCGTACCCCGGGTCGATACCGAGAATCCTCACAAAAACACCTCCGCCGATAAGGCACAATTTACCATTATCAATATTAACAATTAATTATATCATATTTTTTGGAAAATTTCAAGCCCCCAAGAACATTTTATACATTATTAAGGCAATACCGCACAACCACCGGCCTCAGCCTTTGCACGCCATCTACTTGCAAATTTTCCGCCATATTGCCAAATTTCCCTTGACTTGCGCCAGCAAGCCTGCGGAAAATTTAGGCAATCTGACGAAAAATTTGACTGCGTATCTGACGTACAATGGTTGTGCGTTATTGCCTTAAAAGAAAAACCTCCCAAAGTGGGAAATTTTTTGTACTATTTATAGTTTATTCCGCTGTTTTGCGCGGCGCCTAAATGGGCGATATCGCCAAAGCCGTGCAGGCGGAAATTCACCTTATCGCCAAAGCGGTCATCGGTGCAGAGTGTGGCTATCGCGGTAGGCTCGGCAGAAAGGCCGTTGAGGGTAAGTATCGGGGAAATGCCGAGCAGATAGGCTATCATCACGCAGCTTATGCCGAAGTGGCAGAAAAACGCGAGCGTTTTGTCGGTGCTGTCCGTTTTAACGTACACACCATTTTCACGCCTTAAGCCGTTTTCCAAAAGCACCTCATCAAGCCCCTCACACATCGCAAGATAGCGTGAGTAAAAATCGCTCTGACTTACCGCAGGCACGTCGGCAAAGGCTTTTCTGTCAAAATACTGTGGAATTTGTGTCCAGCTTTTAGGATAGATATCCCACACCTCTACCGGGTGGTCATGATCGGGGTCGGTTATCTTCACATCAAATTCGTGCAGCCAATTACAGGTCTTTGTGGGAATATTTTTACCCTTTAAGTATATTTCCCCCGTCTGCTTCGCCCTGCCCATAGGTGAAAGGTAGGCTTTGTCGATTTTTTCTTCCCTTTCAAGGCGCGCGGCTAATTTCTGCGCCTGCAAAATGCCGTTTTCGGTCAGGCAGTCAAGCTGATAATTCGGCTCGCCGTGGCGGATTAATAACAGTTTCATTCTTTCTCGTCCTTTCTTTTGGCGGCGACCTCCATCCATGTCGGCTTAAAGCCGCAGCTAATTGCTGTCTGCATCGAGTGGTAATTGCCCACCGCCGAGTTATAAAACGGGTTGCCGCCGCGCCTGATTATCTCGTTTTTGATAAGCGTTACAAGATATGTGGCCACCCCTTTTCCGCGGTACTGAGGGCATACGTCGATGCCTATCTGGAACCAGCCGGGCGCATCCTCCGAGCAGCCTGCCATTCCCATTATCTCATCGCCGTCAAGAGCAACCACGACTATCCTGTCGGGGCAGTTTTCAAGGTACCTGTCGCAGATAGCGTGGGTAAAGCGCTTGTCGCCGTAAAACCTGTCGATCTCGCGCTCAAAGTACCATTTAACGGGGTAATCATTTTTTGGCATGACATCTTTGTACGGCAGCTGCATATGAAAACTCGGCTTTAGGGTAAACCCATGCTTATCAAGCTCACGGTTGATTTCAAACAGCTTTGGCAGCTCAAAGAGCCAATGCCCTTTATTTCCCTTTATAAACTCGGATAAAAATGGGTGGAGCGCTTTATCTGCCGTAACAACGGCATTTCCGCCGAGCGTTACCATAGAAAAGAACTTTTTCTCGCCCGAATAGATACGTCCGCCCTTGATGACCGCAGACTCCGTAAGCACATTTTCTTCCCTCAGAAAATCCTGCGGCGTGCAGTTATAGTCTTTTGCAAGCAGCTCATAAAGCCTGCTCAGGTACTCCCTATACATTTTCTCTCCTCCCGAAATATCACTTTTTTAAGATTATAGCATATTATTAACTCCCCGTCAACCTTACCCCACAAAGCTGAAAACGTTTACGGTTAAAAATAACAATTTATCAAACGATTAATTAACGAAAATGTGTTGACAAAAATAAAAATATATGGTAAAATTATATAAAGTATGATGATTTTAACGCTGCCGTTTTGGTAAGATTTTATGAGTGAGGTGATAGAAATGGATCTTGATATAAGAATATCATTTTCGGTTATACTCACCCTGCTTGCCATAGCGCTTATAATATGTGCGGTCAAAAGCTTTAAGACGCACAAGAAGATAGGAACGGCGGTAGCTCTGCTTGACCTTGCCATTCTGCCACCACTTATAGGCAACCTTATGATAATCGGCGCAAGCATCGAGGTGCGCGCGCTTATAGGGTACTATATATTTAACATCGGCATGGATATAGCGCTGATGTCGCTTATAAACTTTACAAATGTCTATTGCCGCGGCATAGGTGACGGCAGCAGGCAGCCGACAGTTATGTATATCCTGCTCGGCGCAAACCTTTTGCAGGAGCTTATAAATTCGCTCTCAGGCCGTGCATTTGACTTAGAGGCCGTTGCTGTTCAGGGAAGGGATTATTTCAGGCTTATCCCCCACTTCTGGCAGCAGCTGCACCGAATAGTTGATTACTTTGTTTTCTTCTGCGTTATAATAATGTTTATTATCGCATCGGCAAGAACATCAAAGCTTTTCAGGGAGAAATACACTGTGCTGCTGGGCGTTATGCTCTTTGTCGGGGTATGGCAGACCTTTTATGTATTCTCGCGCACGCCCGTTGACCGCTCGATGATAGGCTACGGCGTTTTTGGGCTGCTGGTGTTCTATTTCTCGCTTTTCCACAGACCCATGCGGCTGCTTGACAGAATCCTCTCGGGCATAGTTTCAAATATGAAGGAGGCTATGTTCGTTCACGAAACTACGGGCAGGTGCATCTGGGCAAACGAGCAGGGGCTTAAGCTTACGGGGACCGACCTTAAAAACATAGAAAAAGCAAACGAAAGGCTTACCGAGATATTCGGGCAGAAGGAATACATAAAGGAAGGCTGGAGCGAGGAACGCGTTTTAGGCAGGGGCGAGAACGAGAAATACTACACGATAGAGCATAGGCCGATAAATGATGACAGGAAAAACATAGCAGGCTCGCTGCTCATAATAAGAGATACTACCGAGGAAAGGCTTGAAATAAAGCGCGAGATATATAATTCCACGCATGACAGCCTGACGGGGCTTTACACAAGGCAGTACCTCTACAAATGCATAGACAATAGGCTAAAGCTTGACCCCGACACCGAGTATTCTGCGATATTTATAGATGTTAAGGATTTCAAGATAGTAAACGACATTTTCAGCACCGATTTCGGTGACGCGGCGCTTAAAGCCATTGCCGGCTGGATAGCAGAGGATATGAACGAAAAATGCGTTTACGGGCGGCTTGCAGGCGACACCTTCGGGGTGTTTATGCCGAGCGAGCAGTTTAACGCCGACAAGGCAAGGATAGAGCGCGAGCTTTCAGGCTTTGCCGTTAACTACGGCGGCGCGCAGCACCACCTTGTTATACACTTAGGCGTTTACGAGGTAGATGAGAGGGATATCGACGTTTCCGTTATGTTTGACAGAGCGCACCTTGCCCTCAGAACGATAAGCGATGATTACAGCAACTACATAGCCTACTATGACAAAAAGCTGCGCGACAAGGTGCTGTGGGAGCAGAGGATAACCGCAGACTTAAGAGAGGCTATCGACACTATGCAGATACGCCCATACCTACAGCCGATCGCTGACAGAGAGGGCAAGGTGGCAGGTGCGGAGGCACTTGCAAGGTGGATACACCCCGAGCATGGGTTCATGCCGCCTGCGATGTTCATTCCGGTATTTGAGAAAAACGGAATGATAACCGAGGTTGACAAGCATATGTGGCGCTGTGCGTGCAAGATACTTAAGGACTGGGCGGACAAGGGCAAGGAAGGCTTTATATCGGTAAACATTTCCCCTAAGGATTTCTACTTTATCGACGTTTTCAGCGAGATAAAGGGGCTTGTGGAGGAATACGGCATTGACCCCGTAAAGCTCAGGATAGAGATTACCGAAACGGTGATGATGAACGATCAGGACGAGAGAATGAAGATACTCGAAAGGTTCAAGGCTCACGGCTTTATCGTTGAAATGGACGATTTCGGCAGCGGCTATTCATCGCTCAATCTCTTAAAGGAAATGCCCGTTGATGTGCTTAAGATAGATATGCGTTTTCTCTCCTCATCGGGCGATATGGAAAGGGCAAAGACGATAGTCAAAAACATAATAAGGCTTTCCGAAGAGCTTAACATCGAATCGCTCACAGAGGGCGTTGAAACACAAAAGCAATACAGCGCCCTTTCGGAAATGGGATGCAGGCTTTTCCAAGGCTACTACTTTGCAAAGCCCATGCCGAGGGAGGAATTTGAGAAATTTGCGTTTTAGGCAATGCAAGCTGTACAATGCACAATGCATAATGCACAATGCACAATGTACAATTAAGGAGCGCGCTGCGCGCGATATGCCCATTCGGGCAGCCGACTGCGGCGGAAATTATCAATTATCAATATTTAAAAGAACTGACCCCGAGGGAATTTCCTTCGGGGTCAAATTGTTAATTGCTATCTGCTGTACTCCATTCTCATCAAAATCTGCTTGTCATTGAAAACGGGGTCGTCGGAGCCTACGCCGATAAAGTTTTTGCCGAAGATGTCAAGCATATTACCCTTTATCGCAAACTCGGGCAGCCTGCCCAAAAAGCGCTCGCCGTCGCAGAGCATGGCTTTCTGCACGGGGGTGACGAATTCGCCCTTTTCGTTAAAGCCGCCGCCTGCCGCAAGTATCGGAACTACCGTGAGTCTGCCGCCCAAAAGCTCCTTAACGGTCTTGTCGCTGCGCTCTATCCTGAAATTGACGTAGCCGTTATAGGGGGTGTCGGTCATGTTTATCCCTGCGCTCCCCGTGTGGGGAACGCTGTATTTTTGCGCCGTGCGCTTGTCGGCATAGCCTGAGATGATAACACCGTTTTTTATGTATTCGCGCCTGTCGCTCTCCTGAGTTACCCCCTCGCCGTCAAAAAACGGGGTGTTCCACGTTTCCTTGTCGGAAACATCATGGGTCAGGGTAAAGCGCGAGTCAAATACCTTTTGACCAACCTTGTTTGACAGCAGCGAAGTGCCGAGCGATAGATTTTCCGCCTCCAGGCTCTCTGTCAGCTTGCTAAGATAGCCGTAATACTGCTCCTGAATGATAAGCTCCTCGGGCAGCTCGGCCTTTTCTCTGTAGCCTTTGAGGTAATTATCCGCCATATCGGTAAATTTCTTAAGATCAAAATCCCTCTGCCCAATTGAAAACCAGCCGTCGGTTATATCCTTTGAATCCTTGTGCTTATAGGCTATGTCTATGTCAAGGATATTATCGGTATTTGAAAGGTCAAGCCCCAGGGTGTTTTGCATAGCGGTCGTTGTCTTTGCTGCCTTTATATTTCCGCTGAAAATAAAATCCGGGTAGTTTGTTTTTAAATACGAAACAGCCTCGCGCGCTATCTCCATAAATTCCTTGTCGGAATACTCGCGCTCTGTTTTGTCGCGGTGCCTTGAACCCGTTTCAAGCGTGAATTTGTAATCTCTTTTAAGGATAAGGTTATCCTGCGCCTGCTTATAGCCCTTATCCTCATCTATCTCGCCCTGATAAAACTGAATGCCTGCATACTCCCCGTCATAGACGCGGAATGAGCGGTTTGTTCTGTTTTCCTTGTTGTAGGATTTTATTTTGCTTTCCTCTATCTCAACGCTGCGCCGATCTCTCGATATCGTTATAAGCTCTCTTTCCATAATATCGCCCCCTTAATTGATGCTTAGCTTTTTAACTCTTATAGTCGGCCCCGCATCTGATACGGGCATAGACTGCCCGTTCTTTCCGCAGGTGGACGTATCGCAGAATTCAAGGTCATTTCCTACCGCGTCAATATCAAAAAGCGTCTGGAAAACGCTGCCCGATACTACGTTTACTCTTAGCGGCTCGGCAAGCTTGCCGTTTCTTATGCGGTAGCAGCAGTTTGGCTGCATGGTAAATGTACCCTGCCCCGTGCCGTAGTTTACGTTGTAAACATATATCCCGTCCTCTACCCCTGCGATGATCTCCTCGGGGGAGGTGTCACCCGGCTGCATATATGTGTTTGTCATTCTCACCATAGGCGTAAAGCCGTAGTCCTGCGCCCTTGCGTTGCCCGTAAGCTCCTCGTTAAGCGTTGCCGCGCTGTTAGCATCGTGCAGCCTGCCCGTCAGCACACCGTTTTTTATCAGCCACGTTTCCTTTGGCGCAGTTCCCTCGTCGTCATAGGCTATGTAGCCGCGGTGTGATAATCTTCCGTCATCGCAGATAGAAACAAGCTCGCTGCCAACCTTTTTGCCCATTACCCACTCGTCCTGCAAGGTCTTGTCGTTAAGCATAAAATCGGCCTCGCTCTTGTGGCCAAAGCTCTCGTGGGTAAACATTCCTGTAACGGCAGGCGAAAGCACGCAGACATATTCCCCGGGGGTAACATCTACGGCATTCTTTGCATAGTCAAGGTATCTGTCGCGCCGCTCGATGATCTCCTTGCTATGCCCTTTTAGCATATCAAAGTCCATTCCCATAAAGGCCTTGCCGCCGGTTGTTGTTATCCCGTCTACCACAAAATCAAAGAAAAGGAAAACACCGCACTGCTGAAAATCCTGCACTATCTCAGCGCCCTTGCTTGAATAGAATTCCTTTTTGCAGTAGGAGGTAAAGCAGCCTGCGTTCCACTGCTTAAGCTCAGGGCAGCTCTCATCAAGGCATTCGTTTATATACCCCTGCACAAGCTCCTCACGCTCAGCTCTTGTGATCTTTCTTAAGTCCTTTTCCCCCTCAAACCTAAGCACGGTGTCCTTATTGACCTCAAACATCTTAACTGTAGGGTGGTCATCAATATCGTCATTTTTCTCGGCTATGCCGCAGAGCGAATCAAGCTCTGACTGAATGCTTGAAAGGTCATTGGTAGAGCTTGTATACCACATATTCCCGTCAAACACCCTTATCATAGCCCCCGAAACGGTCAGCTCGCTGTTTTGCCTTACCTCACCGTTTTGCACATTGTATGAGCCGTTGAAGATATTCTCTATCCTTATATCCGCGTATACTCCCTTTGGAAACTTATACATTTGCTAAAACCCCTTTCTGTAGTTTATAAAAATGATTTCTTGCCGGAAAACGGAATTTGTGAGGGCGAAGGGGGGCGTACCGAAGGGGGTACGGGGGGCGACCGGAAAGCCCCCCG
>JAGBNQ010000032.1 GCA_017634275.1 Ruminococcus sp. | reverse complement strand
CGCCCCCCGTACCCCCTTCGCAGCGGCGCGCCTTAATTGTGCATTGTACATTGTGCATTGTGCATTGGATTGCCAAACTCCTATTTTCCACTCCATAGATAAGAAGGAATAAATATGACACAAATTATTACCCACTCCCCCGAGGAAACTATCGCCCTTGGGGAAAAAATAGGCGCGCTGCTAAAAGGCGGCGATGTTGTTGCCTTTGTAGGCGGCCTCGGCTGCGGAAAAACCACAATCACAAGAGGTATTTCCATGGGGCTGGGGCTCGGTGATGATGTAAGCTCGCCTACCTTTGCGCTTGTAAATGAATATAGAGGTGATAAGCTCTCGCTTATCCATTTTGATATGTACCGTATCCTCTCCCCGGAGGATCTTGAAACTACCGGCTTTTTTGACTATATGAGCGATGATGCGGTGCTTGCCATAGAGTGGAGCGAGAATATCGCGTCAGAGCTGCCTGATAATACTATCACCATAACGCTTGAACGAATTGACGATAATACAAGAAAAATCACGATAAACGGAGATGAACGCTTTGACGATACTCTCAATTGATACCTCGGGCAAGACTGCAAGCGTTGCCCTTACTAAGGACGGCAAACTCCTCGGTGAGGTAAGCTTTGTTACACGCCTTACCCATTCGCAGATAATACTGCCAATGGTAAGCCGCCTGCTTGATGACTGCGAAACGGATATAAATGATATAGACTGCGTTGCCGCGGCTAACGGCCCCGGCTCATATACGGGGCTTAGGATAGGCATAGGTGCTGTCAAGGGAATGTGCCTTGGCAAAAATGAATTAAAATGCGCAGGCGTTTCCACCCTGCTCGCACTTGCCTATAACATCTGCGCCTTTGAGGGGAATATCTATACCGTCTTAAAGGCAAGAAACACTATCTGCTACTTTGCGGCTTTCAGCTCAATGTGCGGCAAGATAACAAGAACGCATGATGACTGCCTTATGGAATCGGAAGATATAGCCGCGCTTATTAAGAAAAACAGCGGCAGGGCAATGCTCATAGGCGACTATGCTGAAGATATAAAAGCCCTCTTTGCAGAGGATATGAGCGTTATCACAGCGCCAGATAAGGACAGCCTTAGCCGCGCGTCATCTTTAGCCCTCGCGGTGGAAAATGATGAAACGCTCATAGTTTCCCCCGAAACGCTCGGGGTAAGCTACCTTCAGCCTACCAAAGCGCAGAAAGATAAAGCACATCAGGAGGGAAACCGATAAAATATGTTTAGCGGATTTAAAAAGGACGCGACTTTGTTTCTTGCAGGGATAAGGGCAAATAACAACAAGGCATGGTTTGAGGAGCATAAGGATATCTACAAAAACGAGGTCTACGAGCCGCTTTGCGAGCTTGCAAGTGAGCTTTTAGCCCCCTACTCGCATATTGATGATATGATGGTAAAGGCAGGCCGCATTTATAAAGACCCGTTCCTCTCCCCCGAGATACGCTACCGCGATACTATGTGGATATATCTGCGCCACGAGGCCTACTGGTGGAACAAGACCCCGACATTCTTTTTTGAGCTTTCCCCCGAGGGCGCGGTCTTCGGCTTTCGCATACAAAAGCCCGATGCATCGGTCTTAGAGCTTTTCAGGGGCAGGCTTGCCAATGAAAATGATGAGTTTTTGAGCCTTATAGCGGATATAGAAAAGGACAGTAGATTTGAGATACTGACAGAGAGCTACAAGCGCCCCAAAGCAGGCGCAAAGCCCTTTAACGAAAAATATTTTAATATAAGGAGCCTTAGTATCCACACCCGTATCACCGACGGCAGAACGCTTTATTCAAAAAAGCTTAAGGATAAGGTCTTAGCGGCATTTGATAAGCTTTTTGCGATAGAGGAATATTTCCAGTCGCTTATCACTCTGGACGGCATAAACAAGGCCAAAAAGGAAGTTTCCCTTGATGACCCAATGGAAACCGCCCCCATGCCCAAAGCCCCCGATGTCGATTTTATGTGGTAAAGGCAACAAGATAAACCGGAATTTGCAGCGGCTTTGCCGCTGCAAGCAATGAATAATGAATAGTGAAGAATGAAGAATGAAAAATAGAGGTACGCCTTCGGCGTTGATATGGCCATTCGGCCGTTTAACTGGACAATATTGTCTAAAGTCCACAATTTCGCCGCCCTGACAAGCTCGATATGGGGCTTGTCAGCATAGCTGACAGCTAAGTTTTGCAAAGCAAAACTTCCAGTCCGTCGGCGCGAGCCGACACAATAATTATTCATTATTCACTATTCATTATTCATTACTTGTGGGGCAAAGCCCCACAAATTCCGGTTTATCTCAAAAGCAATTCTGTAATTAGAGGAATTAATAATAATAAACGAGGTCAGTTATATGAAAACAACACGCCCCTACCCCACGTTCGTGGTATCAAAAAAGAGCGAGCTTAAGCTCAGAGCAGGCCACCCGTGGGTCTATGATAATGAAATAGAGCAGTTCCCCGAAAGCGCCGAAAACGGCTCGGTGGTCGATGTTTTGTCTAAAAAGGGCTCGTACTTAGGCTCGGGGCTTTTGAGCGAAAAGAGCAAGATACGCATTCGCCTGCTCTCAACTAACGCTAATGACCGCTTTGATGAAAGCTTTTTCAGGCGCGCTGTAAAGTATGCCATAGACTACCGCCTTGCGGTAATGAGTGATGATTTTTCCTCCTGCCGCCTTGTTTTCGGTGAGGCTGACAGACTCCCCGGGCTTACTGTTGATAAGTATGGTGATATTTTGTCTGTTCAGGTTCTCTCTGTCGGAATAGAAAGGGTAAAGGATATCATCTACAAAGCCCTTGTCGATGAGCTTGCCCTGCATGGGGTGACAGTCCGCGGAATTATGGAGCGAAATGACGCAGCTATCCGCGAGCTTGAGGGTATGGCGCAGTATAAGGGCTGGTATGAGGCGGATTTTCTCCCCTCTCCCCCATCGCCCGTCACCGAAATAACCGAAAACGGCATAATCTATGAGGTAGATGTGCTAAACGGCCAGAAAACGGGCTTTTTCCTTGACCAGAAATATAACCGCCTTGCCGCCGCGAAGATAGCTAAGGGCAAGCGCGTGCTTGACTGCTTTACACACACAGGCTCGTTTGCTCTGAATGCCGCAAAGGGCGGCGCTTTGCACGTTACGGCGGTGGATGTTTCTCAGCTTGCTGTTGATACCGCAAGAGAAAACGCCGTTAGAAATAATTTACAGGATACTATGGATTTTATCTGCGACGATGTCTTTGAGCTTTTGCCGCGGCTTAAGGAGCAGGGCGCTAAGTATGACTTTGTGATCTTAGACCCGCCTGCCTTCACCAAAAGCCGCAAAACAATAGGCAGCGCCGAGCGCGGCTATAAGGAGATAAACCTGAGAGCTATGAAACTCCTTCCGCGCGGCGGCTTTTTAGCAACAGCCTCCTGCTCACATTTTATGGACAGCGAGCGCTTTCTTAAAATGGTAAAAAGTGCCGCAGATGACGCAGGAGTCACCCTCCGCCTTGTCGAGGCGCGCCGCCAATCCCCCGACCACCCTATCATCATGGGCATAGAGGAAACGGATTATCTTAAGTTCTACATTTTTCAGGTGATATAAAAACAATTGAGGATATAAAAGTAAGGTGATACACCGCAAACGTCAGGCTCACAAAACTGTATGCCCCTTACCCCGATCCTCCTTAATTCAGCAAAAAAGTCCGCAGTAATTTTCTGCGGACTTTTCGCATATTTTCATCAGTACTGCAAATAATAATACAAATCGGAGTTTGTGGGGCGAAGGGGTTCGGGGGCACTTGCTTACTTCGTGAGCAGGCAAAGCCCCCGAAAGCCGCCGCTGGCGGCTTAAATCCCCCCGGGAGCGATAACCAAAGCCTTAGTTCATTGTTCAGGAGGGGCTACAATAGCGCTCCTGACGGAGCACTATTGTCGGGGGGGCTTTCCGGTCGCCCCCCGTACCCCCTTCGGGGTGTCGCCCCAACAACTCCACAAACTCCAATTTCACGAAAGAGAGGTCAAATAAATGCAGCTAACCAAAGAAGAATACAGCAAAATGTACGAACAGCAAGGAACAAAAACAAAATGGTGGATAACTTTCCCGAAGGCCTTTGTCATCGGCGGCCTTATCTGTGCGCTCGGGCAGGTGTTTATTAATGCCTATTCCGCACTCGGGGCTGATGAGCAGGCCGCATCTGCCCTTGCAACTATCACGCTAATATTTATTTCCGCACTGCTTACCGCCCTCGGGCTGTATCATAAGCTTGCCAGACACGCAGGCGCAGGCACCTTAGTTCCCGTAACGGGCTTTGCAAACTCCGTCGCTGCCCCTGCGGTGGAATTTCGCAGCGAGGGCTATATCACGGGTCTCGGCGCTAAGATATTTATTATAAGCGGCCCCGTTATCCTATACGGCATTCTCGCAAGCGTTGTCGCAGGGCTTTATTTCTATATCTCAGCATAACGCGTCTTACGCATATACCAAAAGCTCCCCGTTTTTATGAGGAGCTTTGTTTTTGACAGCGGCGCACAGCCGCCTGCTTGCAGTTTTTCCGTCATACCGCCCGGGTTTTCCTGCTCTGCCGCCTTTACTTTTTCAGCTTTTTAAGCAGGCTCGTCTTAAGGCTTGATGCCTCGAGCTTGTCAACATATTTCTTTGCAGCCTTTTTGTCCGCTGCAAGCTTGCTTTCGGTGTAGGTCTTTACAGCGTCCTTTGCGCGCTGCTCGGCGATCAGCTGCTTTTTGACGTATTCTATCAGCGTTTCAGTCCAAACTCTGTAGCCTGCCGCCGTTATGTGAACGTAGTTGTCCGATGAATATATCCCGAGCATTCCGCTCGTGCCGCCCTTTAGCGGAGTGTTAACGTCAATGAAATAAATATCGCTCTGCTTTTTGCAGTATGCCTTTAGCTTACTGTTTAGCGCATCAACTGTCGCGTTGTTTAAATACCCTTTCTCGCCGCCCGGGTAAACCGGTGTCATGGCCTCAACATATATCGGCACCTTGGGGTTTACCGCGCGAATGCCTGCTAAGTAATCTGCATATTTACCGAATACATAGTCAGCACTCCCCATCATATCGTTAGTTCCCATATGTATGAAAACTCTCTTTACCCCTGCATACTGAATAACGTACCTCGCAGGCCCCGTGTAGCTGCCGTAACCTACCTGATAACGCGGCCCGTTAGCGCCCTCGTCATTGTGAAAGGCATAGCTGTTTTTCACCATCATTTTCGGGCTGCCTAAGTAGCCATAGCCCATAGAGTTAAAATACATCTGCTGCCCCTCGCCTATCGAGCTGCCAACAAAGCCCGAGCTGCCGAAAAACGCATCTATCTCGCTTTGCGTTATAACGGGTGCCGCCTTCTCAGAGTAAACGTGTACCTTCGTGTAGAATGTGTAGCTCTGCTTTCCTGCCTTTACCTTTGCCTTGATAAGCGCAGTTCCCTTTTTGCGCGCCGTTACCTTTCCATTTGCCGTAACCACCGCTACCGCCTTGTTTGACGAGGTAAATGTCACCTTGTCATAGCCCGTCAGTTTCAGGTCAAAGCTGTTGCCTGTCTTTACCGCCTTGTGCCATACAAGCGCAGCCGCCTTATGCTTATTACTGTCCTTAGTTGCCTTGTAGCTTATACTGCTGTCATAGCTTGATACCTTTACGGTAACATTCACATTCACAATGTATGTGTTCTTTCCGCTTTTTACAGTTACAGTAACCTTTGCCTTGCCGCTCTTTTTCGCGGTTATGTTAAGACCGCTGACCGCAACTATCTTCTTGTTCGATGTCCTGACAGTCGGCTTGCCGTTTTTCACCCCTACAACATCAAGCGTTCTCTTTTCGCCCTTGTAAAGCACTATGTTCTGTGTCAGCTTTACCGTCCTGGCCGCCGCGGCATTTTTTGCAGCAGCCGTGACCTTGACGGAGGCTGCATCAGTGCTGTTCAGCTCGGGTGCTGCCGTAACAGCTCCCTGCCCCGCATCGGGCGTATCCTGCGGCTGTGACGCAGCACTTATCCTGACCGTCTGATATTCCTGCTCCTCGCCCTGCGCACTTTCAGCCGCCGCCGAAACAGTCGCGGTACAGCTTATCATCAGAGCAAGTGTCAGGCTTATAAACCTCTTTATCATTTTTGATTCTCCTTAGTATTAACTCCCTTTTTACAAAAATGTTCCAAATATAAATCGGAGTTTGCAGGGGCTTTGCCGATGCGAACCCCTTCGCCGCTGCGCCCTTACAAGCACGATATGGGGCTTGTCAGCAAAGCTGACAGCTAAGTTTTGCAAAGCAAAACTTCCAATCCGTCCGCCATTGGCGGACTCCATAACTGTTAACTATTATCTGTTAACTGTTAACTACGAGCAAAGCTCGTCAAGCTCTTTTTGCCATAACGCCGCACTCGCGTCGGAGGGCATTCTCCAGTCCCCTCTCGGTGAAAGCGTTACCGAGCCTATCTTTGCCCCGTCGGGCAGGCAGCTCCTCTTAAACTGCTGCGAGAAAAATCTTCTGTAAAAGGTCTTCAGCCATTTGAGTATCGTTTCGTCAGTATATTCCCCCTCAAATGCAAGCCTTGCTATCCTGTAAACCTTTTTCGGCTTAAAGCCCCACCTTATCGCATAGTAAAGGAAGAAATCGTGCAGCTCATACGGTCCTACAAGGTCCTCGGTCTTCTGCGTTATCGTTTCGCCGCTCTCGTCAGTCGGCAAAAGCTCGGGCGAAACGGGCGTGTCTAAAATGTCATACAGTACATTCCTTAACGTGTCACTTGTGCAGGTGTCGGCATAGTACCTTACAATGTGCCGCACCAGTGTTTTCGGCACCGAGCCGTTCACCCCGTACATCGACATATGGTCGCCGTTGTAGGTCGCCCAGCCGAGCGCTAATTCCGATAGGTCGCCCGTGCCGACAACAAGTCCGCTCACCTGATTTGCTATGTTCATAAGCACCTTCGTGCGCTCTCTTGCCTGCCCGTTTTCAAATACCACGCTGTGGTCATTTACATCATGCCCTATGTCCTCAAAGTGCTGTAAAACGCTCTTTGTGATGTTTACCTCTTTAAACGTCACCCCTAATGCCTCGCAGAGAATTTCCGCATTGCCCCTTGTGCGCTTTGTTGTGCCAAAGCAGGGCATCGTCACCGCGACTATGTCAGAGTGCGGCCGCCCGAGCTTGTCAAGCGCCATAATGCTCACAAGCAGAGCAAGCGTTGAGTCAAGCCCACCCGAAATGCCTATTACAAGCGTTTTTGACCATGTGTGTGTAAGCCTTTTCATCAGCCCGTGTGACTGCATATTCAGTATAAGGTCACACCTCTTGTTCCTCTCCCTGTCATCAGAGGGGATAAAGGGCGTCCTTGCAAATTTTCTTGTAAGAACGGTTTCCTTCCTGCCCATGCAAAAGCTGTAAACGGGCAGGTTGTCAAGATAGTGCGGCTTGTAATTTTCCGCAGGCGCGTCATATTCATTCCTGCTCTCGGGGTATGTTGACATTTTGCGCCTTTCAAATGCAAGGCGGCTGATATCAATTTCCGATATCGTTATCCCGTTTTCAAAAAGCCTGCTCTCTGCAAGGATAGTGCCGTTCTCGGCTATAATGTTGTGCCCCGAGAACACCATGTCCTGCGTTGATTCGCCGTCGCCTGCCGATGCATAGATGTATCCGCACACAAGCCTTGCCGACTGGTTTGAAACAAGCGCCCTCCTGTAATCGTCCTTGCCTATGACCTCGTCACTTGCCGAGAGGTTGCAGATAATGTTCGCTCCTGCTTTGGCAAGGTAATTTGATACGGGGTCAGCCACCCACAAGTCCTCGCAAAGCTCAAAGCCTATTATAAGCTCGTCGGGGGTCTTTACGCACTTTTCAAATTCATCGTTCACCCAGCAGTCAAGCGAGAAAACCTCCTGCCGCATTGAAACTATATGCATCTTCCCGTCATTATGGTAATAGGGCGACAGGTCTATCTGCACACTGCCGCCGCGGTACGGGGCAAAATGCCTTGCCTCGTAGAACTCGTTGTAGTTCGGCAAATGCGTTTTCGGCACAAAGGAGAGCAGCTCGCCGTTTTGTATCACGGCAGCGCAGTTATATATCTTGCCTCTTGCCTTTAACGGCAGCCCTATAGCGATAAGCATATCGCTCCCCTTAGTGGAAAGCGCAATATCCACCGCCGCCTGCAAAGCCTCATCAAGCAAAAGCCCCTGAAAGAATAAATCCTGACAGGTGTAGCCCGTAACGCAAAGCTCGGGGAAAACCGCTATCTTTACCCCTTTTTCCCTGCATTCATCTATCATTTTCATTATAGCCTGCTTGTTAAACCGGACATCTGCCACCTTTATCTCAGGCGTGCAGGCCGCGACCTTTATAAATCCGTCCTTCATAAAATCATTCCTTTGTAATAAGTTACCTAAATTATACCACAATTCAAGAATAATTACAATAGCCGCATAAAAAAACCTGCCCCAAAGCGTAATTCACGCCTCGGGGCAGTCAGAAGATTCAATTGTGCAGCCTCAGCATAAGTTGCATATCAGCCTTTCAGATATTTATTGATCTTGCGAATGGACATTTTTCACTTTTCATGTTACCTTTATAGTGAAAGGAGAAAGGTCAGTCAAGCCATAAGAAATTATTGTCCGAATTAAAAAAGTCAACATTGTAAAGCATTATCACCCGGCTTATCCCCTCGCTCTTTATAAGCTCGGAAACCGTCTGCTGCTCCATGTGATAATAGCGCATATCAACTACATCTATCGTCTTAAAGCTGTCTGCAAGATACGGCAGCACCGCATTCGCGTAGGAATCCTTTATCACAAGAATCCGCTCGTCATTCTCACCGTTTGAGTGAATGGTGTAGTGCGAGAAGTTTCCCCCGAAAAGCGCTGCATACTTGTCCTTAGTTTCAAGCTTTGTAAGGTCATAAAGCCCTGCAAGCGTCCCCGGGTCCTCCTGCTCCTTTGCAAATTCCACCTTGTATTCGCCGCCGTGGTTTACGGGTGCTGTAAATCTGTCCGCCTTTTGCAGCGCCGAGGGCGCTTTTGAATAAAGCGTGCCGTAAAACTCTCTGTTTATAGGCTCGTAATCATATCCGCCCGAAAGGTATACCTCGCTCGGCTGCTTTCCTATAGCCCTCATAAGCGCTAAGTACCCCTCAGCCGCGCCGTTTGCGTTCCAGTGGTGGTCTGTTTTGTAGAATACCTGCAATTGCTGTTCAACGCCTGCGTTTTTAAGCTCCTCATACGGGCAGATAAAATCTATTTTCTCATCAAGCCCGTCTTTGACAAGCTTTGCAGTTTTCATCTGGTCATCATTCAGGCACCCCGCAGGCAGCTTGTCATTTAATACCGCCGTCGCCGTCGGCACAAGCATAAACGTCACGGGAACATCGACCTTCTGCACAAAGCCGTTGATAAAGCGTATGTTATTCTCAACAAGCCCCGTGTTTTCCTTGTATTCCTGAATAAGGTAGCCGTCATCAGCAAAATATACCCCGTTTTGATAGGTCTTTAGCATAAGCCGCTCGTAATCCACCTTTAGCGCGTAAAGCCCGTCCCTGAGCGGCATCTGGTCTGAAAGGTAGGTTTCCAAGCTCCCCTGAAACTCGCCGTTCATTATTTTTTCCCCTGTCACCTCGGGCGACTGCGCAAGCGTGCGGTTTTCCATATCTGAAAATTCTCTGTCCTTCATTATCAGCCCGACAATGCCAAAGCCGAAAATGAACGCTAAAAAGAAAACTGTTATTATCCTTGCTTTCATAATTGCACCCCTCCCTTAAAACCTGAAATAAAGGAACGGATTGTATGAGCTGCTTACTAAATACGCCGCACTTAAAATAAGCAGCACGGGTATGCTTACAGTCTGCACTATGTCAAATGCAGTCTCGCTCTTAGCCTTTATCTTGCTGCCTGCCCACCTGCAAAGCGGTGTTGATGCGATAACAAGGATCACAAACGTCACCGCAAAGCCGAGCATTTTCGATACCGTCATATCATTTATTATCGGCAGCCCGTTTAAGCCGAACATATTCTTTAGGTTGTTTATGAGCCTGTCCGTATCATCAAATGCGAACAGTGCCCAGCCTATCACCACAAAGAACATAGCGTAGATGTGCTGCACCGCCTTTGGTGCTTTCTGTAAGGCCTTGCCCCATATGAACTTTTCAAGCAAAAGCAGTATCCCGAAATATACGCCCCAGCCCATAAAGTTCCAGCTCGCGCCGTGCCAAAAGCCCGTGAGCGACCATACTACCATTATGTTAAATATCTGCCTGCCCTTCCCCCTGCGGTTTCCTCCCAGGGGAATGTAAACATAATCACGAAACCAAGTGGAGAGCGATATATGCCACCGTCTCCAGAATTCGGTTATGCTCTTTGAGATGTAGGGGTAGTCAAAGTTTTCAAGGAATTCAAAGCCGAACATCTTCCCAAGCCCTATAGCCATGTCGGAATACCCCGAGAAATCAAAGAATATCTGAAAGGTGTAAGCCACTATCCCGAGCCACGCCGCCAATACGGATAGCTTGTCGTTACTCATAGCGCTTAATTCCTCAAAAAGCGCCCCAGCCGCGTTTGCAAGAATGACCTTTTTTGCAAGCCCGTAGGTAAAGCGCTTAACTCCCGATGAAAACAGCTCAAAGCTTTCCTTTCTCTCGGTAAGCTGCTCCTCTATCGTCTGATAGCGAACTATCGGCCCTGCTATAAGCTGCGGAAAAAGTGCCACATATGTAGCAAGGTTGAGAATATTCCTCTGCGCCTTTACCTCGCCCTTGTAAACGTCGATAACATAGGAAAGCGTCTGAAAGCTGTAGAATGAGATACCTATCGGCAGCGCTATATCAAGCGCCTTTATCCCAAAGCCGCCAATATCGTTCGCAGTTTTGATAAAGAGGTTCGTATATTTGAAAAAGAACAAAAACCCTAAATTCCAAACTATTGCAATTATCATAGAAAGCCGCGCTTTGAACACTGCTTTTTCCTTATATCGGCTCTTATCGGCGAACAGCCCAGTTATAAATGCAACGGTAATGCTTGCAAGCATTATCAGCACATACTTAGGCTCACCCCATGCATAGAACACAAGGCTGAAAACGAGCAGAACAAAATTTTTGAGCTTTCTCGGCACAGCGAAATAAATCGCTATGCACAAGGGCAAAAACATATATAAAAACACATTACTGCTAAAAAGCATAAATAATTGTCTCCTTAAATAGCATAATAAACCGGAATTTGGCGCTCCGTTGGCGAGGAGCGCCAAACTCCAATTTACTAAAAAATCAAACAAAGGCAAGAGGTCGGAAACCAACCCCTTACCTCGCGTAAATTAACCTATTATTTCCTTTGCCTTGTCATTGTCGTTTGAAAGGCACATATAAACGCTGTTGCCCTTTGTAACTATCACGGGGTCGTTAAGCTTGTCCATCTCCTCGGGAACGTAGTTCTCAAAGGTCTTTTTAAGATCCTCTATCCTCTTTTCATAGGCCTCTTTTATCTTAGCAGCGCCGTCAGCGTCATTTGCGGTAAAGCAGGCTATCTCCTCGGCAGTTGCACCGCCCGAGCCGATGTAAAGCTTGCCCTCCTTGTACATATCCTCTGAAAGCCCGTAGAGCTTTTCTATCATGCCCTTGTCAGGCTCGTTCAGGCTGTCCTTGAACTCAACGCCGTCCTTAAGTGCGTCAGCTACCTCGGCAGCGCTCTTGCTGCTCTCCTTAGCACTTTGCGATGTGCCGCTGTCCTTGCCCGATGATGAGCTGTCATCGCCGCAGGCTGTAAGCCCTGCTGTCATTAAAGCCGATGCCGCAAGCATTACAGCTAATATCTTTTTCATCTTCATTTTTATCTTTCCTTTCCCTATGTGTTCTTCTCTAAAAATTCTATCCACTTAACAAGGTAATCCTTTACCATATGTATTCCGTCAGATGCCGCCTCCTCGGGCAAGCAGCCGCTCGCATCGACTACCGCAGGGGAAACATCAATGTAATTTACCCCACATTTATCCGCCGCAGCCTTTACCGCCGTATTGAAAAGCGCTATGTTCTCATTTGTAAACGGCATACCCTGCGCGTCCTTCGAGGCAGTTACGGGAATTATCGACTCAACATATATCTTAGCGTCAGGCTGAGCCGCCTTTACAGCATTTATCAGCTCCTCATATTCCGCCTGGAACGAGTCGATATAAGGCCAGCCGACCTCGTTTATACCAAAGTTTATAAATATCCTGCCAAACTTCCTCTGCCCGAGCGCGTCAATAACATTACCCATTCCGCCGTTATCAAGCTCGATATTCGCCTCATCAAGCGCCGAGGAAACGTTAAGCCCCGTAGCGCAGTAGAAAGTCGCAAGCGGCTTGCCCGAGTTATAGGATAAGCCGACCGTTCTCGAATCCCCTATAAAGCAAGCGTCCGAGAAATCCGAGGGGCTTGTTGATGCAGGTTTGTCAGGCTCACTTTCCGAGCTATCATCTGCCTTGCTCTCGTCTTTT
>JAGBNQ010000031.1 GCA_017634275.1 Ruminococcus sp. | reverse complement strand
TGCGCAGGCTGAATCTGAATCGATAAGCAAGAATGTGTCCTGGGGCGTTGAGAAAGGCTTTCGGGACGGCAGGGTGAGGTATAACTACAAAAGCTGGCTCGGCTACCGAAAAGGTGATGACGGAAAGCCCGAGATAATTCAAGAAGAAGCGGAGATCGTCAGAGAAATATTCACTATGTTCCTTGACGGTATGAGCATAGAAAGTATCGGGAAAGCTCTTGAAAGCAGAAAAATACACACTAAGCTCGGCAGCGAAAGCTGGAGCAAAAGTGTGATAAAGAGCATACTTGAAAATGAAAAATATGCAGGTGATGCGCTGCTGCAAAAGACCTACACCATAGACTGCATATCCCACAAGGCAGTCAAGAACAATGGTGAACGAGCAAAGTATCTTGTCACCGACGCTCATGTGCCAATCATTGACAGAGACACCTTCAACCGAGCCCGGCAAGAGCTTGCAAGGCGGTCATCAAAGCGAAAGAAAAGCGACAAAGCCAAGACCGAGCAGGGCAAGTATTCAAGCAAATATGCCTTGACCGAAATAATGGTATGCGGCGAGTGCGGCTCAGCATACAAGCGGGTAACTTGGAATGTTCACGGCAAGAAGAAAATCGTATGGCGCTGCATAAGTCGTTTGGATCATGGATCAAGATTCTGCCACAACTCGCCGTCGATTCATGAGGATAAGCTGCACAGGGCTATACTTAGAGCAACAAATGAATACTTTGAATGCGGTGAGGATATCCTCGAGATAATGCGGGGAAATATAGAGGAAGTTATAACAGGCTCGGACAGCACAGAGCTGCATCAGATTGAGCAGAGACTTCAAGAGATAGACATGGCAAGAAATGATTTCATATCGCTGATAGCAGCGGGAACGGTCGATGAGGATTCTCTTGATGTGGAGTTTAAGAAGTTATATGAAGAAGAGCAGCAACTCAAAATCGAAATTGAGAAACTCAGGTCAAATGACAGCATTATTTCCGAAAAACAGAAAAACATTGAAAGAGCTATTGAAACTACAGCTGAATGGCCTACCAAGCTGACAGAATTTGATGATATACTTGTAAGAAAACTGATTGAATGTGTGAAGGTCATCAGTAAGACGGAAATCAGAATATTATTCAAAGGTGGGTATGAGGTATTCGCTGAGATAGAAAAATGAATGGACAAAAATTATCTTATCACCTTAGAGCGATAGGATAAATTCTGTCCACAAGTGTTAAAATGTTTCAATTAAATATATGATAAACAATTAACAATAGAAAGCAAGATATTGCAATTCAAGTATAAAACTGCAAGCCTAATTGAAAAAAACATCCGCTAAAGACTAAAGTTAGCAATTGATGCCTTGAATTTACTTATTTATCAATACAAACTATCTTAGCAATCAAAGAACCAAAATTATAATAATTAAATAGTAACTAAACGTTTAAAGCCTTTTCAATTACTGTATATCGTTTCGTTTCGCATATGCCAAACTTCTTAGACTTTGAGATTCGTTTGCACTAATCTGTACAGAAATGCTATGTTCTAATCTGTAAGCTGCTTTAGATGAAATACGTCCTTTGGGTGGATCAATCAATTTAATTGTTCCTGTTGATTTAATTAATTCTTTAGGAATATATCTACATGTTTTTCTCATTAATAACCTCACGAATCGAAATATCAATAATAATTTTTATAAAGTAGCATATTATAGGCAACAAAAGAAAGCCGTATGCCAATCTAAGTAAATCAAGCTGCACAATACATTAATTATATCACTTTTTCAAGGCTGTGTCAAGTCTTTTTAGCAAACTTTTTGAGCAAATATTTTTAATAAACTTTTTTAGCAAACTATACTTTTAGTATTTTGAAAGATTTTTCGAATATCCAATAAAAAAAGAATCAGTTTGAATTTCAAGCCATTGTGACATATTAGTATCGTTTTGAAATGGAAGCCTAAATGCTAAATACTTTGGAAATTTCATCAAGATAAGACTTTTGGGTCCACGGCTCGGAGCCGATGTAGCATCAATGATATACTCACAAAAAGCTTTTTGATCTTTGTCATTATTTAAATAATTGTCTTCTTTGTATAGCTCACAGATCCAAACAAAGCGTGGCATTGGAATTGAAGCATAATAATGTTTAAGATCTATATCCGTATAATTCTCAACTCTAAATTTTTTTAAACTCCTTGAAGAAGCCATAAACATTCTAAATACAACTTTTTCTTTTTCTTTCAATACATTTTCTGAATACATGGAAAAGCCAAAATAATCATCATAAAGCAAATCACGAAATATTGTTTCTGCATCTACTGCATCCATAAACATTCTTTTATATAAAGGTACTGATAATCCATCAACTATCATATTTTTAGAGAATGAATAAAAGTTCTTAATTTGATATACAGGAACATTATCATCTACTATAACATAATCTTCAAAAAAATCAGCCGAATTAATAATAGGGTTATCATAAATAGTATCTAAATTTTTATAAGGTATAAAACTGTTTTTCTTTGCTCTTTTGTATAATTTACTCTTTGCTTTGCCGTGTCCTATACAGATAATTGAATGGTTATCATTAGATGAAGATTGCGATGTAGATGTAAGATTAACTGCAACTGGTATACCGGATTCAATATAATAATGTAGTATTCTTCTTAATTTCTCTTTTGTGTTCAAAGAAGAGAAAACACTTTTTTCTATTCCAAACATTGTATATAATCTAGGAGCAAACCCAAATTCTGACATAACTTTTGTTAAAATAGGATATGTTGTTCCACGAGAAGGCAAAACTCGTTCATAATTATGTTTTTCTTCACAGGAAATAATATCACTGGGCGTTGCTATTCTATAATCATTATACGAATTTGAATAATAATCAAAAATATTAAGCATTGTTATTTCAGCACACCGCATAGTTTCTTGGTCTTGAGAGCGATATGGAAAAGCACTAACATGAAGTGAACGTCCATAAATATTTAATGTGAAATTTGAGACCCTCATATAACATTCACTATCGCTGAATGGAATAAAACGAGGTGATAACAAAGTTCTTCCGATTGCCCCCTTTACCAATGGGTTAATCACGCAACTGCCAATAAAGTTTTGATCTAATATCCGTGATTCAGTAGTATAAAATGAATCTCTCGAATATTCACCATTTAGAAATGATAGTCTTACAGAAGATCTATTGACAGAAAAGTGCTGGTTTGAATAATACATATAAAATGTATCCCTAAAGCTCTGATCAATGTAATATGGTTCAACTATTATCGTAAATGGGCATTTAATTAAATTTAACAAACTGACGAATCGGCCAATTATTGAATTAGAGAAAGCTATATCAATCGAATCTAGTGATTGGTCAGCTTCATCCTGTTCAAAAAAATCAATATATTCGTCTGAAAACAAATAACCACATAAATTTTTCATGATATCTTTTCTATTTTGATTATTTACGATACTAAATGCAAAAAAATCCTCTTCTCCAGAGATGAACATTAGCTTTAGCACTCCTTCAACTATTAGTATATAAAAATCTACCATTTGAAACGATAATGATATATATTATTACGCTTTTTCTTATTAATCAAATTTTTGCTTTCCAAGGATCTCAAAGCTGTTTTAATTTTGTTATCATCACAAAAACTACAACTATCAGTATCAATATCATAATAATCACAAACCCATGTGGAATTGTGCATATTACAAGAATCATTGAATTTTTTGGGTAACCATGATTTCAACTCATCAATTGTAAATCCTTCTTTTTTACGTACTGCATAATGCGTCATAGCTTGGTAGTAGACGCAAAAATCTCCATCATCCAATTCGCTTGCACTACTGTATAACTCATATAACTCAAAAGCACATGTCCCAATAAGCACTGGAATAGTTGTATTACCAATACTTTTTATTATTACATCAATAATACCAGCACCTATACTAGCTTTAATTAAAGCTAAAACACTGTCCTTAATTACAATATATTTTTTTCCAACTAGAAACTCACTAGGTGTTTCTACGGTATTGTTCCACATTTCTATATCTTGATTATAATCTTCGTTACCATTTTCATCGTTACTATAGTCATTAAACAAAGCTGAAAAAACAATCTGTTTTTTCATCTCATCGTTTTCTTTATGGTTAAGTGATACTTCTTTAAATGCACTATTGAGAAATTCGTAAAATTCAACATTAGTCATCTGAAAATCAGCCAAATATTATCCCTCCAATACATTGATATATGACTTGATTACAATATACATTCGATAAAAAAATTATACCATATTAACAAAAGGAAGTCAATAGAAAAGCTATAGCAAGAACTAAAAAATTATAAACCACAGTAAGACTAGATGGCTTAACACCGGTTGTTTTGAGTTCATCCAAATATATACAAATAGCTCAGAAGTGCTAGCTTAAATGTATGTCATCTTTTCCGTTCGGCTATCACAGAAACGCCCTCGTCGCCTATCGCGCCGAGGGCTTAGTTAATAGTGAAGAATGAATAGTGAATAGTTTATAGTTTTTACGGGGCGTTTCTGTACTATTCATTATTCACTCTTCACTTTTCACTCTTCACTAAAAAGGAATGAATAAAATGCAACAAAGCAATAAAAAGCGTAATAGATCATGGTACATATTTGCAATCGCCATGTTTTCGATTTTAGCCGCCAGCATTTATTCATTGTATATTACTAAATCCTATGAAAATATAAGTGTATCCGATGCTGATTATCTTCAGCAGGTTAAACTAATTTTAATTGCAAATTTGATTTCCTTTTTTGCTGTTTCGTTTGCTATATCATGTATTTTAACACCTATTGTTCACTTTATTTGGCACCCCGATTCGTCAATTAATAAAGAGTATTATAATAAATATCAAATGAGATTTTATCGTATAGAATCATTTGTAATTACTATTATTTTAATGATCCCTATAATATTTTTGATGAATATATCGAAACTATTTAATTTAAAACATTTTAGTGCATTTGAACAAATGAAAATGTTGGTTTGCGTAGATAAAAATATTAGCGAAGAATCGGAAACAGAAATAGAACTATTTGAGTCGGCTCCATATTGTGAAACATATTGGCGAGGCGAAAAAAAAGTTAATGGTCTGGCAATTCAACTTTTAACATCTGTTGAAAGTGATGATCATAGAAAGAAGTTTCTAATTCCATATAAAGATGCAATAGATTGTTATGAAAAATATAGTAAATCAAAGTATGAAATAATATACTATACAGATAGCAATATTGTTGTTTCTATAAAAAAAATCGACGAAAATTGAAGTGCAAAGTGAATACTTATAATGTTTCCGGCCTTGGATTACGATAGCATAAAAAAAGAAAAGATATCTATGTTAAAAGATTCACGTTTTAATAGAAAATGCAGAAAGCTATTTAACAATATGATTGATTTACTGATAGAATATGCTGATAATGACAGCATCATTAAATTACAAGTATTGAAATCGCTGAGGAATAGATAGGTGTAAACTTATGTGTCATCTTTTCCGTTCGCCACTCACAACAGCGCCCCATAGCTTTCGCTATGGGGCTAAAATAATAAATAATAAAGAATAAATAATAATGAATAATAATCAGCAGCGCTGTTGTATTATTCTTTATTATTTATTCTTTTTTTATGGTTATCCCCCTGACACACCACAGCTTTGCCCCCAAACCCTCGCTCGTGGTGTGAGCATTCGCTCACAGCGAGCTCGGGAGAGTATGGGGGAGGGCTTCGCCCTCGTTACCGACCCATCGGGGCTTCGCCCCGAACCCCACTATCTATTGCGTTTTAGTTAGTGTGTCATGTATATAACCATATTCTTTTTTATTTATCCCCATACCTCACCACGCCTTGCCGTATGGCCGCAAAAATCCCGATAAAGCACTCATTTCGCCTTATCGGGATATTAGTTTTATTCTGTAGCTTTATTCTCGCTCAGTTCAGAATCCTCCTGCTCTTTTTCTTCATTTTCTTCATCACCCGAGTCATCTGACATCTTAACGTCCTTAGTCTCGGTATAGAAGTTTATGATTATCGAGGTAACGAGCGCTACAACTATGATGCCGTAAACTCCGAGGATAACAGAAAGCAATCTTCCTACGGGTGTCACGGCGGCAATATCGCCAAAGCCTATCGTGGTAACTATCGCAAAGCAGTACCACAGCGCATCTCTGAAGTTCTCTATCGAAGGCTCATAGGTTGGCAGGACTAATGAGAAAGATATAATAAGTATCATAAGCCCCACAAGCACCTCTGTCGCCATTGACTTTATAAATATCTTTTTTAGGATATCAAACCTTATCTGCGAAAGCGATATGGCAAGCAGCCTTACAAACACCTGAATCATAATAAAGAACGGCATTAACACCATTACCATTAAGAATAATGATAACTCATCTACATCAAACGGTAACACCATAGTCATAGATATCAGCAGCGCAAGGATAGTATTTATGACCTTCATTTTCTTGCTCGGCCGCTTGATAACGGTTATTATCCTTGAAAAGACAAGTGAAATTATATACAGCCCGAGCGAGAACCTCAGCGCAGTATTCAGGCTTGCTGCCGCAATAATGGCAGTTCCCGCAAAGTATACAATACCAAGCCCTATGTATCTTACCTTTTCGTATTTATCGCTTTTTTTTACTCTGAATGCCCTTGCAAAGTCGGCAAAGCCCATTGATGCAAATGCAAATGCAAGTATGACCTGATCGGGGCTGCCGCTCTGCACGGGGGTGGTCTGAAACCTTATGAACAGCAATATTGCCATAAAAAGCATCAGTACCTCAAAGCCCTTTAATACATTATTTCTGCTTATTTTCATAATACCACTATCCTAATGAGCTTGTCAGTTTATCAGCTGCTGTTCGTAGGAAGTCGCAGCCGAACTGGAAAAGGCCGTCCATATAGATAAGAATTATGACAGCAACGCCCGTAATGGGAACAGCGATATCGAGCAGCCTGTTCTTGTGGGTCTTTGTATAGGAGAAAAGCAGCAGAACAGGTATCATGATTATCATACCGACAGTTTCACCAATGCCCCAGGCAAATACCATATCTATTGCCTTTTCGTTCGTACCCTCAGCCTCCAAATCAAGCCCCGATACAGTAAGGTAAACGGCTGTCATTATTATTGCCAGAATCATATCTATTAAAGCGTACTTTAATATCTTTAATGAAAGGTACTTTGAAAAGCGCAGTGAGTTATGGTTGGTTTCAAGGTAAGCCTCATAATCCTCGTGGGTCTTGCCTTTTTTGAGGAATTTCTTCTCTGTCTTTTTAAAATATCTTGCAATAGATAAAAACAGCAGAAAGCTTACAGGCGGTTTAGTTGTCAGGAACGGGAATATGTATACCGAAAGAGATATTTTGTGAGTAGATGCAAGAATTTTCAGAACAAGTGAAACTATCTCATACGCAAACGGTATAAGAACAAGCATTCTGAACAGTATTATCTTTTTGCCCTGAAAATACTTTTTCGGCTGATAGTTTACAAAAAACATGACAAGCGTACAAAGCGTCAGGTCGATAAAGATGTTAAAGCTCATAAAGCCCTGAGAGCTTTCCTCTGCAAAAGCAAGCCCTACTACCTCTCTTGCATTTTCCCTTGTTCCGAAGAAAGCGCCGCCAAGGGTGACAATGTATCTTTCATACATAAAGTATGAAAACAGCACAAGCCCCATAGCTATAGAGGCATTAGTCATAAGCACCCTTTTATAATCACCGCGGCCGTTCAAAACTGTTGCAAACGCACCTATAAGGAGCATCGACACCGAAAGCTCTTTACCGTATTTCAGTATCCTTGAAGGCAGCTCATAGCTTTTATCAATATATGAGGAATAAAGCCCAAATACTGTTCCAAGGCAGGCAAGCGCCAGCAAAGCCCAGCCGATTATTTTAAGGTATCTGTAGGACAGCGGCCCCTTGTAGGTTATATCATTTTCAGCTGTTATATCGTAAAACTTGACCTTTTTGCCTTTTTTTGTTTTGGGAGTGTTTTCCACCGTTTTTTCTTCTGCCTCGGTGGTCTTGTTCTCGTCCATACTCACACTTCCTTTCATTTTTTTGCTATCAGCTGACGTCCTTTTTATTGAAAATAGAAATAGTTATAGGTGTGATGACAGCTATAACAACAGCCGCAGAAACAACGCCCTTTATCAAAAGCGTGGTTTCAAGGTCTCCCGCGTCGTTAACAAAGTTGCCATGTAACACGCTGTCGGGCATATACTCGTTGATATCAAAGTTTTTAGTCTTAAAGATCTTGTCTATCGCGGAATTGATACCGAGGTATGCAAGCTGCAAAAAGCCTGCGCCCGTAAGCACCGCAACAACCGCGCCGAACACCTGAGAATGAGCGCCTACAACGATAAGCAGCAGAATAGCGCCGATCGCCACAAGGCAGACGTACTTGACTGCGAATATGATAAGGCCATCGGTTATGTTATCAAATGTCACCTTTGTTACAAGGCTGTAGCCTATTACCTGGAAAATAACTGCAAACGGCATCATTATAAGGAAAATAAAGCCCGTAACAGCAGTCTTTGAAACAACTATATTGCCCTTTCTGGAGAGCTGGCCTGCGATATTCTTGATATAGCCGTGTGCAAGGTCAGCATATGCAAACCATATTACCACCAAAAGCACAAGCACGGTATCAACATTTCCGAGTGCCTCGCTGAGGATAGTAGAAAACTTCATTTCGCTCATAAATTCACCGATCTCAGCGACATTATCTTCCGATGCGATAGATTTTGTCAAATTATATATTATTTTAAGTATCGGTCCCTGCGCAAAATTGAGCAATGCAACTATTCCCATTACGATATAAAGCGATTTCTGTCTGAAAAGTCTGTAGATATCACTTCTTATAACATTACCCATTATGCTCACCTCCTGTAACATTAAGATAGTAGTCCTCAAGAGAAATATTCTTTATAAACAGCTCCTTAAGGTCTAAACCGGCATTAACTATTGCCTTAGCCATTGCAGGAGTATTTTCAAGCTGCTCGGAAACTCTTATAAAGCCGTTATTGTCGATACTGAGCTGTGTAAAGCCTGCCTTGCCAAGAACCTCCATAGCATTCTCATTGTTATTTGTGTTGACAGAAACAAACTCGCCGCAGCGGTGGCCAAGCTCCTCAGCCGTAAACTGGTCAAGCAGCTTGCCCTCATGAATGATGCCGTAGGAATCGGCAAGCTTTCCAAGCTCATCAAGGATATGTGAGGATATCATTATCGTCATACCCTTTTCATCTCTCAGGCGCTCAAGTGTATGGCGCACCTCAACGATACCCTGAGGGTCAAGGCCATTTATCGGCTCATCAAGAATTATCATAGAAGGGTCGCCAACAAGTGCAAGCGCGATACCCAGACGCTGCCTCATACCGAGAGAGAACTCGCCCGCGCCCTTTTTGTTTGACACGTTTTCAAGTCCTACTATCTTTAGCAGGCCGTCGATATACTCCTGGCTCTTATCAACGCCCATAGCTATGCACTTTATCTTTATGTTTTCCTTAGCCGAAAGCTTAGGATAAAGGCCGGGATGCTCTATAAGCACGCCCACCTTATTCATCATCTTTCTCATTTCAGCGCCTTCCTTGCCAAAGAGGGCATAGCTGCCGCTTGTGGGGTTTGAAAGGCCGCTTATCATTCTCATGATAGTTGTCTTGCCTGCACCGTTTCTTCCTATAAGGCCGTATATCTCGCCCTCGCGGATATTAATATTGATATCCTTGCAGGCGTCCTTCTTGCCGTAGGTCTTGGTCAGGTCATGTGTTTGAAGAATGTACTCCATTATTTCACTTCCTAATTAATTATTTTCGTCATTATCAGACTGGGGGTTGTTAGGGTCATTTCTCTTTGCAAGGCAGTGGATAGATGTTATTACAAGAATAAAAAGAACAAACGGAACACCTAAGTATGCAAGCAAGGTATTGCCTATCTCCTGCTGGCTTGTAAGAGTATCAGCTATCTTATCGATATCTGACGCAGTCACGCCGTTATCGGTAAGGCTCTGAACAAGGCTGTCCTTATCTGTTGCGGAAATAGCAAGGTCCTTATATGTTCCAAGCTTTGAAAATGCCTGTGGGAGAGCAAGGCCCGAGAAGAATATACCCACCTGCAAAACAAGTGCGAGCGTTCTGAAAACGAACGATACCGCTCTTGTCTTATACCTTGTAAGAATGCTCAGCACTGCTGTGACAGCAAGCATAACAAGCTCGACCTTATAAAGGTTGAATGCGCCTATAAACTTATCAATGTTTTCTAAAAAGCGCTCAACTATGGCCTCGGTCTGCTCCGACGATGAAAGGCCGTTCATATCCATATCCTTTGAAAATGTATCGCCAGCCGCCTTGAATAATGAGCCCCAGAGAACGAAGATCATTATAAATGATGCAAAGATCATTACTCTGAGTGCGATGTTGAGATATTTGTTTGTTTTGTTCATATATCTTCCTCCAAATATAACTAATAATTGTGTCATAAAAACACTACATTTATTATAACACATTTCACGCAACAAATCTGCAACAAATCGCTCATTTTTTGTTCGTCAAAATAGCAGAATTTTTCTGCCGCTTTTTGGCTAAAACTAACATTTTTATTTAAAAAACCGCTCTAAGCTGCATTTTAGTACATAAAAAAGGACAGATACTCAAAAAACAAGCATCTGTCCTATAAATTGTAACTCTTTTTACAAAAAGCGCATATTATAGATCAACATGGGCGCACATTATCCCTTTTGGTGTAATGTCGATAAAGGCATAGCAGGGCGGCAGCCCGTCACGCGGCTGCGCGGCAGAGCCGGGGTTTAAAATATGTATCCCGTCAAGGTACTCATAATAGCGGCAATGGGTATGCCCGTAAAGCGCTATCTTAGCGCCCAGCTCCATAGCCTTAAGGCGCACCTTTGCATTGGTAAAGCGAACATCGAACCTGTGCCCGTGGGTGAAAAATATCTTAATACCGCCTATCACCGCAACATCGGCACTCGGATACTGAGCACCGAAATCGCAGTTTCCGCTTACGCAGAGTATCTGCTTATCGGGGTATAGCTCTTTTATCTCCTCAAGGTCATCAAGCCCGTCGCCCAAAAAGATAAAGCAGTCAGCCGAGGAATTGCGCTTGAATATCTTATGCATTGCGGAAAAATGCCCGTGCGTGTCCGAAAAAACTATTATTCGCAAGGCTGACCCCTCCCCTTTACAGAATTATTTAGCTTATTATATCATAAATATATTAATAAACTATAATAGACAAATAAATTTTAAAAATGATATTTTTTTAACGAAAGGAAGATTCAATATGCAGCAGAAATTTGATGACAAGGCTTTGAAAGCGCTGATAAAAATGGCATCGCAAAAGCTCGGAACTACCCCGGAGAGGTTAGAGCAGCAGATAAATGACGGCTCGCTTGAAAGGGCAATAAACAAAATGACGGGCGATAACGGCAGAATTTTGCAAAACGCTATTAAAGACCCAAAATCGGCCGAAAAATACCTGAACGCCCCGGGTGCTAAAAACATCTACCGCAAGCTTGGGGGGAAATAGATTTGGATGACCTTATGAAGGGGCTGCAAAGCGTGCTTAATGATGAGCAGGCATTAGCGCAGATAAGCGAGCTTGCAAAAATGCTCTCGGGCAGCAGCAATTCTCCGCCCGCAGGCGAAAACGGCGGCGGTGGCGGCCTTGCGCAGCTTTCCTCGCTCCTTGGCGGCAATGCACAAAATGATAACAGTAACAGCAGCACGGGCGGAATAGACCCTGCTATGATGCTTAAGCTCGGCTCGGTGATATCGGCAGCGACACAGAATGATGACTCTGTCAATCTTCTGCTTGCGCTAAAGCCTATGGTAAGCGAGCAAAAGCAGGCGAAGATAGACAGAGTGATAAGCATTTTCCGCCTGCTTGCGGCTTACCCTGCCTTAAAGGAGAGCGGACTGTTGGGAGGTGACGGGCTTGGACTTTTCAAATGATGAAAACTTAAACCGTATGCAGCGCGAGGCGATAGAGCGCGCAAGGGAAATGCACCGCCGCGCAAGCGCCTATGTCAGCGGCAGCAGCTCCCCTGCCCCGACACCTGCCCATGATACAGATGACAACAAAAAGAGCAGCCCAAAAGAGCTTTTTGACTTAGGCTCGATAAAAATTGACGAGGAAAAGGCTCTTATTGGAATGCTCATTTACATCATTTATAAAAACGGGGGCGATTTCAAGCTGCTGCTCGGGCTACTTTATCTTCTGCTTTGATTTAAAGTATGTACAAATATCAGTCATCTCGCACTCTGCGCATTTTTCGCCCCTTGCCTTACATACATCTCTGCCGAACATCACAAGTCTGTGGCAAAAGTCCGACGAGCGCTCTTTCGGGATAACGGGCAAAAGCTCCTGCTCGACCTTTGCAGGCTCCTTTGACTTTGAAAGCCCGAGCCTGCCGCAGATCCTTATACAGTGTGTATCGGTAACTATCGCAGGCTTGTGGTGAACATCGCCCATGATAAGGTTTGCGGTCTTTCTGCCTATCCCCGGGAGGGTGGTAAGCTCATCTATCGTTTTAGGTATTTCGCCGCCAAAGTCGCTCAAAAGCTTTTGGCACATTCCAACTATCGACTGCGCCTTTGTCTTATACAGCCCACATGGCATTATTATCCGCTCGATATCGGCAATATCGGCATTTGCAAAATCCCCGATAGTTTTGTATTTTTCAAAAAGCTCTTTAGTTACTATATTTACCCTTGCATCGGTACACTGCGCCGAGAGCCGCCCGGCTATCATAAGCTCGTGCGGCTTTTTGTATATAAGCGAGCACCTTGCATCGGGGTATCTTTGCTCTAATCTGTCACAAATAATAACAGCCTTTTCTTTTTTAGTCATTTTATTATTATTCCTTTCAAAGGGCTAAGTGCTGCCTTAAGCCTTTCAAGCGAGGGAAAATGCAGCCGCCCTCTGTTTATCAAAAAAGCCTGCTCCTTGAAAACAAAGCATCTTAAAAACTCATCAAAAAGCATTCCAATAAGGGAGATAAAGCACCATTTAATAGAATACTCGACACATATCTGACCGCGGAAATTAAAAGAAAGCGATGAATAATCCCATATCCCGAGCCCGAGGTTAATATTAAGTATAAGCCCTGCAATGTATTCAAGTGCGGTTATAAACAACGCCCCTGCCAAAGCGGCAAGGATCATCAGCATTCCTTTTCGGCGCTTGTCATTAAGGGCGTGTATAAAAAGCATAGCTATACCGCCCAAAAGCCCCATAGTAATGTGAGTTCTGCCCCTTGCTGCCAGCTCGCAAAGCCCATAGCAAAACGCCCCCACAAAAAACACCGCCGTATTTTCAAGTTTCAGTCTTGTCAATCCTCACCGCCCCCATATCTCGCCTTTATTATGTGCAAAGCGGTGAAAAATATACGGTCAGGCATAGCAGGTTCACATGAGCTGATAAAATATCCTTTCAGCACAGCAAGGCTCATAGCCTTAATTATTCAACGTTCCAGCTGTTTAAATACCTTTCCTGCTCGGGGGTGAGGGTGTCTATCTCAAAGCCCCAGTGCCTCAGCTTTTCGCGTGCCACCTCGTTGTCAACGCTGTCGGGAACGCCTATCACCATATCGCCGGGCTCATGCTTTTCATCTCTGTGCTGAGCCAGATAAAGCGCCGAAAGTGCCTGAATAGCGAATGACATATCCATGATCTCGGCAGGGTGGCCGTCGCCTGCGGCAAGGTTTACAAGCCTGCCCTCGCCTATTACATAAAGCGTTCTGCCGTTTTCAAGCGTATAGCCGTCGATGTTGTTTCTTGCAAGGAATTTGTTTTTGGCTATCCTGTCAAGGCCTGCCACATCCACCTCGCAGTCAAAATGCCCTGCGTTACAGAGGATAGCGCCGTCCTTCATATTAACAAAGCTGTCCTCGCAGATAACGTCCTTGCAGCCGGTGACGGTTATAAAGAAATCACCTATCTTAGCCGCCTGCGTCATTTTCATAACACTAAAGCCGTCCATTACAGCCTCGGCAGCCTTTACGGGGTCAATTTCGGTTATTATTACCTTAGCGCCGAGCCCCTTAGCCCTCATAGCAACGCCCTTGCCGCACCAGCCATAGCCTGCAACGACAACATTCTTGCCTGCAACGATAAGGTTTGTAGTTCTGTTTATCCCGTCCCAGACTGACTGCCCCGTGCCGTAGCGGTTATCAAAGAAATGCTTGCAGCGCGCATTATTGACAAGAACCATCGGGAATTTGAGCGCCTTTTCCTTATTCATAGCCAAAAGGCGGATAATGCCCGTAGTAGTTTCCTCACAGCCGCCTATCACCTGCGGAATAAGGTCTTTATACTCGTTATGCATAATATTTACAAGGTCGCCGCCGTCATCAATGATGATGTTAGGGCCTATCTTTACCACCTCGGAGATGTGGCTGTGGTATTCCTCATCGGTAGCGCCATACCACGCGAAAACATTAAGTCCGTCATGAACAAGCGCCGCCGCAACATCGTCCTGCGTTGAGAGGGGGTTTGAGCCCGTTATGTACATATCTGCACCGCCTGCCGAAAGAACCTTGCAAAGGTAGGCAGTCTTAGCCTCCAAATGAACAGAAAGTGCGACCTTTAGCCCTGCAAAGGGCTTTTCCTTTAAAAAGCGCTCCTCCAGTCCGTTTAAAAGGGGCATATTATGGCGCACCCAGTTGATCTTCCTCTCGCCGCTCTCCCAGAGTGACTCATCTCTAATTATGCTCATTTTTCATCTTCCTTTCCGTCATCTGCAAACTGTGAAAATATCTCATATATCTCGGGAAATTTCTTCTTAAGCCTTACGGGCATTAGCTTATCATCTGTAAAGCAGTGGCTCGTAGTCGCGCTGACTGTGAGCTTATCGGTAGTTAAGTTCCAAACCTCGTATTTAAGTGAGAACTTGCAGCCGTTAAAGTCAGTCACCCTGCACCTTACCTCAAACTCATCATCAAACCTCAGTGGAAACTTATAATCAAGGCTTACCGAAAGCACGGGTATCATAAGCCCTGCCTTCTCCACCTCAGTAAATGGCAGCCCTGCCTTTGCCATAAGGTCTACCCTTGCCTCCTCCAGTATACGGACGTAGTTTGAATGGTGAACTATCCCCATTTTATCCGTTTCATAATAATAAGCGTGTCTTGTGTACGGCGTTATATTCATATTATCACACTCCCATATATAATTATAACAAAAACGTAAGCTAATGTCAATGAATACATTAAGGACAAGGTGCATATCAATATAAAAAAGGAGCTGAGAAACATGAAAAAATACTTTCAGGCTGTAATTATTTTTATTCTTTTTATGACGCTTATACCAATGATAGCCATTCTTTCGGGCGAAAAGCCGCAAAAAATAGGCAGTACCGTCTTAAAAAGCACGCTGCCCGAGATAAAGACCGTAAAAATCCTTGACACGCAGGGCGGAAATATCATAGAGCTGCCGATAAGGGAATACCTCATAGGTGCGGTAGCCGCGCAGATGCCCTATGAATATGAGGAGGAGGCGCTCAAATGTCAGGCTGTCCTTGCGCACACCTACATAATCTCTCGCAGGATAGCCGAGCAGGAAAGCCCTACCAAGGAGCTTTTGGGCGCAGATATAAGCCTTGATAAAAAGCTCTATCAGCCCTATTTCAGCGACAAAGATATTGAATCATTTTACGGCGAAAAGGCGGCAGAGGCCAAGAAAAAAATAGCAAAATGCGTTGACGATGTTAAGGACATTATCGCAGTATACAACTCAAAGCCGATAGTTTCCGCTTTTCACGGAATATCCTCGGGCTTTACAGAAAGTGCCGAGAATGCGTGGGGGATAGATATCCCCTACCTCAAAAGCGTTGAGAGCGAGTTTGACCCGTCAAGCAAGGACTATGCCAAAAAATATATCATCACAGATGATGAGCTAAAGCAAAAGCTGCTTGATGCCTACCCCGAGCTTGAATTTAAGGGCGATCCCGAAACGTGGCTTGACATAAGCGAGACTTCACGCGGCGGAACAGTTCTGGGCATAGGCTTAGGCGACAAGAAAAAAGTCATCAGCGGCTATGACTTTATGGCGATATTTGACCTGCGCTCACCGCATTTCAAGTTCACCTACGAAAACGGCAGCTTTATTTTCACCGTCTGCGGCTGCGGTCATCTTGTAGGTCTGAGCCAGTACGGTGCAAACGAGCTTGCCAAAAACGGCAAAAGCTGTGAGCAGATAATGGCGTTTTACTTTAAAGGCATAGGCTTTGAGAAGATCAATAACTGATCCTATTATCATAAAATTGTTCCCGAGATAAACCGGAGTTTGGCACTCCCCCTTCCCTTTGAAGGGAAGGGGGCTGGGGGGTTAGGTAGAGCTATTCCGAGCGTTGAGCTAAGATTATGTTCATCGCTCCGAGGGGCTTTTTCGGGGGGCTTTGCGGTCGCCCCCGAGCCCCTTCGCCAAACCCCAATTTATCTTACCATTAACACAAAAGCAGCCCAAAATTATGGACTGCTTTGTGTTAGTTGTCAATGAATTCCTGATCCTCAAAAATATTATCCCAGCCTATCTCGGGCTTTTCCTGCACGGTGTTTGTCACCCTGCCGAGGAGTGCGTCCTGCTCGGCTGTCTTTGAGTCGGGCTTGACAAGAAAGCGTATCGCCTGCTTGATATTTTTTATCTCGACCTCTTTGAATGCACCGCCTGCCTCGCCGTCAAGCGTCCAGGCGATCTCGTCGTTTGAAATAAATCTCACCTTTGAGGTCTTGAATGTAACTATACATTTTTCGTTGAATATGTCAAGCGCTGCCTCGGTAAGCGTGTTTGAAAGCTCAATGGCATTCTGCGGCATTTTGATGAGCGTTATCTCAAAAAGCCCGTCATCAAAGCAAACGCCGTCAGCAATAAGCTTTTTCATGCCGCCTACCGATATGGTATTTGACACCATTCCGTAGACAAATTTCCCCTCTATCACCTCGCCGTCATGCTCTACCCTTACCTGATAGCCCGTGATCTTCGGCAGCCTTCTTATTCCCTCAAGCAGATATGCCGCGTGCCCCAACATATTTTTTGACCACTGCGGTGTCTGATAGGAAACATCGGTAAACGCGCCGAAAGCCGCAACATATACAAAGTTATTGCCGTTAAAGTCACCTATATCATAATCAAAGAACACACCGTCCATTATCTCCTCGGCAGCGTCCTTCATTTTCTTGCTAAGTGACATACTTGCAGCGAAATCGTTTGTCGAGCCTGCCGGGATATAACCGAGCGGTATTTTTTCCTTATAATGCATAAGCCCCTTTACCGCCTCGGAAAGTGTTCCGTCACCGCCGGAGGTGACTACAACATCATAACCGCCTGCGTCGGAAACTATCTTCTGATAGCCGTCAAGCGGTGCCTGCGTGGGGTAAGCCGTTACATCATAGCCGTGTTTAGTGAAAATATCTATTATATCGCAAAGATTATTCTTTATCATTCCCTTACCTGCGTGAGGGTTAAAAACAAAAAGCAGCTTTTTCATCAATATCTCCCTTCCTGTCAATGATAACTGTTTTTATTATACCAAATTATTTACCAAAAGTCAACACTTAATCGTTTAATTTAAGATTGACTTTTACCTCAAATTGTGCTATTCTTATTAAGTGAGTTTAAATGTAAGGCGGTGAGCGTTTGAAAAAGGGTGTATATATTCTAAAAAGCATAATTATCTGCGTGTGCGTGGGTATAATTCTCGGCTTTTTTGCAATGGCAGCCGTATGGTTTTTTTCAGAGGATAAGCCGAATGCGGATAAATGCCTTCGTATCCTGAGAATAGGCTCGGCTCTCGGCGCTTTTGCCGCGGCTTTGGTAAGGCTTATCTATTCGCTTTGCGACAATCACCCGATAAACAAAGCCTTAAGGCTGTCAAAGCATGGAGAGAATATTGACGAGGCCTTTGAGCTTGTAAGGCACAAGGCCGCCAAAACGCATGATGAACACAAGAAAAACACCTATATGCTCATACTGAGCGCTTTATACACCGAAAACGAGCGGTATGACGATGCTCTTGAAACGCTCGGGAAAACTGATTTTAACGAGCTGCCTAATGAGCTTATGCAGGAGTATTTTAATGCGTATATGTATACCTACCTGCAAATGGGCGATATTGAAAATGCAAAAAGGGTCTACAGCGAGGCGCTGCCTTATTTTAAAGACCCTGCCCCCTCGGTACTGCACACCTTGGGCGTTTTTGAGTATGCAAAGGGCAATTTGGGCAAGGCGCGCTCCTACCTCTTGCAGTCAAGAACTAATGATGACAGCGACAGAAACGTTTGCGATTGTGACCTTTACTTAGCGCTGTGCGCGTTAAAGGAAGGCAAAGTAAATGATGCCAAAGCCCTTGCCAACGAGGCAGGAGAGGCCGTTGTCACCAAAAATGAGGAAAAAAACCTCGCAAAGCTGTTAACGCTTATAGAAAAATACGAGCAGCGCATGGCTTTGCCAAAGTCTGAGGACGACGAGCCCGAACAGACAGAACAGACAGAACAGACAGAACAGCCCGAACAAGCAACAAATGAAAGGACAACTGACAATGACTGATACTCTGATAAACTTTTTTACCGAAACGCTCGCAGGGCTGCCTAAGGAGCTGATAATCTTTATCATCTCAATGGTTCCCGTCTTAGAACTCAGGGGCGGAATAGTCGCGGCCTCGCTTTTAGGGGTCAGCATAGTCAAGGCTATCCCCATTTGCATTATCGGAAACATTATCCCGATACCGTTTATAATGCTTTTTATCGAGCCTATTTTCAGGGTGCTTAAAAAGACAAAGTTTATGGGGAAAATAGTTGAAAAGATAGAGAAAAAGTCCCTTGAAAAATCCGACAGGATAAAAAAATATGAATTCTGGGGTCTGCTTTTATTTGTAGGAATACCGCTCCCCGGAACGGGTGCATGGACGGGCTCGCTTATCGCAGTGCTGCTTGATATCAAGCCAAAAAAGGCTGTTTTGCCGATATTTTTAGGGCTTATCCTTGCAACTGTTATTATGTGCGTGGTTTCATACCTTATCCCGTGGATAATAAAGAGTATATAAAAAATTTCACCCGGAAGGAGCTTTGCTCCACCCGGGTCTTTTTCTTTTTAGGCAACATCTCACACCTTTATCATTGTTTAACGAGTGCCGCTTTTCTCTTTCTGACATCAAGTATGATTACTGCTATAAATACCGCAAAGCCCACACCGCTCACGGCGATGCCTGCTTTTTGCCAGGGCGCGCAAAACGTTATGCTGATATCGTGAGTGCCTTTACTTACCTTAAAGCCTAAAAATGCCGTGTCGGTCTTAACGGGAGTGACCTGCTCGCCGTCTACCATGACCATAAAGCCCTCGTGGTAAACAAAGCTTGATGTGACAAACCCGTCATCGGGCGCAGTGATAGTGCCCTTGATAATATCGCCCTTTGTTTTATCTGTGTCAAACTCAAACGCCGTCAGCCCATCGCTCATATTGTCGATGACCTCGGGGTCTGCTATATACATTTCAAATTCCGAAAGCTCAAAAACATAGCCCCTCATCTCAATGTCAAGGGTATCTTTAAAGTCCGATAAAACGTACTCAAAATATCTGTTGTTGTTAAAATATCTCCAATCGGGGTTTGATATCTTGTTTTTTATGCCGTTGATCGTCACCGAGTCATCGGTTTCCTTATCGAACCCGGGAACTATGCCCTCCTGTGGGTTATTTATGTGAAACCTTATCAGTACTATCTTATCCTTACATTCTTCGGGCAGCTTTGCACGGAATGTAAAGCGCTGGTCATTGAGCGTTATATGCCTTACTCCCTTATCATCAAGCTCGCAGGAGTCATACCTCGGCAAAATATCACCGATATCAAATATATCACGGGCATCTACCTTTTCAAACGCCGTTTTAAAGCCCGTGTCGGGGATATCCTCATCAATTACCGTGTATTTTGTCAGCGCCTCTATATTCGCAGGGTAATCAAGGGTATCATATTCCCTCTTGCTCATAAGCCTGTTTGTATGGTACATAAACGGCAGCGCGTTTTCGTTTTTGTAAAGATAATAGCCGCTCTCGGTTTTTTTAACAAGCTCAAGCCCGTAGCTGTAAAGTGGCTTTTCCGAAACAAAATAGCCGTCGCCCATATAGCAGTTAAATATTATATTCTTGCTCCTCGTGGTAAGGGCAGAATTTCGGAATTCATTCTCATTATACATCTCATTAAAGTAAAAGCTGTTATAATCCTTTGAGTGAACAGATGAATATATGCTGTCCTGATAATGCGATGCTGTATATATCTTGTTAGGCGTATCAACGCGCCTTAGATCAATTGCCGTTCTTGTTAATGTGTCACTCTCCTCATCTGATATAAGCTCTGCGATATCCTTGCTTTCTATCAGATCGTATACACTTGTCTTTACCATTTGATCGTGGCTGTTTTTTGCAGCGCAGCCAATGACCGCTATAACTAAAAACAAGCTGCAAATATACACATTATGCCGCTTTCTCAGCACAAGTATTATAATAGCCGTTATCGCCGCGTCAACAAGATAAAGTTTCATTGATATAGCGCGCTCGCCCACCACATAAGCCAATAACGAGCCTATAACAAACACGGGCAGCGGATAAAGCATTCTTTGCGCACCGTTTTTAAGAATATCGTTGATAAGCCATGCCACAACGGTGAGTGCAAGCGGCAGGAAAGAAAACAGAACCTTTGAGTCAAAATAAAGTCCGCCGTTTAGCATAAATACAAGTATCGGCAGCACCGCAAAAAGCAATGTCAGAACAGATATAAAACGCTTTGAGCCCTTAATGTTGAAAATGCAGTAAACAAGGGCATAGACCCCAAAGCCCGTAAGCCCCATAGAGTAGCTGTAATAGGTAAGCCAGTCAAGCCGCACGCTTGGCAGAAATTCTATGATGCTAAGCTTTACATTTCCCTCATCTCGCCCCGAAAACAGGCAGTAGGCCGTCGGCAGCAAAAGCACCGCAGCCATAAGCACGCTTATAAAAAGCAGGCAGATGTAAGGAAAAAAGCTTTTTAATTTATCCTTAAAGCTGCCGCCCTTGTCTATGACCTTTACAAAGCCGTATGCCGCAAGCGCAAAAAGTGCCGTTACCGCAAAAAAGTAATTGCACATTATCATCAGAAAAGCGCACAGAACAAGCGGCCAGCGTTTTCCCTTTTCAAAGTAAACATCGGTCAGCTGCAGGCACAAAAGCAAAAACGGCATAAAGCTCACAAACATTATATGCCGATGTGTCTGATAGATAAGCGGCATTGAAAAGGCAAAAAGCGCAGTTGTAAATGCCGTTACCCTTATGCAGTAGCTTTTTCTGAGCCAAAAATAAAAAATACACTCGCTTGCGTAGACCGTCACAACGCCCGTCATCATCACAAAATACCCCATAGGCACAAACGGGAAAAGATATGACAGCACTATCAGCGGCGAGAAAAGCCCGTAGTAGGAAAGGTTGTAAATACTCTCACCGCCGCCGATATTAGGCGCGTATGACGGAAAGATATCGTGCGTTTCATAAAAAAGCGTGCGAAAATACTCGGGGATAGGGTAATGCTGCGATACCCAGTCCATAGTCGAGCCGTAGACAACTCCCCTTGCCACACACGCTATCATTAAACCTGCGCTTAGCAGTATTATACCGCCAAGCGCATAGATGTCATTGTTATTAAGCTTATGTTTCATATATCTCCTTTGTTTTGAAAACTAATTAGGCGAATACTCCGTCCATTCCTCATAAGGGAGCATATGACGGAATTTTTCTATAGTTTCGCTCTGAGATTCGTAATGCTCAAGCAGCTTATCCTTAAATTCCATATCCTCCTCGCTTATCGCCGTAAGGCTGTCCTTTACCGAATCGATCTGAGATGCCTTGTAATACTTGCCGAAATAGTAAAGCTTAGCCGCAGGCTTTAGCCTGTTGTAGACCTTAGTTGTTATCTCGTTTGTCATTTTGTGGTGGATATGCCCGTATTCGCCGTCGGGGTTGTGGGTAACTATCATATCCCAGTTTTTATAGCCCATAATATAGCTTATATCATCGGTTATCTTACTGTATACCTTATCCCAGTTATCACGCTTGCCGTTTACCTTATCGGGGTAGCCCAATATTAGCGGAGTATTGCCCGAGGCATCTACCGCATCAAAGAACTCCTGCTTTCTCGTTTCGTTTCTGCTGTTGGTTATGCATACAACAAGGTAGCCGCCCTCCTTAAGATGCGCGCCGCCCCAGATAGCGTCATCATCAGGGTGAGCCACTATCATAAGCTTATTGCAGCTCATAAGGTTCTTTGTAAGCAATGTTTCCTCTGTCAAGGGGTCAACATGGTATGCCTTTACAGCCTTTATATACCTCACCCAGAAAAACGAGCCCGTAACAAAAGCCGCCAAAAGCAAGACCCCGAGAATAATTTTAAGTGCTGTTTTCTTTTTACTCAAAAGCTCCATATTCTAAAATCTCTTCCTTATCTTTCATTAACAAAGCCTATAAATCTGTCAAAATATTTCTGACCGTTTTCATCTCTCTTATAAACGCCTGCGTGTTCAAGCACCTTAGCAAACACCTTGCCTATCTCCTCCTGAATAACGGCGTTTACATTGTCCTTGTTAACCTCTCTGCGCGCGCAGAATTCCTCTGCCCAGTCAGCGTGTATCTTAAGCGTTTCGTCCTCTCTTACAGCCGATACGCCCTTATTCACTATCACATCTGCAAGGTCTGCCATTTCCTTTTTAAGCCTTGACGGGAGGACTGCAAGCCCCATTACCTCAATAAGACCGATGTTTTCTTTCTTTATGTGGTGCAGCTCTGCGTGAGGGTGATAAACGCCGAGGGGGTGTTCCTCTGTTGTTATGTTATTTCTAAGCACAAGGTCAAGCTCAAAATCCTCGCCGCGCTTTCTTGCTATGGGGGTTATAGTGTTGTGCGGCTCGCCGTCAGTTTCGGCAAAAATGAAAGCCTCCTCATCGGTATACCCTCGCCAGAGGGTAAGAATCTTGTCAGCAAGCTCAATAAGCCTTTCCTTATCCTTAGCAGCTATCCTTATTACCGACATCGGCCATTTTACTATACCTGCCTTAACGTCCTCAAAGCCCTTAAAGCTTACCTCCCTCTCAATTGGCGCTTTAGCCATTGCAAAATCATAATGGCCGCCCTGAAAATGCTCGTGAGCAAGTATCGAGCCGCCTACTATCGGCAGGTCGGCATTCGAGCCGATAAAGTAGTGAGGGAACTGGCTGACAAAATCAAAAAGCTTTCCGAAAGCCTTTTTATCTATCACCATAGGGGTGTGCTTTTTATTAAAGAGAATGCAATGCTCGTTATAGTAAACATACGGCGAATACTGCAAGCCCCATTGTTCGCCGTTTATTTCAAGCGAGATTATGCGGTGGTTCTGTCTTGCAGGGTGGTTCACTCTGCCTGCATACCCTACATTCTCATAGCATAGCAGGCATTTGGGGTAGCCCGACTGTCTGGCATTCTTAGCCGCCGCGATAGCCTTCGGGTCCTTCTCGGGCTTTGAAAGGTTTATCGTTATGTCAAGGTCGCCGTACTCAGTAGGCGCAAGCCAGCGCATATCCTTCTTTATCCTGTAGCGCCTTATATAGTCGGTATCCTGTGACAGCTTATAGAAATAATCCGTTGCCGCGACTGCCGAGGGGTGGTCATAAGTAAACCAGAATTTCTGATCCACCTCGCTCGGGCGAGGAGTCAAAAGCCCCATAAGCTTTGTGTCAAATAAGTCGCGGTAAACTACAGAATCCTCGCAAAGCCCCTTTTCGCAGGCGTAATCCAAAAGCTCCTTAAGCGTGCTTTCAAGATCGATATTTTCAAAAGACCCCTGCGGCTCCTCATAATCATCAAGGCCTAAAGCCTCAAGCAGTCTGTTAGTGGCATAAACCCTGTCAGACTCGGTTATAAGCCCCGTTTCAAGGCCGTAGGTAACAAGCTTTTTTATACTCTCATTTATCATAATAAAACCTCACTTAAATCTTTACTAAATATTAGCATTACACTATTATTATACACCCAAAACGCGGCACTGTCAACAAATTGTAAAAATTTTTCTCTGGCACTTGACAAATAAAGGAATATGTTATATAATAAACTTAATATGATAAATGCTATGAAGGGAACAAAAGCCTTTTATCTGATTTCAGAGAGTCGGCGGTGCGGTGTTTACCGCGTTTGGTGTGAGTCGGCAGAGATAACGGGAAATAACTCCTCCCCGAGCAGGTGTCGTGAATTTCAGTAGCGGCGCACGTTTTTCTCACGTTACAGAGGAGCGTATTAATTGATACGGCTAAGGTGTATAGTGTGAGATATGCATGAAATGAAGTGGTAACACGGGTATTATCCTCGTCTTCAGCAGAAGATGGGGTTTTTTGTTTTGTTCTGAAGGGGGCAGGCTTATGATAATAAAACAGAATATGCTTTTGCCCTGCATCATGCTGCATTCCTATGGAGGGATAGGGCGACTACAGAAAAGCAAAGCTATTAATAATGAATAATGAAAAATGAATAGTGAATAATGAATAATTATTGTGTCGGCTCACGCCGACGGATGCCCATTCGGGCAAGCCGCCTGCGGCGGCATTGGGGGCTTTGCCTGCTCACGAAGTAAGCAAGTGCCCCCAAACCCCTTCGGAATGCCCCCTTTAGCATCTCTGCAAACTCCGTTTTATTTCAGGAGCGCATTTATAGTAAGATAAAAACAATACAATTTGAAAGGATAGATAATATGAAAAACTTTGATAAGTACAAGAGAGGCTATTTTATGCCGCCCGTTCCCTGCTATGAATGGGTAAAAAAGGAATACATCGACAAAGCGCCTGCGTGGTGTTCGGTCGATCTGCGTGACGGAAATCAGGCGCTCATTATCCCTATGAGCTTAGAGGAAAAGCTTGAATTTTTCCAAAAGCTCGTTGATATCGGCTTTAAGGAGATAGAGATAGGCTTCCCTGCGGCATCTGATACTGAATATGAGTTCTGCCGCACACTTATTGAGAAAAATATGATACCCGATGATGTTACTATCCAGGTGCTCACTCAGTCAAGAGAGCATATCATCAAAAAGACCTTTGAGGCGATAGACGGCGCTAAGCACGCGGTAGTTCACCTTTATAACTCAACATCTGTAGCCCAGCGCGAGCAGGTGTTCAAAAAGAGCAAGGAAGAGATAATAAAGATAGCTACCGACGGCGCAACGCTTTGCAACGAGTATAAGAAAAAGGCTAAGGGGCATATCACCTTTGAATACTCCCCCGAGAGCTTTACGGGAACTGAAATGGAATTTGCGCGCGATATCTGCAATGCCGTTATCGACATATGGCAGCCCGATGCTGACAATAAGGTGATAATAAACCTTCCCGTCACTGTTGAGATGAGTATGCCGCACGTTTATGCATCGCAGATAGAGTATATGTGTTCAGTTCTCCATAACAGAGAGAATGTTATAGTTTCTCTCCACCCCCATAACGACAGAGGAAGTGCTGTTGCTGACTCCGAGTTAGGTTTGCTCGCAGGCGCTGACAGGATCGAGGGCACCTGCTTTGGCAACGGCGAAAGAACAGGTAATGTTGACATAATAACGCTTGCTATGAATATGTTCAGCCACGGCGTTGACCCCGAGCTTGATTTCTCGGATATGCCCTCACTCGTTGAGCTTTATGAGAGAGTGACAAGAATGAAGGTAAACGTAAGAAGTCCTTACTGCGGCGCTCTTGTATTTGCAGCATTCTCGGGCTCGCATCAGGACGCTATTGCCAAGGGCATGAACTGGAGAAAGGAAAAGAACCTCCACCAGTGGACAGTTCCTTATCTTCCTATCGACCCTCACGATGTCGGCAGAGAGTATGACGGCGACGTTATCAGGATAAACTCGCAGTCGGGCAAGGGCGGTATCGGCTTTATTTTACAGAACCAGTTCGGCTACGACCTGCCCAAGAAGATGAGAGAGAATTTCGGCTACAAAGTAAAGGGCGTTTCCGACAGAGCGCATAAGGAGCTTAAGCCCGACGAGGTATACAGCATCTTCAAGGAGGCTTACCTCAACAAGACTGACAAGCTGAGTATCGAGGAGGCTCACTACATTCAGAAGGCTGACGGAGTTATCGGCGCGGCTGTAAAGACAAGCCTTAACGGCAAGATAGTTGAAACTCAGGCAGACGGCAACGGCAGACTTGATGCGGTAGCAAATTCGCTTGCAAAGGTAATTGATATGAAGTTCAATATCGACACCTACACCGAACACGCATTAGAGCGCAAGTCAACCTCCGAGGCGGTTTCCTACGTCGGCATCACTACCGACAGCAACGATACCTACTGGGGCGTCGGCAGGCATTCGGATATCATCGTTTCATCTATCAAGGCACTTGTTTCCGCTATAAACAACGCACTTGACAACAACTAAATAAAAGCAAAGAGGCTGTTGCATCAATATGCAGCAGCCTTGTTGTTATCTCTTACATCTGACCTAAAAAAAGCGCCTGCAAAACGCAGACGCTTTTATTTTTAATATTAGCCCTTTACAGAACCCAGAGCAATACCTCTGATGATGAACTTTGAAAGTGCAAGATATACAATGATAACAGGTATAATTGCAATGAAGATCATCATATAAACCTGACCCATATCGAACTTAAGGAAGTCAGCCGAACGCAGCTGAGCAACCATGATAGGAAGGGTCTTTAATTCCTTCTCATCAATGATAAGCGAAGGAATGAAGTAGTTGTTCCAGTTAGCAACGAAAGTAAAGATACCCTGAACTGCCATAGCAGGTTTCATGATAGGCATTACTATCGAGTTAAAGGTCCTGAACTCATTACAGCCGTCGATCCTTGCAGCCTCAACTATTTCAAGAGGAAGTGAGGAATCCATATACTGTTTCATAAAGAAGAAAGTAGCAGGAGCAGCGATTGACGGGATAATAAGCGGAAGAAGGTTGTTTGTCAAGCCTAAATCAAACATCATTCTGTAGAAACCGAGCGCAGAAACCTGAGCAGGAACCATCATGATAACGAGAATGAATGCAAACGCAAATTTCTTAAGTCTGAATTCATAAACGTGGATACCGTAAGCTGTGAGCGCAGAGAAGTATGTACTTAAAAGTGCGCAGCAGCCCGCAACGATAAGCGAGTTCCTTAAGCCGTAAAGAAGCGGGATATCGGTATTCTTGAACACGGCCGAGAAGTTCGCACCGAAGCTTCCGCCTAACACGAACTTGAAACCCTTCATGATATCCGGGTGAGAACGTGTTGAGTTGATTATCATTATAACGAAAGGAAGCAGCGAGATGATCGTCAGAAGAACGAGCACAACGTAAGCTATGATACGCCTTATAAGAAGCGTAGTCTTACTGCTTTTCTCGCCAACATGATCTGTAGTAGCAGCACTCATATCTTCAACGCCCCCTTAAGTTTCTTTTTCTTGAGCTTTGCAGCTCTGTTTTCAGCTATCTGATCCATAGAGTTGAATGCTGCGACTGCAAGTGAAAGGATCGCCGCAACGATGAAGAGAACAACTGAAATTGTACCTGCCTTACCATAGTTCTTACCAACAGAGATCTGGTTATTAAGGAACATAACAACAGTCATGCTTGATCTTACAGGGTTACCCTGACCGTTAGTAATGATCTGCGGGATATCGTACATCTGAACACCACCGATAAGTGATGTAACTAAAACGTAGATAAGGATAGGCCTTATTGAAGGGATAGTGATCTGCCAGAAGGTCTGAGAAGGTGTAGCACCGTCGATCTCAGCAGCCTCGTAAAGTGCAGGGTCAACACCCATAATAGCCGCCATTAAAAGTATGGTAGTATTACCGTACCACATGATAAAGTTGATTATCGCGATTATGATTCTTGTACTTGCAATATGGCTGAAGAACTGATAAGGTGTATCGCTGCCCGAAATGCTCTTGTAGATATCATTTATAGGACCTATATCAGAGAAGATAGCGAAGAACAGCATTGAAACAGCCGCTGCCATAATGATGTTAGGAAGATATATTACTACCTTGAAAAAGCCCTGCGCTTTTAATTTGAGACGAATATCAGTAAACCAAGCAGCAAGAAGGAGTGAAATAAATATCTGGGGGATAAATCCGATTATCCAGATAATAAAGGTATTGCCAAAATAGGTAAATATGTCGCCCTCTTTAAAAAGTGCAGTATAGTTATCAAGCCCTACGAACTTCTCAGGATATTCGATCAGGCCGACAGTCATTTTGCTGAAGAAGCTGTCACGAATAGTCGAGAACATAGGATAGAGCTGGAACGCCGCATAAACGATAAAGAAAGGCAAAATAAAGATATAACCCCATTTAGCATAGCTTATGGATTTATGTTTATTTGATGACGCCATATACTCACCCTGCTATACAAATATAGCAAATTTCCTTTCATAGAGTACTTTAATTCAAGAATACGGGATGGCGGTTAAGCCACCCCGTAGTTCCCGAATAATAATTATTTTGCTTTAGTGAATTAAGCCTGCTTGAGGTTCGGATACTTCTCGATTGCAGCCTTGTAGAAGTTCTCAAGAGCCTTATCCTTATCAGCGTTGCCCTCGAAGTAATCCTTGAATGCAGCCTGGAATGCCTCGTTGAGACCCTGGTCATACTTTGTAGTCTTATCCATCTTGATGTTGGGAGCTGCTGCTGCGAAGAGCTTAACGTGGTTCTGGCCACCGAGGAATTCGGAGCCGTAGGAAGCATCGTCAGCGATCTCCTGCATAGCAGACTTGTTGTTTGTATAGTCAAGAGTATCAAGTGTGAGGTTCTTAGCTATATCCTTGTCGCAAGTCATCTTCTTCATGATATCAGCAACTGTATCTGTATTATCAGAACCAGCAGCGCAGCAGAGCCATGTACCGCCCCAGAAGAATGCAGCAGGACCTTCGCAAACTGCATACTGACCATAGAGGCCGTTACCAACTTCCTTCTTACCGCCTTTCTTCTCGGAAACCTCAAGAGAGTTGCCTGCAAGTGTGAAGTTGATGCCCCATGTTGAATAGAAGAAGCCGAATACCTTACCGGAAGGACCCTGGTCAGCGTTCCAAGCGTCAGCCCAGAGAGAAGTCTTGTTGTTATAGCCCTTATCTGTGTAATCCTTAGTCTGGTCAACCCACTTCATGAGCTGATCGTCGATCTGGATCGTGTCGCCGTCTACCCAAGGCTTGGAAACGTTGTTGGAGAATACACGGTAGCTGTCATCATAACCGGAGAGCATCTTGTAGCCCTTGGCGCTCATTTCCTCAGCGACCTTGTCGAAGGAATCCCAGTCCTTAAGCTTTTCCTGAACCTCTGCAGGATCGTCTGTACCGAGAACGTACTTAGCGATATCTCTTCTGTAAGCGAAAAGGCCGGGAGTTGCCTGCCAGGAAACAGCACGGAGAGAACCATCTGTAGCTGTAGCAACCTGCTTTGTGTAGTCATACATCTCAGCTGTATCGGAATCAGTAATGCCGATGTCAGCAAGAGGTGTTGTATACTGAGAGTTTACATACTTAAGAGCGTAGTCAGCCTCGATGAGGAACATATCGATCTTGTCATCAGACTCGGACTGTGCCTTAAGAGCCGTATCGAGCTTATCTTGGTAGTTGTTGCCCTCGTTCTCGTTAACTACCCAAACGACCTTCTTGCCGTCCTTTAAGAAGTCATCGCCTGTGCCTGTCTTCTCGTGCTTTGCTGTGTCATAGCCGGACTTCTCAGCATCATACTCAGGATAGTATCTTCTGAAGAGGCCCTGGAATTCCTGGTTCCAAACATAGATCTTGATAGTGTTCTTGGAATCAGCAGAACCCTCTTTCTTCTGCTCCTGGGGAGCTACTGCTGCATCACCGGATGAGCTGCTGTCATCACCGCAAGCAGTGAGCATGGAACCTGCCATTGCTAAACACATTGTGCCGCAAAGCACTCTTTTAAGCTTTGTCATAATAAATTTCCTCCTTAAAATTGCATTTGTTTTAATAATTTCTGGGTGTTTCCCAAAAACCTAATGCCTTAATTTATCTTCCCGACCGACTCACCTTTTACAAGGCTACCGCCGATCGTTATGACCTCATGGAATGTTGTCTGCGGTTCTTCTATAAGAGCCACAAGCTTTTTGGCCGCCTGGGCACCTATCTTTTCGGTGTCCTGCGCGTAGGTGGTAAGCTTTGGTGAAACGAGCGTCGCATAAGCTATCCCGTCATACCCCACGACAGATACGTCCTTTCCTATCGTAAGACCCATATCCTTTATCGCGTTATACCCGCCTATCGCCGAATAATCATCGGGCATAAATATGCAGGTAGGCTTATCATTTCCCTCAAGCAGCTTTTTAGTCAGCTTATATGTAAGCTCGGGGTTATGGTAATCGGCTGTAAGTATCCAATCACTTCTTATCTCAAGCCCCTTACTGCTCATCGACTGCAAAAAGCCCTTAAGCCTTTTCTCAGCCACGGCCGATTTATTGCCCTGGATATAAGCTATCCTTCGATGCCCCATTGAGTAAGCGTAATCTACAAGCTCCTCTATCCCCTGTTCATTATTGGAAAGAACAGACGAGCGGCATTCAAAGGTGTGGTCGATAGTCACCACGGGGATATCCCCGTTTATCACCTCATACACATCAGGCGATGTGAAATCAGTGCAGGCGATTATCACGCCGTCTACATTTCTGTATTTGCAGTGTTCATATGTGGTCATTTTTCTTGACCCCATATCTCTGTTTATAAAGGTTATATCATAACCCGCGGACTCTGCCTCAGTTTTAAAGCTGTTCAAAAGCCTTGCAAAGAACTCGTGTGTAAGACCGCTGCCGGCCTCATCAAGGAACATGACCCCCAGGTTATATGTCCTGTTCGTCTTAAGCGCCCTTGCCTGAGAATTCGGGAAGTAACCCATTTCCTTTGCAGCCTTTATCAGCCGCTCCTTGGTAGCCTCGCTTACATCCTTATGGCCGTTAAGTGCCTTGCTGACTGTTGCCACCGACACGCCGCAGCGAACCGATATATCTTTAAGAGAAACCATATTATCGTTCGCCCCTTACAATTTTAAGTTAACGTTTTCGATAGCGCCTTTTCCGCACTTTTCTTTGGCCTTCCGCTACATAAAAATATACAATATTCCGAGCAAGAATGCAAGTGTTTTATGCGTTTTTTTTGCGCTATGTAATAAAATATGGATAATTTCACAACTTTCAGATAACTTTTTTGTGCATCTTGCCCAGCCTTTTTTGTTAAACGTAACCATTTTGTAACGGCGGTGATGTTTTCACTTTTCATTCACGAAACTCTAACGAAACCGCCGAGCCGTTTTTTTACACATAAAGTGCCCGAAATATCACTTATGTTAAAAATGACCATAAATTAGCAAAATGTAATCATTTTCGTTGTGATTTCTTTAGTATTATAGCAGATAATTTCCGATTTGTCAAGTCTTAAAACGTTTTCGATATAAGCTGTATCGTTTTCGGCTTTTTTATTAACATTTTAAGCGTATAAAAAGAACAACACCGTTTTCTCACAATGAAAACGGTGCTTTTATACAAAAATATTAAACGATGCCATTATCCTGCTTTTCACACTGTTATGATGATCTGGTGGGAAAACATGAGCGCAATTAAAAAAATATTTACAATATCCATTCCTGCTATGATGCAATAGGTCTTTGCCCCTGCGTTAAAGCCCTTATTTGCAAGCCTTATCATCAGCAAATCCACTATCAGATACACTATCATAAACACGATCATCACGGCAGCCCCTGCTTTTTCTATGCCCGTATCCTCAAGTGCGTAGAAAATATCAAGCTCGGGGTGAATGAGCCTTGCAATGATACCGCCTGCGCCTATCATCATAAACTGCGTCAAAAGCGATGAGAGCGATGTCCTACACATTCCCTTTATATCAAATAGGTACATCGCCGCTGCCTTGATAAACACGGGGAAAAGGCAGTAAAACAGATACCTGCCGAGTATTATAAAGCTAAGCCCCGAAACGGCAATAAGCTCCTTAAAAAACACTGACATATTTTATTTCTCCTTAGGCTGATCTGTATTTTGTTCCTTCTGTTCCTGCACTTTGCGCTCGGGCTTTTCCTTCGGCAGTCGCTTTGAGTGCTTTTTTTCATTTACCGTCGGCATCTCAAACCAGAAGGTCGAGCCCACGCCCTCGGTAGATGTCACACCGAAAGCAAAATCGTGCTTTTTAAGTATCTCCTTGCAGATAGAGAGCCCGAGCCCCGTGCCCACAACATCGCGCTTATACTTTTCGCCTCTGTAATAGCGGTCAAAAACCTTAGGCAGCAGCTCCTTTGATATCCCCTGCCCGTTGTCCGTTACCTCTATTCTTACACAGCCGTGCTTGTTTTTCTGCACAAGCCTTATCACCTTTTCATCACCCGTGTAGTTTATAGCGTTATTTATAAAGTTGTAGATGACCTGGTCAATCTTCTCCATATCAGCGCATACTATCCTGTCCTCATCTGGGATATACTGAATATCATACCCCTCCTGCTCAATAAGCAGAGTATAGCGCGTCATGCAGTCAGCAAGCTTTTGCACAACAGAAAACTCGCTCTTGTTAAGCTCGATATTGCCCGACTCCATTCGTGAGATAGCAAGCAGGTCATTAACTAAATTTGAAAGCCTGTCCGACTCGTCGATTATCACCTTTAAATGCTCCTCGCGCTTTTCGGGGTTGTCGCCCGATAAGTCCCTTATCATCTCGGCGTATGCCTTTACCATTGTAAGCGGTGTGCGCAGGTCATGTGAAACGTTTGCGATAAGCTCTTTTCTAAGGTCTGAAACCTTCTTTATCTCGTCCTTTGCGTCCTCTAAAACGTTTGAAAGCTCCTCCACCTCGGCATAGCCCGATGCGGTAAAGGATATCTCGTAATCCCCTGCCCCGAACTGCTTTGCCGTTTCGGTAAGCTCTGTTATCGGTTTTGACAGCCGCCTTGATATGATTATCGTGACGATAAAGGCAAGCTCAAACAGAATTATCGAAATATAAAAAAGCTGCTCTCTGATGATCTTCGTAGTAGAATCAAGCGGCTCTATAGATGCCTCTATGATAAGGTATCTCTTTCCCCCGTCATCGCCCTCAGACAGCCCCGTTATCAGAACTATCTCCTTTACCTTGAAATCAGAGTTGCTCATTATTTCGCTGTAGGTCGCCTTATCCGTTTCTTCAAGCTTTCCGATAAGCTCAAACTGTTTCATTCCGAACTTATCCTGCGCCAAAAGCGAAAAGCTGCCCATATTGTTGACATTGTAAAGCTCGTTGCCCATTTCGTCAACTATCTTTACATTCATAGCGTTCTTAAAAGCCGTTTCCTTTATGGCGCTGTAAAAATCATCGCTGTCAGCGCTTGCCGAAAGCCTTGCCGCCGCAAGCGTCATATCTCTCTTTTTTGCCGACTGGTAGTAATTTTGTAAAAAGAAATACTGGAATACCCACAAAAGCGTAAGTATAAGTATCGTGAATATCATAAAATATATCCACACATAGTATTTCATTCCGCGCTTTTTGGGCGTGCCGCCGAGTGTTTTACTGTTCGATCTTTTCAAACTTATACCCCATTCCTCTGAGGGTAACTATAAGGTTGCGGTAAGGCCCCAGGCTGTTTCTGAGCATTTTGATGTGCGTATCAACAGTTCTGTCATCGCCGTAGAAATCAAAGCCCCATACCTCCTCGAGCAGCTTTTCGCGTGAGAGGGCTATGTTCATATTCCTTACTAAGAAAAACAGCAGGTCATATTCCTTCGGTGTCATCTGCACCTTCTGCCCGTCTATCTTCACCTCACGGGCTGTAAAGTTGATCTCTAAGCCCTTATAGATGAGAACCTCCTCCTCGCTTATGCGTGAGGGCTTTGAGCGCGCTATTACCGCCTTTATCCTCGCCATAAGCTCCTTAGGCGAGAAGGGCTTTACCACATAGTCATCAACGCCTATCTCAAAGCCGAAGAGCTTGTCATATTCCTCGCCCCTTGCCGAGAGCATTATAACGGGGGTCTTTTTGGTCTTTCTTATTTCCTTTACCGCCGAGTAGCCGTCAAGCTTAGGCATCATTATATCCATAACTATAACGTCATAGTCATGCGCCTTTGCAAGCTCGGCCGCCTCCATGCCGTCGCCTGCCTCGACTACCTCAAAGCCGTTAAACTCGGCGTATTCTCTTATCAAAGCCCTTATCTTAGGCTCATCGTCTACTACTAATATTCTTGGCATAAATATCTCCCCTTACTAATATTATTCACTGTAATATTATCAGCCTTTTGTGATATTATTATGAAAGTATACTGAAAATATCAGATATCTTTCCTTTTCCCGTTTTTATCAAAGCGTTTTTCTATCAGCTTACCCGTCCTTGCCGCAGGTATAACAAAGCCAAAAAGCTCAAGCGGACAGGTTATAAGAAGTATCACCCCTACGCTCTGCGAGGGTGGGTCGAATATAAAGCTTACTATCATAAGCACACATATTATTATCTCTGCTGCCCCGAGTATGATAAGCCTTATACCCATTTTCTTATTGCCAAACTCCCAGACCTCGGAGTTTAGCTTTGTCATAAGCGTAACAAACCCATAGGGGCTTAAAAACGGCACATCCTTTTTATAAAGCACCGCCCCGTAGATCACGAAAAACACGGGAATTATAAGGCTTACACAAAGTAAAAGCACATTACTCTCCATAAATGCTCCTTTATCAGTAATCCTTAAGCCGCCTTATATAGGCAAAGGTCTTTTTCTCGCCCTTGTTTTTGAGCATCGTCAGCAGTTTCTCCAAAAGCTTAGCCGTTTCGGGGTGCATTCTCGATGCGGCATTGCCGTTTTTAAAATATTCAAGCGGCGATGCATCGGTGTAGTTTTCCTTAAGATAGGTCTTGCTCGCCGCCATTCTGTCGCAAAACATTTCCTTTACATATTTCATCGGCATTTTCACGGGTGTAAGCTTTTTAGTTACCCTGTCATAGTCCGTCCAGTATTCAAAGTGGTGCTTGTTTCTGCCCTTGTGGTGCATCCACGCAAGCGAATAGCCGTAGTCCTCCCTCTCCCCCTCATTGGGAGAGCGGTCGCCCTGATAGTGCTTTACCCCCACTATAAACTCGCTCGGCGAATACTTTGACAAATCATGAAACAGCCCCTGAAAAAATATCCCTGCATAAAAGCAGTTTCTTATCACCTGATGACGGTGGTGGGTTATCGTTTTAAAATGTCCTATCAGCTTATTCATCAATTTCTCCCCTTGTATTTGGTACACAATTGCCACTTTTTTTAATCCGTTCGCCAAAGGCGGACACCTTTATTATTAATTATTCATTATTCACTATTCATTATTCATTATTTATGATACCTGCTCCCCTTAGAGATAGAGAACGCGCGGTATATCTGCTCTAAGAGCATTATCCTTGCAAGCTGGTGCGGAAAGGTCATTTCCGACATCGAAAGGCGGATATCGGCGCGCTTTTTTACCCCCTCGTCTATCCCGAAGGACGAGCCGATGATAAAATTGACCGTACTCGCCGTAAGTGATATCTCCTCTATCTTTTTTGAGAGCTTAACGCTTGAAAGCTGTGTGCCCTCAATGCACATAGCTATATTTTTTGAACGGTTGATTGAAAGGTATTTCTCCATTGCCCTCCCCTCATTTGCAAGGGCTGCGTCTATCTCCTTTTGCGAGGGGTCATCGGGCAGCCTGCTTTCACTCAGCTCAATAACGCTTAGCTTGCACAATGCCCCCAGCCGCTTTGAATATTCCTCCTGCGCCTGCCTCAGATAATTCTCCTTCAGCTTGCCGACGGTTATTAAATTTACGCTTATCAAAAAACCACCGCCAGTCCGCTGAAATCCTTTGTAGCGACCTCCAGCATATAATCGCGGTTTCTCTTAAACTCCGCAAGGCTTTGCAAGACCGTGTTCTCTGCCTTAAGTGATGTGTTGTTATTTTGGCTGAGATGCCCGAGGCACACCCTCGTGGTTCCGCCCTCGATAAGCTCGCTTATAAACTCGCCGCTGTCGTTGTTGGATAAATGCCCGTGGTCTGATAAAATGCGCTGCTTTAGCGGATAAGGGTAGCCGCCGTTAATAAGCATCTGCTTGTCATAATTTGCCTCGATAAGCGCCATGTCAACACCCTTTAGCGCCGCCCTCACCTTGTCGGTAACAACGCCCAGATCGGTGCATACAGCCGCGCGCTTGTTATCCTTTGTCAAAAAGGTAAAGCCGCAGCTTGCAGGGCTGTCGTGCCACGTTTCAAAGGCAGTTATCTCGGTGTCCGCAAAAGAGATAGTCTGCCCGTCATCAATTTCAAGCATCTCGCAGGAGGGGGCTATCTTGTCCTCATCTGCAAGGATATCAAGGTTAGTCCTCTGCGCTATTATCGTCATCGGGTATTTTTTCGTCAGCACCTTAAGCCCCTTTATATGGTCATCGTGCGTGTGAGTAACACACACCGCTTTTACAGCGCTCATCTCTATCCCGTGCTGCCTCAGCGCATCAACAGCCCTCTTGCAGCTAACTCCGCAATCGACTAAAATGCCGCTTTGCGCATCACCTATGTATATGCAGTTTCCGCTGCTTGATGAATATAATGGGTAAACCGTCGCCATTAAAAATTTCCTTTCAAAACTAATATCCGCACCGCCGCGCGTTTACAAGCCCGATATGGGGCTTGTCAGCAAAGCTAACAGCTAAGTTTTGCAAAGCAAAACTTCCAATCAGTCCGCCAAAGGCGGACACCACAATTATTAATTATTAATTATTAACTATTAATTAAAAGCATACGGCGGATAGTGAATCCCGTCCTCGGTTATTATCGCCGTGATAAGCTCATGCTCCACCACATCAAACGCAGGGTTTAAGCACCTTACATTCTCGGGCGCTATCGGCCTTTGAAAGTAAAGGCTTTTTATCTCATCATTGTCACGCAGCTCTATCTCGATTTCTCTGCCCGTTTTGCAGCTCTTGTCGATAGTCGATGTCGGCGCAAAAACGTAAAACGGCACACCAAAGTGCTTTGCATTTATCGCTAATGAGAGCGAGCCTATCTTGTTTGCCGTGTCGCCGTTAGCAGCTATCCTGTCAGCGCCTATGAATACCGCGTTCACAAGCCCCCTGCTCATAACATACGCCGCCATGTTGTCGCATATAAGCGTCGGTTCAAGCCCTGCCCTTTCAAGCTCATAGGCTGTAAGCCTTGCCCCCTGCAATAGCGGCCGCGTTTCGTCAACGTAAGGGCGCAGCTTTATCCCCCTCTTAGCCGCAAGCAGCAAAGGCCCGAGTCCGGTGCCGAGCCGCGAGGTCGCAAGCGCGCCTGCGTTGCAATGGGTTATCACCCCGTCATTTTCCTTTATGAGCGTAAGGCCGTATTCCGCTATTTTTTCGCAGGTTTCAATGTCGCTTATGTGTATCTGCTGCGCAGTTTCAAGCAGGCCTTGCCGTCTTTTGTCGGCAGGCTGCCCCCTCGTTTGATCAAGCACCTTCATTTGCTCTTTAAGCGCCCACGAAAGGTTTACTGCCGTAGGCCTTGATGAGTTGAGATATTTCGCAAGATCATTAAGCGCCTTGTCAAGCTCATCATCTTTAGTATATAAGCTCCTTACATAAACGCAGTATGCCGCAAATATCCCTATGCACGGCGCGCCCCTTACAGCAAGCGTCTTTATTGCGTCATACATATCTTCTGCTGAAACTATTTCGCGCGTTATCTCCTCATTCGGCAAAAAGCGCTGATCTATAATGATAATGCTTTTATCCCCCTCAGAAAGCCTTACGGGGTCGGTATCATAATACTCCATATCAGATAGCCCCTGTTGAGAGCGCATCTGATATCTCCTCTATCGCGCGTGAGATAAGCACCTTGAATTTCGGTGCTGCATTGTTAGCAGCCTCCTGCACCTCCGCGTGTGAGAGCGGTGTCGGGCTTATGCCTGCGGCAAGGTTGCATACGCAGGAAATAGCGCAAACCCTCATTCCTGCGTGCCTTGCAGCTATCGCCTCAACTACCGTACTCATTCCCACAGCATCAGCCCCGAGGGTGCTGAGCATCCTTATCTCGGCAGGTGTTTCAAATGACGGCCCCGTCAGCTGAACATAAACGCCCTCCTGAAGTTTTATGCCGTTATCCTTTGCGGTTTCTCTTATTATATCGGCAATTTTCCTGTCATAGACCTCACTCATATCGGGAAAGCGCGTTCCAAGCTCGTCTATGTTCTTCCCGATAAGCGGATTGGGAACAAAGCTTGCTATGTGATCGGTCAGCAGCATAAAATCCCCTGCCGAAAAGCTCTTGTTTATTCCGCCCGATGCATTTGTCATAAACAGCACCTTTGCCCCGAGCATAGCCATAAGCCTTGCAGGCAGCACAACGTCCTCTATGTCATACCCCTCGTAATAATGCACTCTTCCCTGCATACACACAACGGGAACATTATCAATATGCCCGAAAACGAATTTACCCTTATGCCCCTCAACAGTTGAGCGCGGAAAGCCGTCTATATCCTTATAATCTATTTCACACACCTTTTTTATGCTCTCGGCAAAATCCCCGAGCCCCGAGCCTAGCACAAGCGCTATCTGCGGCACGAAATCAGTCTTTGCTCTTACGATGTCTGCACATTTTTTAAGCTTTTCGTATGGTGTCATAGCTATCCCTCACTTTACATTTTTTATAACAGTGCCTGCCAAGCACTGATTTTTGCATTATTGATTATACCACAAAAGCACAACAATTGCAACCCTTACAAAAAAACGCCATAGCTATCCCGACAGTCGTCGGAAATACTATGGCGTATCATTTTCTTTATCAGCTGCTCATCTTAGCCGAGCTTTTGTCATCAGCATATACGCGCTGAATATCAGCACCCAGCCCTCTGAGCTTTTCATCAATGTTTTCATAGCCGCGCTCGATGTAAAAGATATTGTCTATCTCGGTAACGCCCTCAGCCGCAAGCCCTGCAATGACCATAGCAGCACCTGCTCTTAAGTCTGTAGCTATCACGGGAGCGCCCTTTAACGAGCCAACACCCTGAATAACAGCCACCTTGCCGTCAACAGAAATGTCAGCGCCCATTTTTCTAAGCTCGCCCACATACCTGAACCTATTATCAAAAATATCATCAGTCACAATGCTCGTTCCCTCAGCAAGGGTCAAAAGCGTTGAGAACTGCGGCTGCATATCCGTCGGGAAACCGGGGTGCGGCTGAGTTTTGAGCGAGGTCTTTACCATAGGCCCCTCAACGCTCACTCTCACGCTCTCATCAAATTCCTCAACAGTCACGCCGACCTTTCTCAGCTTTGCGGTTATCGACTCGAGATGCTTCGGGATAACGTTTTTGATAAGTACATTTCCTCTTGTGGCAGCTGCCGCTACCATATATGTGCCGGCCTCTATCTGGTCGGGAATAGTTGCATAGGTAACACCGTGCAGGTGGTCAACGCCCCTTATCTTGATAACGTCTGTTCCTGCGCCTCTTATATCTGCGCCCATTGAGTTTAAGAAGTTCGCAAGGTCAACGATGTGCGGCTCCTTAGCGCAGTTTTCGATTATCGTAAGCCCCTCGGCCTTTACAGCCGCAAATATCGCATTGATAGTTGCACCGACGGTTATAAAGTCAAAATAGATCTGCGAGCCTATAAGCCTGTCAGCAGTTATATGGTTAGCGCCGTTTATTATCTCGTCCTTAGCGCCTAAGGAACGGAACGCCTTAAGGTGCTGGTCTATCGGCCTGTCACCGAGGTCACAGCCGCCGGGCATAGGAACATACGCCTCATGGAACCTGCCGAGCAGAGTTCCGAGAAAATAGCTTGATGCCCTCATAGTTATAGCAAGCTCGTAAGGAACCACGGGCTCACGGATATTTCTCGTATCGAACCTAATTGTGTTTCTGTTTATTATCTTAACATCAGCACCCATTTCAATGAGTATCTTGACGCATTTTGTTATATCGCTTATCTCAGGAACGTTTTCAAGAACGCACGGCTCATCACAGAGTATAGTTGCAGCCACAAGAGCCACCGCAGCATTCTTAGCACCGCTTATTGATACCTCACCGTTAAGCGGCTTGCCGCCCCTTATCACAAATTTTTCCACTTAATTCACAACCCCTTGATTTACGGAATCGTTTTCTCACTTTCCGTTATTATACCACAGCCGCGCTCATTTTAAAAGTCCTTGCACATAAATTCTGCTAATTACCTAAAAATTTCCACATACGAACAAAAATTAAGTATATTTTTTACCCATTCCCATACACAGAATTTACATATTCCAATATTTCTTCTCTCATTCCCTGCCATATTATTCCAAATGGGTGAGCAATAAACACGATGCACTCACCCCACGCGAGCGGTGGATTTACACGCAGGATATCTCAAAACAAAAAATTATGTAAAATTTAGTACACTAATATTTTATCACACTCTGAAAAAAAAATCAATAGCTATTTCTCGAAAAATCGCGCTTTTTCAGACTTTTTTTCACGTTTATTACGGAAGATAAACAGACAGTTTACAAGAAAATATCCTTTTGTAACCAAAACATACGGCATTTGTAACCTTTTGTAATATTTGTCTTGTCCAAAAAATTCCCCGTTATATCATCTTGTAAATTTTAATAAGGTTTGTTAACCCTAAAAACAAAACCCATTTTCATATAATAGCTTGTTCTTTTTTGCATACCTTTTTCATAATATAATAAAAAGCAAATGTGAAAGGAGCAAAAAAATGCTTGACATCTTAAAAATGGAGCTTGACACAGAGCCGCCGAAAAAATCATCCGATATTTCGGGGCTTACAGAGTCCGAGGCAAGGCAGCGCCTTTTAAAGGACGGCGAAAACACGCTTGCGAAAAAGAAACGAAACAGTGCGCTGAAAATATTTGCAAACCAGTTTCATGATATTATGGTGATGATACTGCTCTTTGCAATGGCTGTTACTATAGCAATGGGGCAGTACAGCGATGCCTTTCCTATACTTATTATAATAGTAGTAAATGCCTGCCTCGGCTTTTTTCAGGAATACAGGTGCGAGAAAACGCTTGAAAAGCTTGAGGCGCTAACCGCCCCGACAGCCCGTGTTTACCGTGACGGCGAGCTTATAACTATCCCTGCGGCAGAGGTGGTAATAGGTGATGTGATAGCTATATCCGCAGGCGACACTATCCCCTGCGACGGGTATCTTTTAAAATGCTCATCACTTGAATGCGATGAAAGCACCCTAAACGGCGAGAGCGTTTCCTCACGCAAGCGCGTCAAGGCCGATGAGAGTTTCTTTTCATCAATTAACCTTGACTATATGCTCTATATGGGAACTACCGCCGTCAAGGGCAGTGGCCTTATGAAAGCCGTTTTCACGGGCGCTAAAACGCAGATAGGGCAGATATCCTCAATGATAAGCGAAACCGAGGCCGAGCAGACCCCTCTTCAAAAAAAGCTCGGCGAGCTTGGCAAAACGCTTGCACTTATTTGCATAGGCGTTTGTGTTCTTACCTTTATCGCAGGCGTTTTCCGCGGCGAGGAAGTCACAAATATGCTTATGACGGCTATAACTATCGCCGTTGCCGCTATCCCCGAGGGGCTGCCTGCTGCGGTGACTATAGCGCTTTCACTCTCGGTCAGGCGAATGCTCAAAAAGAATGCACTCGTGCATAGGCTGCACTCGGTCGAAACTCTCGGCTGCGCCGATGTTATCTGCACCGATAAAACGGGAACTATAACCCAGAATAAAATGACCGTGACGGATATTTTCACCTACTCGCAAAAGCCTGCCGAGTATAAGCTGACTGATAACAGCTACATTTCAAAAGCCGCAGGCAGCGAGCGCGCATTTAAGCTTTTAAACGAATGCGCCGCCCTTTGCAATGATGCAGTCATCACACGCACGCGCGCCACCCCTAAAGGGCGCGACCGCGGAAAGACCACAATAAAATGCGACGGCGAGGCCACAGAATCCGCCCTCGCTTTAATGGCTTACAATAACGGCTATACCGCGCAGGCGCTTGACCTTAAGCGAATCAGCGAGCTGCCCTTTGACAGCGAAAGCAAAAAAATGACCGTGACTGTAGAAAACACCTCGGGCGAAAAAACAGCTTTCACAAAGGGCGCGCCCGACAGAGTGCTTGAAAGCTGCACTCTGCGCATTGAGGGTGAAAGCGAACTGCCGTTGAGTGCTAACGAAAAATCACTTATCAGCCGTGTATGTGACAGATATGCCGAAAACGGCCTGCGAGTTCTTGCACTTAGCTGCAATTTCGGCGGCGGCGAGGTATTCTTGGGGCTTTGCGCTATGAAAGACCCCCTGCGTGATGAGGCAAAGCGCGCCGTATTAAGCTGCCGCCGTGCAGGCATAAAAACCGTTATGATAACGGGCGACCATGCCCTCACTGCCAAAGCCATAGCGCAAGAGGCAGGCATTTTCCGCGAGGGCGACAGAGTTCTTACGGGGGCCGAGCTTGACAAGCTGACAAATGAGCAGCTTAGCGATATCTCCTCGCAGGTGAGCGTCTACGCAAGAGTCACCCCTGCGCATAAGCTTAGGATAGTCAAGCTTTTAAAGCAAAAAGGCCACATCTGCGCCATGACGGGCGACGGCGTAAACGATGCCCCTGCAATAAAGGAGGCCGACATCGGCGTTTCAATGGGGCTTACGGGAACCGATGTAACAAAGCAGGCCGCCGATGTTATCCTGCTTGATGACAACTTTGCGACCCTTGAGGGTGCTGTGCGCGAGGGAAGGGCTATCTACTCAAATATCAGAAAATTTGTAAGATTTCTCCTCGGCTGCAATATCGGTGAGGTGCTTACAACATTGGGCGCTATCCTTATCGGAATGCCGCCTATCCTCACCCCCTCGCAGATTCTCCTTGTTAACCTTGTGACCGACGGCCTGCCTGCCGTAGCCCTCGGCTTGGAGCCGCCCGAGGAGGAAACTATGCAAAAGCCCCCGCGCCGTGAAAGTGACAGCTTTTTTGAGGGCGGCCTGCTTTTCTCGGTGTTTATAAGAGGTATTCTGATAGCTCTTTCCACCCTTGCAGGCTTTTGTGTTTTGCTTAGTCTCGGCGCACCTGTTTCCTGCGCGAGAACGGGCGCGCTCATCACCCTCTCGGTAAGCCAGCTTATCCATGTTTTTGAGTGCAAGAGCGAAACAAAGCCGCTGTATAAAATAAATCTATTCAATAATCTCACGCTGGTAGTTTCGGTGCTTGTTTCTCTTTTTGCCCTCGGCGCTGCGGTGTTTGTACCGTCATTTGCCGCAGTTTTCTCAGCCCAGGGCATGACAATTGCCTATACTATTATATCCCTCGCATTTGCAGCGTCAGTACCATTTTTTGTACAGCTTTTCAGGCTCATCACGCATAAATAGCTTATAGCCGCCTCGCTTTGCGCTGTAACCTTATTACAGCAGGGTTAAAATATATTTACAGTTTAAGTGATTTTATTGACATATCCTGCTGTTTGTGGTATTATTTTCGCAAAGGAAGGCAGACGTGCCCCTTTTGATATAAAGGCTGTAAAGACAGATAACCATGCAGCCGCTCCCCCTGATGATTTATATGATGACGCAAAATTGCCGCTCATAATGAGCGGCAGATTTTTTTATTAATAACCGCCTTTTTACTTTTGTGTTGGATAAATTGGAATTTGTGGGGGGCGAGCGCTATCCCGAAGGGGGTACGGGGGGCGATTTATTCTAAATCCATCTCCGCAGGTGATACCTTAATTCTTCATTATTCATTATTCACTATTCATTATTCATTAAAACAGCCCCCTTACGGGGGCTTTTTGTTATACCTTTTCCAGCGCCTGCCTGATATCCTCAATAAGGTCATCAGCATTTTCAAGGCCTACCGAAAGCCTTATAAGGTCGGGCGCTACGCCTGCCTCTAAAAGCTGCTCGTCAGACATCTGCCTGTGGGTGTGGCTTGCAGGGTGCAAAAGACAAGTTCTTGCATCAGCAACGTGGGTAACTATTGCTATGAGCTTTAAGCTGTCCATAAACTTGATGCTCTCTTCCCTGCCGCCCTTTATGCCAAAGCACATTACTCCGCATGAGCCGTTGGGGAGGTATTTTTTAGCAAGTGCATTGTTCGGGTCACTTTCAAGGTCGGGGTATTTTATCCATGCCACCTTGTCCTGTGTCTGTAAGAATTTTGCTATCTTCAGTGCATTCTCGCAGTGCCTCGGCATTCTTACATGGAGCGATTCAAGCCCTAAGTTAAGGTAGAAAGCATTCTGCGGCGACTGAATAGCGCCGAAATCCCTCATAAGCTGTGAGGTCGCCTTTGTGATGTATGCGCCCTTGCCGAATTTCTCTGTGTAAACAATTCCGTGATAGCTCTCATCGGGTGTTGTCAGCATCGGGAATTTTTCCTTATGAGCATTCCAGTCAAAGTTTCCGCTGTCAACTATAGCACCGCCCACACCCGATGCGTGGCCGTCCATGTACTTTGTGGTCGAGTGGGTAACGATGTCAGCCCCCCACTCTATCGGGCGGCAGTTAACAGGCGTTGCAAATGTGTTGTCTATGATAAGCGGAACACCTGCCTCGTGCGCTATCTTAGCAAAGCGCTCAATATCAAAAACATCACAGGTAGGGTTGGTAATAGTCTCACCGAAAACCGCCTTTGTGTTGGGCTTTATAAGCGCTTTTATCTCATCATCGCTCATCTTCGGGTCAAAAAAGCTGCACTCTATGCCCATTTTCTTCATTGTCGTTCCAAAGAGGTTGAATGTTCCGCCGTAAATTGACGATGATGCAATAAAGTGATCTCCTGCCTCGCAGATGTTGAATATAGCAAAGAAATTAGCTGCCTGCCCCGAGGATGTAAGCATAGCCGCAGCGCCGCCCTCAAGCGCGCATATCTTTGCCGCAACCGCATCATTTGTCGGGTTCTGCAGCCTTGTGTAGAAATACCCCTCAGCCTCTAAGTCAAACAGCTTGCCCATAGCATCGCTGCTGTTATACTTAAATGTTGTTGACTGGTAGATAGGCAGCTGCCTCGGCTCGCCCTCCCCGGGCTGCCAGCCTGCCTGAATACATTTTGTTTCGATCTTGCTCATTTTAATTACTCCCTTTTTATTGTATTTAAATGCACACCCATAGGGCGCACATTCATTATTCATTGTTCATTGTTCATTGCTTTTTGGTGCTTTGCACCAAAAAATTCAGTCCCACCAGAAATACCATACTGTGGAAACGCTCAAGTCCCCTGCCAGTTCGCCAATCGTGCCCGATTCCGTACACTGGTCTACCCTGTCGGGGCAGAAAAGAAAATGCTCCCTTGCAAGTATGGGCGCCTCATCTCTCGAAACCGCCTTTGGCAGCACAAGCTCTAACGTGTCATGCGTTATCGCCGCAGGCACAGCGCCGTATTTATCATACCATTTCTTTAACACCGCCGCCATTTCATCATTATCGGGGCATTCGTTCCAGCCGCCGAACGGCACTAAAAGCGGCACCTCCCACGGCTTGTCAGTCGGCAGATGAACGATAACGCACTCCGCCAGCTCACCCGATTCATAATCAAGCATCGAAACCAAGCTCTCGTTTTTGTCGCCGTCTGTCAGCTCTATGCTGTGGAAGTCGCTTTCCTCTATCTCGTCCTCGTAGTCCTTTTCCCTTGCTTTGAAAAACTCTTCCGTATCTGGCAGAGTCTCCCCGTCATAGCCGCCGTTTTGCATATCCTCAAGGTAATCCTCAAGCCTGTCCTCCGTCGGTATTATAACGGGGATATATCCCTTTTGCTTTCCCTTTTCAAGCTCGTCAAGGTAATACTGCATCAAATTCTCAGCCGTTACCTCCTCGGGGATATATTCATATTCAAACCCTAAGTAGTCGCCTATATTTCTCTCACTCATAGCCTGCCCCTTACTTTATCGAATCGAGCTTTTTTTGCAGCTCTATCATATGGTTACGGCAGGCGGTTATCTCGCCCGTGTACTTGTTGAACCACTCAACGTCATTCTCATTCGGCGTTTCCTGCAAAAGCACCGCCTGAACGAGCGCCGACTGCGACCTTGAACGCTTTCTCTCTATCTCCTCGATAGTCTGCTGACATATTTTTATTTCCTTTTTGAGTTTGCTTTTTTCGCTCATCTGTATCACCCTTTTTGTTTTAATTACCTTTCTTGTTGATAGAGTCTACTATTTCCTTAGCCTCCTCATACCCCTTGTCAAGCTCTTGCTGCATATCGTCTACCGCTTTTTTTACATCTTCGAGCCTTTCCCGCATCTGCTCGGGGTATTTGAGCAGGCAGGTAGCAAGCTCGTTTACTATTATCTGTTTCTCGGTAAACCCGTCAAGCAAAAATGCAAATGACGCAGCATTTGACATATCGCTCACAAGCCTTGTATAGCGCATCTCCAGATCCCCCTCAGCCGAAAGGTATGAAGTCACATCATCGGAAACGTGCTTTAGGCTCGTGTGGTACTGCGCCTTGTAGGTTTCCTGCACCCTTTTTGTTTCATCAATGTAAAGCCCGATAAATACGAGCATTCCAATAATAGTTACAATGCATAAAATAATAGCTGTCACCATTCTACGCTTCATTATCGCTTCTTGGTTCATCAGGCTTCACCTCCTCATTATCCTCTTTCTTAAAGCCCTCCTCGCGGAGTCTTTGCTTTTCCTTTTCTATTTCCTCTCTTATGAGCCTTTGCTTAAGCTCATCATCGCTCTCTCTCTTATCATTCCTGCTTTGATAAAGCAGTCTCATAAGCGTCCTCGTTTCATAAACAGAAACTATCAAAAGCGGTATTATCCCGAATATGAGCAGCAGCTTTTTCGGGCTTGCAAAAGAGCTTATTATCATCAGCGCCCTTACTCTTCCCACATATCTGCCCTTTATGTTTTCAGCCCTTACGGCTGTGTCATCGGCGACCGGGTTTGCATCGCCCCTTGTTAAAAAACTCCCGTCATCGTTTATACCTACTATCCTGTGAGTAACAAGCTCTCCCTTTATATCCTCATCATCTGACACAAAGGTTATTATGTCCCCAACTTTAAGCGAAGAAGGGTCTGTCTTTTTTATCTCGATGTAATCTCCCTCGTGGATAGTCGGCTCCATGCTCCCCGTCACCACCACAAGAACGCTCCTGCCAAAAAAGCTCACAACGTTCTTTCCGCCGCGGCTCACTATCATAATGTAAGCCGTCACCCCTGCAATGATTATTACCAAAGCAGTCAGGAAAATATCGAAGGCCTTACTAAGCCTGCTTTTTGTTTTTAGCTTATCAATGGGGCTGTTCAAGCCTTCGCTCATCTCCTTCGGTGCTTGAACCTGAATTCTTCAAACCAGCGCCTCAGCTTTTCAAATACAGTAACGTGGTACTGCTTATAGAGCTTTTTCATCATCTGATCTATCTCACGCTGCTCCTGCGCAGTACGAACGGGCGGCTTGTAAACAGGTCTCGGCTTGTTCTTGCGCTCCTTTTTCTTCTTTCGCTTGAACTTTATATCGCCGATCTTACGCATAAAGCGGTATTTGAAGGTCTGTGCATACTTTTTGTAGTAGCCCTCCATCTCGATCTTCTTTGCCTGCTCGATCTCTCTTGCCTCGGCCTCCGCCTTTCTCTTAGCAAGCCTTTCCTTCAAGTCGGGGTTATCCGTATTCTCGGGAATGATCCCGAATACATATGCCAGAATATACCTGATAAGCCTCGGTATCGCGTAGATAGGATTCTTTGAGTATTCCTTGTATATCTCCCTGAAGGGCTTAGCCTCAAAGCGCTGCCTGTCAGCCTTAAGCCGCTCGGCGCGCTCTCTTTCGGCACGCTCCTTCTCGCGCTTTTGCTGCTCTATCTTCATTCGCGCAGCAATAGCTCTCGGGTCTTCCATTTCCTCGGGCTGCTCCTGCTCGCTCTCGCCTTCCTCGGCAGCCTCCTCTATAACTTCCTCTATCTCCGCCTCGGTAACTTCCTCGTAAGCCTTCTGCTCCTCGGTCTCCTCGGCAGCCTGGACCTCTTCCTCTATCTTCTCGGCATCTATTCCCTCTGCCTCGCCAAGCTCTGTCATTACCTGCAGCTTTTCTTGCTTTATCCTCTCGCGCTCGGCCTCTTCCTTTTCAAGCTGCTCTTTCCTTAAGCGCTCCTCCTCGGCCTTCTTTCGCTCCTCTTCGAGCCTTGCAAGACGAATTTCCTCCTGCCTTGCGCGCTCCTTTTCGGCAGCCTCCTGCTCTTTTCTTTTCTGCTCAAGCATTTCGCGCAGCTGCCTTTCCTCTTCAAGCTGCTGCTGCCTTATGCGCTCGCGCTCGGCCTCCTTGGCCTCTTCTATTCGCCTTAGCTCCTCCTGCCTTGCAAGCTCCTCCTGCCGCAGGCGCTCGGCCTCCTCTTCGGCCTTTAAGCGTTCAAGCCTTAGCCGCTCCTGCTCGCGCAGGTAGTTTCTCTCTATCTCAATTACCTTTGCTACCTGGTCGATCACTCCCGAAACGTCCTCGGGCATTTTCTTTATAAGCTTTAAGTCGCTGTCCGCCGCAAGGTATCCTGCCGCGGCATCTGTCTGAATATCGTAGGAGCTTGCAAGCTCCTTGTCAAAGTGCTTTAAGAACCTCGGCAGGAGGGATTTCTGTTTTACAGTCTTCATCTCCTCGAGCTTTTTGTTGCCGCCCTGCGCATTATATGAGCGAAACAGCAAAAGGCTCAGCACAACTATCTTGTAAAAGTCCTCAACATACTTGATATCGGGCTTTACCGCCGTGTTCTCAACATTTATCTCATAACCTACCTTGTCGTAGCTCTCAACATACTGCCAAAGCGTCAGGCAGGCCTTAAGGTCAACGTTTTTCATAATAGCGTTTGTACGCATTACGGGCGGCCTTATGTATGTATTGCCGAGTGTCGTGCAAAGCTCCGACCCCTTGTAGCCCTCTATTACCTTTTTTAGCTTTTCCACCCTCTGCCAGACGGTTAGTCCGCTTTCGTTGACGGTGTCAAGGCTGTCAATAGTTTCAATGTTTATGTTTATTTTCATCTTGCCGCCCATACCGTCGTCAATGTCGGTATCGTAGCCGAGGGTCAGCACTTCCTCGTCCTTAGCCACCTGGGCGAGCTTTTCGTATCTTCTGTTTATAAATATATACAGCCTGTCAACAAGCGTGTTGACAAACTTGTTCTCATAGGTCATAAGGCTTTCTTCCTTATGAACGTTAAGTATCTTTGACGGGGTTATTTTCCCCGTCTTTTTGTCTATGCTCTGGATAAGGTCGGTGTGCTGGGCTAAGTGCTTAACGCTCTCAACGGTTATCTTGCGTGAGAGTGCTATCGGCACTACCTCCTCAACATCTTCGATAGTCCGCCTCGGGTTTCTTATAACGTTGTCAACGTGCATAAGCCCGTTTTCGATAGTTTCCACCCACGAAACGTCTATCGCCTTTTCCATTATTTTCTTGTTGAAGGCAAAGTTATTCCTGCTTGCATGAAGAAGTGAATCGAGCGAATTAAACAGCTCATCATCATCAAATTCCTTCACAAAGCTCTTGAATTCCTTGTACCACTCCTGATTTGAACCTGCCAAAGCGCCGACTCACCACCTTTTCTAATGCACAATGCAAAATGCACAATGCACAATTATTTTCTTTTCCATGTAAACAGCTTGCGTAATATCCTGACCGATCAACCAAATAGCAATGTATTAATGCACATGACAATTTTTTAGTGAAAATATGCCATATCCATCACACCTTAATTGTGCATTTATCAGAACAACTTCTGCAATCTCTCCAGATAAGCAATAGATTCGTTCATCTTGTTCTTGCCGAAAAGCTTTGTCATATAAACGCAAAGCTCTCTTAATTCCTCACGCAGCATAGCAAGGTTTAAGCTCTCAAACTTTCTGAAGATCTTTGTCGCAAGAACATAGTCAATGCCGTCAAGCTCCTCGCCGCCGCAGGCAACGTATACGGGAACAAAGAGGTTCATCTGCTTTAAGATACGGTTACCGAAAGCAACTCTTAATTTTTCGATGACCCATAGGTCAAGCTGCTGGATCTTTCTTAAGTTCTCCTGCGAAATGGGGTATTTCTCAAATGCCTCGTTAAAGAGCGCATCAAGGTGGTCAAAGCCCATATTTATAGGCGGTGTATCGGGCGCATCGAAAGCGATACCCTTAGCATCAAGGTTTATCGGCTGCGCACGGTCATATACCTTATCGGATATAGCGTAGGTCGAATCATCGTTGTTAGCCGTTCCGATGTACCATATATTCTGCGGTATCTTTATCTTGCCGTGGTCAAGGTTTACAGGGTCGGTACTCCACGCATTGGGAACAATGTCAAGCTCCCACTCGTCAGCGTTTGGCATTTCAAGTATCGAGAGCATTTCCGCAAAGTAATACTCAATACGCGCAATGTTCATCTCATCGAGCAGGATAAGGTTTATGTCGTTGTTAAAGCTTGAAGAATATATTCTCTTAAGCGTTTCTGTTTCGTTAAAGTTCTTTGTAAATTCGTTGAAGTAGCCAAAAAGCTCTGTACGGTCACGCCACGAGGGCTGAACTGATGCGATAGTCGTATCATTTTGCAAAAACTTACCGAACGAGTAAGGAAGTGATGTCTTACCTGTACCGGAAATACCCTGCAAAATAATGAGCTTTGTCGATGCCATACCAGCAATAAACAGCCTGATAGTCTTAGGCTCATAGTAAAGGTGCATACGCGAGCAGGCGAAGTTTCTGTATCTGTCGCAGAATTCCTCAAGTGTTATGGTGTTGTCATACTCAGGCGGCGTGTAGGTCTTGTAGAATGCATCGACCTCCATGAGCTTTGAAAAACGCCTGTCGGTAGTCTGTATAACGCCGTCGTCGGTAGTAACAGCCTCGCCTGCCATACCCTCAGCGCCTGCGGCCTCGCCCTCAAGCATCATCTGCCCGTCGCCTAAAGCTATATTACCCGACATAGGAACGCCCATCTGCGCTATCTTCATAGCCATGATCTCGTCCTTTTCCTTAGTCATCTTAAGCACGCGCCTCTGCAAAAGGGCAATTTCTTCAAGCAGATCCTCATTTGAAACGATAGAGTGCCTGAAACGGATATACTTTCTTATCCCGAGAATTATCATAAGCGCTATTATCACAAAAATAGCCGCAACTATCACAATGGCAAGGATAGAGAGTATCCACGCCAGCGCCCCGAACTCGGTAGAATAGCTTTTAAATATACTTATGTAGTTTTTGATGTTGAATATCTGCTTTAACCCGTGCCAAAGCCCCGTAAATATCTCGGCAAAGCCCTTTAGCATCTCGGATATAAAGACAAAAAACCATTTTAAAAATGCATTCATAGCCTACTCCTAATTTTTACTCATTCTTATTTTCCGCGTTCTCATTTTTTTCTTGCGCGTCTGTTTTATCGTTATCGGTAGTCTTTTGCTGCTCGGCTAAGTATTCTTCAATTGCCTTTCTCTTTATCTCTTCCTCGTCCGCCTCGGAAAGTGCGGGCTTTTTGACCTCAACAAGCGTTACTATAAACTTGTAAAGCTCAAACAGGAAGAAGATTATCATAGGTATAACTATGCAGATAAAAAAGCCCTTTTTAGTCCGAAGGAAATCCATAACCTTTCCTCCGCCGGGGATCTTTGTTTCTCCCCACTTGCCTATGATATCCGAAGGAAGGACTGTTTCATCATCGTTTTTGTCGTTGTTATCGCCCTTCATCACGAAACTTCTTGATGTTTCATACTCATTTATCTCAACGATTCGGTGGGTGTTTTTGACTCTCTTGCCGTCGATTATCGTCCAGTATGTTATAACATCGCCCTTTTTGAGGTCATAAAGGTCATCTATCTCCTTTATGATGATAAGGTCGCCCTCCTCAAAGGTCGGTTTCATCGAATTTGACTCGACCGTCAGCGGTATGTACCCGAAAAGGTTTGCCGTATCGCCGTTTCTTGACGATGAAAAAACAAGTACCGTTACCAGCAATGCAAATAAAAGAATTATCCACGCGAGAATGTTAAGTATTATCGAAAGCGCTTTTTTCATAATTCTGCTCCCCTATTTAAAAATTGAAAGTCCGGTTTATCATGTAGTTTCCACTATCTTGAAATCCATTCCAAGCTTAAGTGTTCCGCCTATCAGCTCATCGGTGCAGTCAGGGTCATTTCCCTCAAGCCACACCACAACGGTGTATTTATCCTTAGCCTGCGGCTTAAAGCCTTGCTTTGCGGTAGTCATTACTATGTTTGACGTTTCAAATTCCCTGTCACAGTCACCCTCTATTCCCGAGCCGTCTGACTTAGTCTTGCCGTAGACCGTCTTTTCGCCGTTTATGTATACCGCTATCCTTATTGCCTCGTCAAGCTTGTTAGTTACGTTTTCAAGCGTCATCTCCCCCTCGTAGGAGATAGTGTCATCACCCGAATTGATAAGGTAAAATGTGTAAGCTATGTAGCTGTCGCCATTGTGCGAGCCGTTTACCATATCTATATTCTCGGGCAGGTCCTCGCCGCTTATGTTTGTCATATCATAAACAATGTCAGCATTGAGCACCGACTGCGTCTTGTCCCACTCGGGGCTTTCCGAAAGTGTCAGCCCCTGCTTTACCATATCGTACTTGTCTATCCTTACGGTAAAGCTGCCGTATTTGTCATAGAAATACGCAATAGCGTAGGCAATGGAAACTATCGCTATAAGTATTATCGCCAAAAGCCCCAGCACGCGCATGAGCACAACGTGCCGCTTGACCTCTTTGGCAGTTCGTCTTAATTCCAAGACATCTCTTATATTCTCGTCCATAGGGTTACTCCTTTATTCCTGCTTATCGTCAGTATCCTCATCATCATCGCCGTGCCGTCTTATATAGCGCTCCTGCATATATTTCCCTGCAAGCGCGCCCGTGCAGTAATTGCATTCAAATTCAAAGAGCGTTTCCGCCTGCTTAGCATTCACAACGCCGTCTGCAATAGGTTCAGCGCCCATATCACGCGCAAAGCTTATCATCGACTTAACAGCATTGTCTGCCCTTTCATCGCGCCCCAAGTAGTTAGTCACCTCAGCGCTCATAAGCACATAGTCCACCGCGAAATCAGACAGCCTCATCATCGGCGTAGTTGCCGCGCCGAAGTTTTCAAGCATAAAGTGAAAACCGCGGTTTCTGAGCTTTTTTATATTTTCCGCCGCCGCGCCGTCCGTTTCATCAAGCAGCTTGTCGGGCAGCTCAAAGCAAATGCGGTTTGAATTTATCCTGTAGCGCTCAATGTACCCCATAATACCCTTTTCAGCCTTTTCATCTCTTAAAAAATTTACGGGCATATAAACGGAAAGCCAGTGGAAAGCCACTTCTCTTTCCTCAAACTTGCCAAGCGCTTCAAGACCCTGCACAAGCTCCAGCCCGAAAAGCGCCACCGACTGATTGGTGTAATCGCAAAGCTCACGATACGCCTCGGGCATCATAACGCCCATATCAGGCGTGTTGAGCCGCGTCTGTGACTGGATAAACGCCGCCGAGCCGCTTGATATTTCCCTGACATTTCTGTAATAAAGCTCAACAGCCCTTAAGCCGTCCACAAGCATCTGATTTTCAGCCACGTTCATCACTCCCCACAAATAGAAATAGTCACTCTATTATATTATACTACAAATTCGCTAAAATGTCAATTAAAAATAACTAAAAAAGCCCCAAGATTTGGAAATCTCAGGGCATAAAAATCCCCCTCCGAGGAGGGGGAAGATATTGTAATTTTATGCTGTTTCAGTATATCCAAATTCGACTGTAAAATCTAATTGTTCAAGATTTGGAATTGCTTTATTAAGATTGTCAGAAATGCATGCATTATCCTCACCTTCAAACCAAATATAAACAGTCGCGTGAATAGGTGTTCCATTTACAGAAGGAATATTTGTAATACTCGAGTTAGATTTAGTATCACCAGCGACTGCCGTGACATTTGTTCGCTCAGTTGAGCTATAGTCCCCAGCTGCGTTCTGAACCGATACTGTAGTCGTAAAACCTTCTACAGGTGCATAAAAATAGTTCGTTGAATCGCCCTCAATTTTAAGTCCAACACGAATAGATTTAGACAAGTCTTGTGCAGGAGCATTACTACCAACTTTGACTGTAACACTGTTAATATCTAAAGATGTAACGTCAAACTCTTCTGATGATGACTTGATATAAAAATCATGAGATACAAAGTTTCCATAATTCCCGTTATTCTCAGTCCACTCAACACCAGCATCATATTTTTCTTCTGTATTAGCTGTATCAGTCTTTTTACTTGTACTATGGAGCCAATTTGCAAGGTCTTTTGTACTTCCGGGATACAACTCAGTACAAGTAGTCTTCGTGGTTGTAGCAGTATCAGCATAAGTCCCCTGTGCTGCATTAGAAATCAGCAAACCACTTTCTGCCTTAGCCTTAACCTGCATACCAGTTGCAGTTACAGTCTTATTCATCGTAAACCACGCATAAGTACTCGTAGCGAGCATAGCTGCGGATATGCCAAGCATTCCTGCTGCGGATAACAGTTTCATCTTTGCGCTGTTCTTTTTCATATCATCATTCCCTTTCTTCAAAACATAATTCTATAGGTCTAACGGCACCCGCCGCTCTCTCAATTTACACTTTTTCATACTATAATAATACTATATGCCGCGCGTTTTGTCAACGTCTATTTACTCATTTTGGCAATTAGCACAATTTTTTTGGTAAATTGAACAAAACAAAAAATGTGATTTTCCCCCACAAACTATATATCGGCAGCACTTTTGAAAATTAAACACCTACGCCGCTAAAAATCCCAGGGGAAATATTTCCTCCTCGTATTTCTCTTTCATTTCCTTTGTCGCAGGCGAAATATCGTCAATAAGGCCGTTGCCGTCATTCTGTCCGCTCGTTTTCCAAGCAAGCACGCCGTCATAGCCTAAATCGTATGCCGCCTTGTATTCCTCGGCAAGGGTCATTTTAGTCGGTGTTCCGGGGCATTCGCCTATAACTGTCGGCCTGTCGGTGTCAAGGCCGAACTCCTCGGGGGTCTGCTTGAACGGGTTGCCCATTCCCGAGCCCTCCTCCCACGGGTACCAGTGGGTAGAGTAAAAGTCCACAAAGGCAAGCTCCTTGCTGTAGCCCGGGCCTTCCTCTATAAATGACTGTAAATAGCCGTTTGATATCTTGTTGCCCTGTATCTTGTCGGAATTGTATTTCGGCATTCCAAGCCCTACCGTCACTAAAACATCGGAATTTGCGTGTATCGCCGCAGCCGCCTTTGCGTAGTAGGCACTTAAATGCTCCCACTCAATGTTGCCGCACTCCGAGTTTTCAAATATCCAGTCAGGCTCGTTGCAAAGGTCAACAGAGAAGAAATAGTCGCTCTTACCAAAGGTCTTTACAAGAGGAACTATGTAGTTGTTTATGTAGGAATCCGTCTTAGCTCCGTCCTGAATGAGCTTTCTCCACGCCGAGAATTTTTCCTGCGAGTTGTCAACATTTTCATCGTCCTTGTAGTGGTCAAATGACTGCACCGTTGCCATTATATATACCTGATTAGCCTCGGCAATGCTGAAAAGCTCCGAAAGGTCCTTCCAGTGCTGCTCTGTAGCGCCCTTAAAGTTTCCGTCCTCGTCAATGTCCATTCCCACCTCGCCGTTGCAGGATATCCATACTCTCGCACAGTTTATCCCGCTGTCATGCAAGGCCTTGAAATGTTCATTCCACTCCATAAAACTAAAGCTGCCGCCGAAGTCGTTCCAGTTTATCCACGGCGCGTTTGCCCCGTTGAGCCATAGCTTTTTGCCGCCCACCTCAAAGTCGGTGCCGTTTACCTTTACTCTTGCCGAGCCGTCTGTCCCCGTCTTGAAATCGACTGCCGTTTCGCTCCCATTAGGCGGAGTTACCTCCCCCTTTGATGATGAGGCCGATGAGTCTCCGTCGCCGCACCCTGCCATTGTCAGCATAAGCGCCGCTGCCGCCAGTAATGAGATTATCCTGTGTCTGTTCATAGTCTGTCCTCCTTCAAAGCTCCCCTTGTGTTATTATTGCAAATGTATTCAAATGCTATATCTCCTCTTGTATACCCGTAATCATCAAGCTTTATTTCCTTAAGGCAACACCGCACAACCACCGCCTGACGGCTTTGCACGCCATCTGCTTGCAGATTTTCCGTCATATCACCCAAATTTACCTTGAAATACGTTAGTATTACTGCGGTAAATTCGGGCAATCTGACGAAAAATCTGACTGCGCATCTGACGTACAATGGTCGTGCGGTGTTGCCTTAAAGCCGAACTTTTTGTATATATGCAGCGCAGGCTTTAATCTGCTGTTTGAAATGATAAACAGCCTTTTAGCCCCATGCACCCGTGCGAAGTCCATAGCCGCCTTAAATACAAGACTTCCTGCCCCCCTTGTGCGGAATATCTTTATTTGAGCCGAGCTTGCATATCTCCCATGTTTGCCCGTCAAGCGGCTCGGTCATCACGCAGGCAAGCGGCACGCCCTTTTCGAGTGCAAAAAAGATCATGGCGCCGTTTGCGATCTTCTCATCTATCTGCCCGAACGTTTCATAGTCATGCTCTTCAAGCGCCCCGAAATTTGTCACTATCCAGTCCGTGTTAAAGTTAATAAACGCCTGCCTGTATTCCTCTTTGAATTTTACAAGTTCCATGCTTTCACCCCAAAAATGCCTTGTCTATGTGTCATTCATTGTAATTTAACCGCCTTCTTATCTCCTTGCAGTCGGGGCAGTATTTCTCCACAAGCTCCCAGAACTGACTGCTGTGATCCATATGAACAAGGTGGCAAAGCTCGTGTATCACAACATAGTCCATGCACTCCTTGGGATGCTCGTAAAGGTAGAAATTAAGCGATATATTCCCGTTTGATGAGCATCTCCCCCAACAGCTTTTCATAGGCTTTATCGTTATCTTTTTCGGGCATAGCCGTGTAAGCCTGATAAGCCGCTCGCAGCTCTCTCTAAGCTCACGGTTTGCAAAGTCGGTTATAAACCTTTCGGCATCTCGCTTTACCGAGAAGATATCCGCCCCACTTTTCGGCACACTTATATATAAATATCCGCCCTCAAGATACGGCTCTTTGTACCTTTCGGGCGTTATAAATTTTAGTGTGACAAGCTCACCGAGCAGCTCAAACTGCTCGCCGTCGGTAAAGTATTCAAGCCTTACGGGCTTTTTGGCGCACTCCGAAAGTGAGCGGAATATCCACTCCTCCCTTGATGCGACAAATCTCATCATTTCGCTCTCACTCATAAAGGCAGGCGTTTTTATAACCACCTCGCCCTCTTTTATCTGAATGTAGAGGTTTTTTCTGTTCCCCTTGTCTATTATCGCCTCTGCCTCGCGTCCGTCCTCAAAGCGCAGGGTCTTTCTTTCTCTGCTCATATTACTGTAAATAGTCGGTATGCACAAAGCCCTCCAGCATTTCGCCGTTGTTGTCAAAGCTTGCCTTTACATACCCGTTCTCGTCCGCCTCCGAGAGAATATTCACAACTATCCCCGGTGACATACATATTATCCCCTCACCCTCGGGTGACGGCTCAACTCTTAAATATGCGTATTCCACGACAGTCTTTGTCTGCGGCTGCGCCTTAGTTGTGGTGGTTTTTTCCTTGCTCTCGTTAGCTTTAGCCTTTGTCTGCTTGCTGTCAGCGCCGCCCTCATCACTTGCCTGCGCGTCATTCACCGCCTGCGCGTGTGCCTGCGTTGCCGTATCAAGCCCCTGCGGAACGTCAGCCTCGACCCCCGAAAAAAGGCTCTTTGCAAAAATGATTATAACGCCTACCACGAATATCGCAACTACAAATATAGCAACTACGCCCATAAGCTGGCCGCTCGTTTCGGCATGGTTTTTCCTTTTACTCAATTAAACTTACTCCTATCGATTGTTCACCTTTTATATTTGTTGCATATCGCCTTGACGAAAATTTGTTCTGTTTTTGTATTGCATTTATAGAAAATATATGCTATCATTAAGGCAAAAGCGAAATGGTTATACATTATTATACCGCACCTGCACATATAAGTCAATAAATAAACTGTTACAAAAAACTTAAGCCGAGAGTTTACCTCGGCTTAAAAGTCAGTATTCATCGCGCAGCTTGATTATCCGCTCAAGTATTATCCCGTCCTTGTACTCATAGATAAATATGCCTATCAGCATAAGCAGCCCTATTACCGACAGCACGACAGCAAGCTTGTAATAATTCGGTGAAAAGCTCATCTCCACCACATTCTCGCCGTTTTCAAGCGGTATCGTTATAAGCGTTCCGAGCGTTACCTCGTAATCGACCTTTTTGCCGTTTACCGTAACCACCCAGCCGTCCTCGCTCGGAACAGTTGTCAGCAGATATTTGTCATTACCCTGCGCCTTAACGGTTCCCTTTACATATCTGTCATCAAATTCCTCAATGTCAAGAATGCCCTGCTCTCTTATGCTTTCTATTGCTTTCTCAAAATCCGTCTGATCGAATGTGTAGAAAAGCTCATCGAGCCAGAATGCCTCGTTATCCTCATCAATAAGGGTAACTCTTACCCTTACCTCCTGATCCTTTTTGAAGTTTCCGAGGCAGAGTATCGACAAATCATCTCCCTCAAAGAACGAGCCTGCAAAGTCCATTTCATTCTCCGTCACCTGGAATTCGTCCTCGTCCTGCACCCAAACGTTGCACTTTCTCTCATAGCTTGTCGGGAAGTACATATAAAGAGGGCTGTCCTTATCCATTCTCAGCACATAGTCAAGGTGCGCCTCGCCGATAGAGGTGTTCTCCTTCATGAATTTCTTGTGCCCGTCAGTCAGGCGTGATTCGGTGATGTTCTGTCTGTCGGCATTTATAGGCCTCAGCCTTGTAAAGAACTCTGTGTATCTGTTTCCGCCCAGAATGCAGTTGAATATCTGGTTTTGGTTGTCAAACGGGTTCTGGTCGCTCATTGATGCATTGAGTATCCTCTCCGATGACACCATACCAAGCCCGAGCGCATAGGGGTTTTGGTAAAAGCTGTAGGTCTCGCCTACCTCCTTTTCCACCTTTTCATTCGAGTCATCGTCCTTTTCATAGACGATGTTAGTCATTGCCATTTCCCCGACATATTCATACTGCTCAGGCACCTTTATCCGTGAGTCCATATAACGGTTGCTGCCCTTATCTGTCTTTTTGTCCATAAGGTATTTTATGTCAAAAAGTGCGTCAGTCATAAGCGTTGTGCCGTCATACTTTGTGTAATGTCCGCCGTAAGCGTAGCCGAGCTGCTTTAAAAGCGTAAGTGCCGGCGAGTTCATAGTCGAGCTTGAATGCGAAAGCCCGTAATAGCCCGTTCCTATCGGGTCATTTACCGTTCTGTGGAAGGTCGCCTCAGAGCGGAAGAATTTATCATCGTCCTGCTCCTTTATCCCCTTTACAAAGCTCCTCAGGTTTGACATATACGGCTCATATGAGTAGTATGTCGAATAAGCCACGTCCTTGTCTATCTTTACAAGCGTGTCAGATGCGTTGCAAAACATCTCCGCCGCTATCAGCATTACCGTTATTATCGCCACAGGCTTGTTTTTGGGGTATTTCCTGTGCAGGTGGATAAGCGCAAAGTAAACACCGAGGGCTATTATCGCAAACCATATCCCCTGCATTCTCCAGTGTACCTCGCCCGCGTCATCGGTAACTGAATCAAATATCTGGAAATGCTCGTAATTCTCCCTCTCGCACCAGAACAAAAACGCAAGCAGAGAGATAAACACGCCGCCTATCTGCTTTGAGGTTATGCCGTCGATATTCTCATACGCTCTGTAGCCCATCCATACAAATAAAAGCGAGAATGCAAAGGAATATCTGTACGGCAGCCAGTTAGGCACCTGAAAGCCGTGCCACATTATATCAATCGGCCTTATATACATACAAAGCACAAGGAATGCACATAGCAAGCCCTTTGAGCATTTTTCCTTCATGCTTATCTTCTCGTTCATAAAGAAAAGCGGAACGAGCAGCAGTATCATACTGCCGCAGTATATCATCGGCAGCCCCTCGGGGTATACCGTGTCATAGGTCATCGGGAAAAGCTTTGTTATAAAGGTAAGGAAATCAAACTGCGTTGCCATTGACCAGTCGGGCGTTGTAAAGTCAAGCTTTCCGAGCCGCAGCGATGCTACCGTCGGGATAAGCACAATGCACGATGCAAGTATCGCTACGATAGTTCCGCCGATAAAGCGCGCAACGGTCAGGGTGATATTTTTAGCAAATATCCGCCCCTCCTTTGAAAAGCAGTAGGATACAAAGTAGAAAAATGTAAATATCCCCACCATATAGCCGATATAAAAATGCGCTATGAACATTAGCGCCAGCGGCACCGAATAAGAAAACACCTTGCCGTCATCAACAAGCCTATGAACGCCCCATATTATCAGCGGCAGATAAATAAGCCCGTCAAGCCACATCGGGTCCATAAACTGAACTATCATATAAGCCATAAGGCTGTAGCAGGTAGAAAAGGCTATAAGCGCGCCGTTTTTGGGCTTGCCCGTCTTTCTTAAAAGGTAAGCAAAGGTAACAGCCGCCGTGCCTACCTTTAAAAGCTGCATGGTTTCGATAGCGCCGCACATTGCCGACCTCGGGAAAAGGCATATTATTATCATAAACGGGCTTGCAAGGTAGTAGCCGAAAATTCCGAACATCTCGCCCGAAAGGTTTCGTGACCAGTCATACATCATGCTCCCGTCGCCCCAGAAGGCATCGCGCAAAGCCTCGTAGTAGTAAACATACTGCCCGTTTAAGTCAAGCACCAACACCGAGTTTTCCCCGAAGGGGTGTACCTCAAACACCGCGTAGGTTATATACATAGTTATAACGGGTATAAGAAATACAAGCAGATATACCCTTTTCCCGTCAGTCCTCTTTAAAAAGCCGCGCAGAATATCCGTTATTTTCTTTTTTTCACTTTTTTCTGTTTTAGCCTGCTTTGCCGTATTTTTAGCTGTATCGCTCATCAGTTGTCTTTCTCTCCACTCTGTTCACGCCCGTTTCTTATAACACTTCTTATGATAAAGCGCGGACGTTTTTTTATCTCCTCATATATTTTGGCAAGGTAATGCCCTATTATGCCGAGCGAGAACATTATTATGCTCGATGTCAGCAGCTGCAAAATGATAACAGTTGAAAACCCTGCCGCGCTGTTGCCGATAATCTTGTTAACTATAGTGTGAACGCCGAGGATAAGGGATATAACAAAGGTGATGATCCCTATCCACATTATCAGATAAAGCGGCGCGCTTGTAAATGAGGTTATAGAATTGACAGCGTATTTTATAAGCGAGCTTACGCTCCACTTGCTCTCGCCCTCGGTGCGGTCAGCGACCTCGAAATACACTTTTTCCGTCCTGTAGCCGACCCATGAGGACATAGCCCTGAAAAACGTGAGCCGCTCGGGCATATCGTTAAGGCTGTCAACAACAGCTCTGTCAAGCAGCTTGAAATCAGATGCGTCCTGCATATCAAGCCCCGAGCTGCCGCCGATAAGCTTGTAAAACCAAAGCGAAAACGCCTTGTAAATGCCCTTTTCCTTACCTCTGCTCTTTTTCCTGCCCTCTACCACATCAACATCGTTATTAAGCCAGATGTTATACATTTCAACAATCGTCTGCGGAGGGTGCTGAAGGTCGCAGTCCATAAGCACTACCGCATCGCCCTTTGCAGTCCTGAGCCCTGCAAAAATAGCGGCCTCTTTTCCGAAATTCCTTGAAAAATCGACAGCCACAGCATTCGGGTTATCCCTTGTCACCCTGCAAAGAGCCTCCCACGTCCTATCCGATGAGCCGTCATTTACAAACACTATCTCAAAAGGGATATCATTTTCCTTCATTATCTGCGTTACGACCCTTGCAGTATTCTCTATATTTCCTTCCTCGTTATAGCTCGGTATAACGATCGAAAGCAGTTTCTTTGCCACGTTTTATTCTCCCGTCCTTAGTTTCTTAAGGCAACACCGCACAACCACCGGCATACGCCTTTGTATGCCATCTACTTGCATATTTTCCGTCATATCGCCCAAATTTACCTTGAAATACGATAGTATTCCTGCGGTAAATTTAGGCAATCTGACGAAAAATCTGACTGCGTATCTGGCATACAATGGTTGTGCGGTGTTGCCTTAATTAAAACAAGGGGCGCCGTAAGGAACAGCGTCCCCGTTTTATAGAGTTTGGCTTAACTTGCAAAGCCTGCAATTATGATAACAAGGCCTATAACTGCGCAGGCTATGCCGCCTATGAGCGACATTTTCTGTGAGGACTGCTTTGCATTAACAAGCTCCTCCTCGCTCTTTGCGGTAACTATGTACTGCTTGCCCTTTTCGGTAGGCTTGCCGAAAGTAAGCCTGCCTGCATTCATGTAAGCATCACCCAAAACATAAAGCTTTTGCCCCGTAAGGAAAGCATACTCGACCATTCTGTAGCCGAGCATTCTTGCGCCGCCGCGGCCGTTCCAGCCGTTGTCAAAGCTCTGAAAGCGCCTTCTCGGGTTCTGGTAGAAGTTCATGCTGTTGTAGTTGTTTGCAGGCTCAAAGCGGTCAACCGTCTTGATAAGCTCAAATGATGACGAAACGCCGACAGTTTCCATATCAATGGTGTCGCCGTTTGCATCGGTAAGGATAAGCTCCTCGCCCGACTCCTCATCGCTTATCTTTTCTTCCTTCTTGACAAGCTTTGTTTTTCTGTTGCCCTCGCTGTCGGTGTAATGCTCCTCCTCCTCATACACGCGGTATGTGGTAGCTCTGTAGAATGCCGCGTCCTTCTGCGAGAAGGGGGCTTTCTGCGGATTTTTGGAGCTTACGGTTCCCTTTAGCTCGCAATACTCTCTGTAAGTATCGCTTATTGATGCCATATCGGCCATAGCCTCCTTGACATCTGCGATAGTCGATGTCTGTGTCGCCTGGATATCAAGCAGTGTGTCGCCCGTTTTCCTGCGCTGGAACCACGCAAAATAAACACCCACGGCGATAAGAATAAGTCCTATTATAACAAATCCCATATATATTATTCTCCGATCAACGATCTTAAATATTCTCCATTCCCCTCAAAGAGGAATGGAGAACAACAGATCATTTTATTATTTTATCACGAACCGGACTGACCCATTTCAGCCATAAGTCTTGCAAGCTCTGCATCAACAGCCGAATCCTTTTCAAGCTGAGCGAACTCATCTATCGGGCCTGTAGCTGTGCCTGCGAGATCAGCAAATGCATCAGCCTTAGCCTCCTTGCTCTCGATCTTCTCTTCCATTTTGTCAAGCTTAGCAAATGCACTGGAGGAATCCATATTGCCAAGGCTCTTTGCCATAGACTGCTGAGCATCTGCCATTTTGGAACGGGCGATGAGCATTGACTGACGGCTCCTTGCCTCGTCGAGCTTGCCCTTAAGAGCATCTACCTGAGCCTTGAGGTTATCTACCTGAACTGTAGCCTGGTCATACATACCCTGATACTGCTCAGCCTGCTTGTCAGCAGCGACCTTTCTTTCAAGAGCCTTCTTAGCAAGCTCCTGATTGCCCTGCTGGAGAGCTGCCTTTGCCTTGTTCTCCCAGTCAGCACTCTCTGCCTTAGCCTTATCAAGGTTCTTCTTGAGCTGTCTTTGTGAGCCCATAGCTGTACCTAAAGCGTTTGTGCAGTTCTGTACCTCCTTCTCCATGTCGATGATTATCTGCTTAACCATCTTCTCAGGGTTCTCCGCCTTGTCGAGAAGGTCATTGATGTTTGCCTTAAGAATATCTCCGATCCTTTCAAAAATAGCCATAACTTAATTCCTCCTATAATAAGATTTTTATATTATGTATTGTCAAGCTTATCCATTGTCTTTTCATAGCCGACGCGCAGCTCATTGAAACGAAACAGAAAAGCTATGGCAAATACAATACATACTACCTTTGTAACGGCCATGAAAATGCCCGTCACGGTTATGAGGGCATCTAACCTCACAAGCCTGTTTAAAACATCGAACACAAGGTTTGCCAAAACAAAAACCGTAAGCTTGTTCCACGCCTTTCCGAGGCGCTTGACATCTGCCACAAATGGCATAAGGCGCTTATGGTTTTGCGTGTCCTCAACCACCTTGCCCTCGCCGCTGCGAAGGATACGTTTCATCATTCGATTTTGAAAGTCAATAGACACAAGCGTTGAGATCACTCCGAAGATGATGCTCTCGTAGTTGATGAACCTGTCACCGAGCTTAAGCCCTGCATACGCCATGCCTGCCGTGAACACGCCGTTCATGACCGCAGAGGCCAAAGCATTCGGGCTGTAAGCCTTAACGCCCTTATCGTGAACGGAATACTCGGCTATACCGACAGCCGCAAGCACAAAGCCGAGCGCCTTAACAGCATAGTTTAACCACATACTCAGGCGGATATTCACGATTATCAAAGCAAACCCGACAAAAAGAAAATTCATGATACGCTGCCCTTATCAGCTGCCGCTTTTATCATTGGGCTTGAAAAGCACCTTGATAAGCAGACCTGCGCCTGCCGCGACCATAGCGAACATAAGTATATATGTAAAGAGCGTTCCGTGGATAGCGTGGAAAGAAATGCTTGTGATAAGCGAGATAAGTATTACAAGCACGCCGAGCGCGCAGACAAAGCCGCCTATCCATTTCTTTTCAAGGAAGAAGGTAAGGCCTATTCCCACCAAAAGCGGAATGAGCATAGTGCCCATAGGCATTCTCAATGAGCCTATCCCCCAATATCCGCGCCCCCATGTCGATGTCACCTCAAAGGAGTTGAACACCCAGTAAAGGCCGCCGCCGAACAGCAAAAAGCCCATAAAGAACTGCATAAGCTCATTGCTTGCCTTGCCGGGGTTAAGGGTCTTTCTCTTTTTCCCTTTTCTTACCTTAGGCACTTCGATATCAAGCCCGTCGTGTAATTTATTTACTATCGTCACGGGTTCTTTTTTGCCAAACTGTTTGTCGATGAGTTCCTGAATACTTCTCATAACACATTCCCCTTTCTTATGTCACAAAAAATATATAATTTCTTTTGTAAAAATTAAAAACTACACCAATGATATTATATTACATTCTCCCCGAATTGTCAAGAGTTTACCATATATAATGACAATTTTTTCGTCATTTTAACACAAATCATTCAATGCACAATGAGGTGTCCTCCGCTGGCGGACGGATTTAGGATCAAAGGCTATGCATAGTGCAAATATTGTCAATTGCCAATTGCCGCCCGAACGGGCATAGCATCGCCGCAGGCGATACAATAATTGTGCATTGTGCATTGGGTCAAAGCTCCACCCCGTTTGCCCTTAGCAGCTCCCTTGCGCTTTCTACAGAATCTATGCCCGTTTTGTTCTTAACGGGGGCAAATTCCTTTTCGCGCTCTACCTCAAACGGTAGGCAGGAGCTTTGCAGCCTGACAAGGTCAAGCACAAGCGTTTCAAACTTGTAGGCATTGGGCTTTGGCGGACGGACAAGTAAGCCGTTTTCGTCAATGTAGCTTACCTGCTTGAAAGCGCGGTGAACGGGCAGCGAGATGCCGAAGGCCTTGTCAAGCTCATCTATCCTGAAAAGGTAGTTGAGTATCACCCCGTATTTGTAGTAAAGCGAGCCGTCCTCAGCGCGTCTTGTTCTCATCTCATCGGTAAGCTCGTAGTATTCAACTATCGAGGGTCTGCCGTCCTCTAAGCATATCACCCCTACGTTTTCATCGGGGGCGGCTTTTTTTACCACCTTAGCGCCGCAAGCTTTGCCCGAGCTGATAAGAGCGCCGATAAAGCACGGGTCTGCCATTCTCTGCAAAACGTTATCGACTGCGAAAACATTTAGTATTTCAAGCTTACCGCTGTTTTTTATCCTGCGGAAAATGCCCGAGCGGCGCATGGAGATATACCACCCCCCGTTGCCGTTTGGCGCGCAGGCGACCTTATCCTTAGCGCTCAGCATAAGCTTGCCGTTTGTATCAACAGCAGGCAGCTGCTCCTGAACGAAGAAATGTATATGCTCGCTGTCATAGCCGAAATAATCGTGACTCTTTAAAAACTCGCGCGTCTGCTCGTCATTATGCCTGCTCGTCATAATAAACAGCGGCAAAAACTCGCCTGCCTGCCTTACCACGTCAAGCAGATTGTTTATAAGGCACTCAAAGATATAAAGATGCCTTGTCACCCCGATATCGAAAGCCCCCTTTGGCACATCAGCCCCGAGGCGCGAGCCCATTCCGCCTGCAAGCAGCACCGCCCCTACCTTGCCCTGCCTGATAGCGTCAAGGCCAATTTGTGTAAGCTCTGCTCTTTTTTCATTTATCTGCTCTATAGTCATTGCAGGCAGATAATCAAAACGGCCGCGCTGCTGCTCGTTATCGGTGATATCAAGCACCGAGTAGTCAAGCGAACAAAGCTCTTTTTCAAAGCTTTTCCTTTGCTCCTCATCAAGCTCATCGATAAATCTGAGCAGATGCCCCTGCCCGAGAGCCGTGAGGTGAGTTTTTATATCATTCATGTTTTGCCGTCCTTTATATATAGTATTATACTGATATTTTATCATATTTTTATAATATATGCAATAGTTTACGGTATTTTTGTAAAAAAGTATTCAGCTTTTTTCTGGGGGCTTTCCGTTGCTCACGAAGTAAGCAAATGCCCCCCGTACCCCCTTCGGCAAAAAACTCCCCCGAGGTAAATCGGGAGAGTTTATAAGAATTATTCTTCGCTGTCGGCAGCCGAGCTTTCCTCCTCGGAGGAGCTGTCGGACTTATCCTTTTTATCCTTGCTGCCTTCATCGTGAAGGTATTCCTCAGCCTTGTCGGTGATATCGTCAATGTCAAGTGCGGCTGCGCCGTTTAAGAGCGTTTCAAACTCCTCATCGGTGTATTTGCCGTTCTCTTTGGCGTTACTTGCCTTGTCGATATAGCGGTTTACAGTAAAGGTAAGGTATTTTTCCTGCAATAAGCTGTCCTCTATCTTAGCATTTTCATAGACCTGCTGCGCAGATGCAGGCTTGCCGTTTGCAAGCTGCTTGTAAACGGTCGTGGCAGGACTTCTGTAGAGGTAGATAACTACCGCCGCCGAGCCTGCAAATATCGCAATAAGCACAAGCTTTGTGATGATAACGCCCTTTTTCTGCTTTGGCCGCCCGTCGCTTTCGGGCAGGAAGAGGTTTTTCTTTATCGCCTTAGCACCGCACTTGTTGCAGAATTTCTTTGCATTAGCAAGCTTAGCGCCGCAGCTGTGGCATACCTGATTATACTTATATCTCTTGATGATAAGAATTATCTCGGCGACTATAAGCACAAGCAAAATAGCGCTTATCGCGATTATCGCTATCAGCTTGAAACGGCTGTTTTGAAGAACTGCCTTTGAGTCCTCCTTAGCCTTGTAGATCATATCGAAAATACCGTCGCCGTCAGAGTCAACACTAAGCTCTGTTTCCTCCGCCTTTTGGGTGTTGGTGGAGATGACCGTGTCCTTTGTGATAGGCACGCCCTTGAACTTTCTTACGTCCTCATACTCGCCCTCATCATTCGGGTAGCTGATAGTGTAATCCATTTTACCCTTACCCGTACCCGTAATGCAGACCTCGTAATCGACGCCGTCCTTGAGCCTTAATATCTTTACCTCGTCATCATCTGATGACTTGCTGCTCTTT
>JAGBNQ010000030.1 GCA_017634275.1 Ruminococcus sp. | reverse complement strand
GGGGGCTTTGCGGTCGCCCCCAAACCCCTTCGCCAAACTCCAATTTACAAAACAATTCAAAAGCGGCAGAAGATATTCTCTCCTGCCGTTATTTTTATTCTCTGTTTTTAAGTACCTGCGCGGGGGTTATTTTGCTTATCTTCATAACAAGTAAACGGTTGATGAACAGGTATATAAGTATCATCGCCCCGTAAAGCCCTAAGTATAAATACCACGGGAAGGAAATATCCATACAGCAGGCAACGTTTGAAATGAAAAGGGGGTCTATCATATCCATAGCAAGCTTTGCAAGGGGAATGCAGATAAGTCCGCCTATCGCTATGACATAGAGGTTTCCGTTAAGATACAGGCTCCTTATCTCCTTCGGGCGGAAACCGAATATCTTTATGAGCGATATGCCGAATGAAGAACGGTCTATCATAACGCTCATCATAAGATACATTACCACGCAGAATATCACCGAGCCTGCTGTAATAAGCATTACTATGAACGAACTCATCTGCTCGATGAAAACGCCTGCGCTTTTTTCTATCTCGTCATAGGTGGTAACGCTGTAGAGCCTGCCGTCATCAATGTCAAGCTCCTTGTCGGAATAAAGCGCGTTGTAATAGTCATCACTTTCACCGAAAAGCTCACGCATACTCTCAATATCCATAAACAGTGTAAAGCCCGGCGAATAGTCGCATATATCCGTTACGGTAAAGGTGTAGTCTATGTCATTTGCAGGGTCTGAGAAGGTCATCTTATCACCCTTTTCATAGCCAAAGCGCTCGTGCAGCGCGCTGCCTATCACAGCCTTGTTTTTACCCTTTTCGGGGGCAGCATCAAAGTATCTGCTGTTTTTTCCTATGCCTATAACGCTTACCTCAAGGGTATAGCCGTTAAGGGTCGTGTCAAGCCCCTCGATGTACGCCTGCTCACCGTCAGCAGGGGCTTGCTTTTCGGGGTATTTGAGCATATACATATACTGATATTTAGTATCAGCCGTGTTTCTTTCCTTTACATCGTTACAGAGCATATAGGTGTTTATTCCGAGGATAATAACGAGCAGGGATATAAACATTCCTATAACGACTGCCGCCGAGGAGCGCAGCTCCCTTACCATCTGCCTTATGCGGAAAACTCTCTCAAAGCTGTCGCTTTTGATGTTAAACTGCTTAAAACTTCTTGTGCGATGCTCGTTCCTTATGAGCGAGAGGGCTGTCTGAGATAAGCGCTTGTTTATAACTATCGCATTTACCACAGCACTTATAAGCGGCGGAACGACAAGCGCGTATATTATCAGGTAGGGTGGGAAAACATAATCATAATCGGGCAGCGAAAAGTAATCGTAGCTTTTCTGCATCTGTGAGCCTATGCCGAAGGGTGTAAAGCCGAGTGCCGAGCCTATCAGCGCACCGACAAAGGTAACGAGTGTGGGCAAAGTTATATAGTGCCTTAACAGATCGCGCTTTTTTACACCTAAAGCATACAGTGCGCCGATAACGCTCGATTCGCTGTCTATCTGGTGCATTACAAACACCGAGATAACGTATGCAAAGAGAATAAGCACGATTATCCCTGCAACGATACCGCCGACCTTGTTCATTATAACGTCGCCCGAGGCCGCCTCTATCCTTGCGTTGTCGGAGGCCTTTAAGAATGATGTAAGGTTGTCGATATCTATCACAAATTCCTTTTCAAGCAGCTCATCGGTAAAGTCCTTCATTTTATCTATCCCGTCATAAAGTGATGATGAGCCCTCGCTTGCGGAATGTGTGCCTGCTGTATATTCTGCTATACCGTCTTTAAAAGCCTTTATGCTGTCAAGGCTTTGCTTAAGCGATGAAAGCTGCCCCGTGCGGTCATTTTGTGAAAGCTTATCAAGGATATCGCTGTAGTTTTCCTCCGTCAGTTCCTCCTTGACACCCATTGCCGCAAGTGACGAATTTGCCTGAGCAAGATATGATGAAAATAACTCCTTCGCGCCGTCATTGAGCTTTACGCTGCTTTTATCAAGCTCATCAAGCCCGCTTGAAAGCTCCTTAGCGCCCGAGTGGATATCATCAACGCCGTTTTCTATCTCCGCCTTTGCATCAAGCAGCTCGGAGATAGACTCCTTAAAATATTTATCCTCTACCTTTGTGTAGTCAAATTCCAAAGCCTTTATGCGCTCTTTTAGCTCGTCATCCGCAACATCGCCCGTCAGCCTGTAGGAATAGGTATATTCCTGCGTTTTCTGCGAGGTGTTGTTAACTACGTCTTCGTACTTCTCGGGTGTTACGAACAACAGCCCGAACACCTCCGACTGAACGCCCGTATCGGAAAGCTTTCTTAGCGGTGCATCATAATCGGGCACAGCGCCTATACCTACGATATCAAACTCGACACCGCCTGCTGTCACCTTGTCACCGACCTTGTAGCCGCCAAGCTCTGCAAAGCGCCTTTCCATGACCGCCTCGCTGCCATTTTCTGCAAGCCTGCCCTCACAAAGCATCAAAAGGTCAGTCTTTTCTCTGTTTTTAAAGAGCCTTAACACCTTGCCGTCCTCTGTAGGCATATCGACGTTAAAGGCCTCCTCTATCACCACTCCCCCCTCGGAGAGCTTATCTATCTCGTCCTCACTAAGCGGCAGGAAAACGGTAAACTGCCCGTCCTGCCTGTGATTTATTTCTTTTTTGTTTTCCGTTCCCTGAAGTATAGCCTCGGCCGAGCCTATAAAGCTCACCACCAGAAAAACGCCCATAACTATCAGCAAAACAAGGGCTAAATATCTTCCTGCATTGCTTTTAAGCTCCCTTGCTATGCGCTTGCTCAAAACTCTGTTCATTATAAGTCCTCCAGCTCTGCCGCGGGAACAATTACCTCGTTCTCATAGTCTTTCTTTATCAGCCCGTCCTTAAGGATAATGACCTTGTGTACCATATTCTTGATAGAGTTATTATGGGTAACTATCAGCATAGTTGTTCCGTACTTTGCGTTTATCTTTTCAAGCAAAATAAGGATATCCCTTGACGTCTTTGAATCAAGCGCGCCCGTCGGCTCATCGCAAAGGAGCAGCTTTGGGTTTTTGATAAGCGCCCTTGCTATGGCAGTTCTCTGCTGCTGGCCGCCCGAGAGCTGCGAGGGGAATTTGTTCTGATGCTCGGTAAGGCCGAGCGTTTCAAGCAGCTCGTCCATATCAAGCGGCTTTTCGGCTAAATACTCGCACACCCTTATATTTTCCCTGACAGTAAGGTTGGGCACTAAGTTATAAAACTGAAATATAAAGCCGAGGTTATCGCGCCTATAGTCGGAAAGCTCGTTAGGCTTTAAGCCGAATATCTCCTTGCCGTCAACCGTTACCGAGCCCGAATCCATTTCATCAAGGCCGCCGATACAGTTTAAAAGCGTTGACTTTCCCGAGCCGGATGTGCCTTGAATAACACACATCTGCCCCTTTTTAACGGAGGTATTCACTCCTTTTAGCACCTGAATATAGCTCTGATCCTTACCATAGCTTTTCTTTACGTCTTTTATTTCTAAGTACATATTCTTATCCTCCTTATGTTACCATTAGCTAACTCTATATCAAAAATAAACTCCGCTTTTGCGGAAAATTGGAGTTTGTGGGGGTGCGCGTTCCGAAGGGGGTACGGGGGGCGACCGCAAAGCCCCCAAAAGCCGCCGCAGGCGGCTTGCCCGAATGGGCATCCGTCCGCCAAAGGCGGACACCTCAATTGTGCATTGTGCATTATGCATTGTGCATTACTCCAGCACATACTCCACAAAGCTGCTCACCAGCATATCAAAAACGGGCTTTATGTTTTCTACCGCTTTTTGCTTGTCACGCTCGTGGGTGAGAAGATGTATTATCGATTCCACCTGAATGTGTGACATATAGTGGAGCATATACTCATTCACACGCCTGCCGCGGCTTTTTGCAAACCTCTGCGCGACAACGCCGTAGCACTCGTCAAGCATTGCGATTATCCTGTCGGGCAGGTTCTCGTATTCAGAGCCCTGCGATTTGTCAAGCAGAATCATCATCTCGTCATAGTTTTCATATAAAAGCTCAACTATTTCCTGCGCAAAGGCATCGTGGTCGCCCTTTATATGGGTGTAGGCAGACATATCCTCTTCCTTTTCCTCGGCGATGTGCTGCCCGAGCAGGGCAAAAAGCTCACTTAGCGGCTTTTCGACGACCGCCCCGAACAGCCCGTTCTTGTCACCAAACATAAAGTATACCGCACCCGTGGTAAGCCCGGCCTCGGTGCAGATATGCCGAAGAGATGCTTTCTGATAACCTACCCTTAAAAACTCAGCCTTTGCACAGCTTATAAGCCTTTCACGGCTCTCATTACTCTCTCCCACATATATTCCTCCTTTGATAACAGTGTTACGTAACAATGTTATGTTACTACATAATTTCAGTTTTGTCAAGGCATTAGGCATATTGTTTGTAGACATACACAATTTAGAAAAGTACGAAACGTGCATATTTATTTATTTGTCACAAATGTCACATTTGGCTTGTCAACCCCTTTTTGCATAAAATATTTTATAACATATTTATGCAGGATAGACAAAAATTTATAAAGTATTGAAATTAAATTGACAGATTATTAAGAATTTGGTATAATATTACTTGAACGATTGAATAATATTGTGAAATATATGCTATTATTTTACTATAAAAGAGGTGTGAAATTGAAAGCTGATATCCTCAGACGAATTTCTGCGGCGGCGCTTGCGGCTGCAATGCTTTTCTCATTTTCGGAATCCGCCTTTTTCGATATGCACGCAAGTGCTGAGGGGGGCGAGATAATGCTGCTGAATGCAGCAGGCGGCGAGGCAGTAAGCGACAAGCTAAACGATGCCCTGCTCGATGCCGCCTTAAGGGCTGATGACGATAACCCTATAACCGTCAAGCTGCCCGCAGGCGTTTATATTCTTGACAGCGCGCTGCATATCTACAGCAACACTATCCTTGACGCGACGGGCTGCACGCTAATAAGCGATGATACTAAGCATAACCTTTTTATCCTCGGCACAAACGGCAGCTTTAACGGAATTGAAAAATATAACTCAAGCGAGCATTCAAGCGGCTATTCCTCTGTAAGAAACGTGACCGTAAGGGGCGGCGTCTGGGTAGGAAATGACAAAAACACAAACACCCCTATCCGCCTTGCCCATGCCACAAACGTCACCTTTGAGGGAATGACCGTAAGGGGCGCTAATATGAGTACACATCAGGTAGAGGCGGCAGGTATCGACGGGTTTTATGTAAGGGGCTGCACCTTCTGCGACTTTACGCCAAGGACATACAAGGGCGGCCATTTTGAGGCCATACAGCTTGATACCCCTATCAACAACGCCATTTACAACAGCAGCTACCTTGACGGCACCACAAACCGCAATGTCGAGATAACGGGCTGCACATTCTCAAATGTTTCAAGGGGCGTGGGTACTCACTCAATGCTCGTCGGGGCATATCACTCAAATATCAAAATAACCTCCAACACATTTATAAATATTCAGGAGGAGGCTATAGTAGCGCTCAACTATGTCAACTGCCTTATTTCAAACAACACGATAATCAACGCAGGCGGCGGTATCCTTTTTGAGAGCGCAAAATATCTTCCCTCCTCGGGCAATAAGATATCCTCGATGCACACCACAGTATTTGACGGGCAGCAGGATTACGGCAAGGATTTTGTCAACAGCACCCACAGCGTTATAAGCTCAAATAATATAACCACCTGCTACACCCCCTATTGCAGCAGGATCATCGGGATAAGAGTTCACGGGCTCGACCTCGGTGAAGGCTATGTCGGCGGTGACGATCAGCCTCTGCCTGCGATGAACTACTATATCAGCGATGTAACGGTAAGCTCAAATCAGATAAATACAGCAGGCGGCGGTATCCTTTTTGACGATGCGAGAGATTGCTCGTGCTTTTCAAACTCGGTATTGCAGCTAAAGCCCGACGCTGCTGACGAACGCCGTGACAGCTATGACGGCATATACATCACAAGCAGCTGCAAGGGTCTGTCGGTCATCGGCAACAAGGTCATAGGCAGCACAAGATACGGCATTTTCATCAACAAAAGCGCTGTAAATGACCTTATGGGAAATAATGTGAGCTTTACGGGGAAAAACGCTGTATTGCTAAACTCTGGCACATCGGTGCTGCATAGCATTGAAAATAACTATGTAAGCGACTGCGGAGCAAATGCGATAGTTCTTTCCTCATCAAGCAGCGCGCCCGAGATATCCTCAAATAAGATAGATACCTGCTCAGGCAGCGGGATTTACCTTACCTCATCATCAAAGGTAAACGGCGGAATAAATAACAACAATATCTCCGACTGCAAATCAAGCGCTGTGTATTTAAAAGGCAGCAGCGCCAAAGCCGTTTCGGGCAACAGCCTTTCGGGCAGCGGTGTAAATGGGATATACCTTAATGACAAGGCCGCCGTTACAGAGATCATAAACGGCAACAAAATATCAAAATGCGGCGCGAACGGTATAGCGCTGAACAAATCAAGCAAGGCAAAAACGATAAATGATAACACCGTGACCGAATCCACATCAAACGGGGTATACCTTACGGGCTCATCGTCAGTAAGCGGCAGCATATCAAAAAATATAGTAAAAAGCAGCGGCGCAAACGGAATTTACTTAAGCGCGGCAAGTGCCGAGAGTATTCAGTCAAATACCGTGACAAAAGCAGGCAAAAGCGGCATTCTTGTAAATAGCGGCAGCACCGTTTCGGGGAAGATATCTGCAAATACAGTAAGCTCACCGGGGCAAAACGGTATCGCGCTTGTAAAGAAGAGCAAGGCAGGCAGCATTTCTTCAAACAAGATAAGCGCGGCAGCTCAAAACGGCATATTTGTATATAATTCAAGCTCGGTTTCGGGAGGTATAAGCAAAAACACTGTAAGCTCACCAAAATCAAGCGGAATACTTATCGACAAAAAGAGCAAGGCGGCGGCTGTTACTTCAAACAAGATATCAAAGAGCGGCAGAAACGGGATATATCTGTTTAACGGCTCGACAGTCAGCGGTGAGATAAAGCAAAACTCAATAAGCGCCCCGAAGGAAAATGCAATTGTTCTGAACCTGAGCAGCAAGGCTAAGGCTATTACCTCAAATAAGGTATCAAACAGCGGCAAAAACGGCATCTACCTTTATGATGCAAGCACTGTTACGGGCGAGATAAACAAAAATATCGTAAAAAGCTCAAAGCTAAACGGCATAGTTTTAAGCCTTAAGAGCAAGGCAAAGGCTTTAACCTCCAACAGCATTTCAAACAGCGGCAGCAACGGGATATACATTCTTGACAGGAGCAGCGTCAGCGGCAATGTCAAGGGCAACACCATAAACAGCTCAAAGCTTTGCGCGGTTATCCTTGCAGAAAAGGCAAGCCTCGGCGGCAGCATAACGGGCAATAAGATAAACACCGCCAAAACAGGCATAAGCAAGGATAGATCATCTAAGATAAAGGGAAAGGTAAAGTCAAACACGCTTAGCAAAATAAGCGGCAAAAAGACAGTGATATGATAATACCACTTGCAGGCAGGCATCAGGCTTGCCTGCTTTTTTATTGAAAAGGTTAAAAACTTACGCGCATATGTAATTGACATAAATGCAATGCTATAGTATAATTAAATAAAATATTTTAAAATATGGAGTGATAACTGTGATAAATGATAATATCAAAAAAGCGGTAAGCCTGCTCTCGGCGGCGGCAATGCTCGGCGGCGGAATGTCATTGCAGGCCTTTGCAAAGCAAGAAACCAAGCTTTATATAAACGAGGTCTGCACGGGCAACGCAGGCGAAAACGGCAACCTTACGGGCGCAGTTGACAAAAAGGGCGAATACTGTGACTGGGTAGAGCTTTACAATGCAGGCAGCAGCGCTGTAAGCCTCAAAGGCTTTGCGCTTGTAAAGGACGATAAGGACAGCTACACCTTTGATAATGTTACTATCGCGGCAGGCGAATATAAGATAGTTTACTGCTGCAAGACGTATAACGGCGATGAAACTATCCCCCACGCGGCATTCAACCTCTCGGGCGACGGGGTCAAGCTTACCCTTAAGCAGGGTGATGAGGATATCGACACAACAGCCGTTCCTGCGCTTGCCGATGATACGGTATGGGGCAGAAAAGCTGACGGCGGCGAGTTTACCTACCTTTACCCTACGCCTGCTAAAAGCAACAACAATGCAAAGTCAGCGATACCCTGCAACGCGCCTGCATTCAGCAAGCCGAGCGGAATGTATCAGGATAGCTTTTCGCTTTCACTTTCAACCGATGAGGGCAATAAGATATTCTACACCCTTGATGGAACTGACCCCAGAACAAGCAGCACAAGGGCAGAGTATACCTCCCCCATTAGCATCTATGACCGAAGCTCTGACAAGGCAGCACTTGCGACAATGCTTAAGCCCTCGCAGATATCCCCATGGGCAGATGACTGGCAGACACCCAATAACAGCGCCATTGACAAGGGCACTGTTATCCGCGCTGTCACCTTAAGCAAAGCAAATGAATACAGCAATGTACTTACAAACACCTACTTTGTGGGGGTGAGCAATAAGGATCACAATAATCTGCCTATCCTCTCGGTGACGACCGACCCTGCATCGCTTTACGATTATGAAACGGGCATCTACAGGCTCGGCAAGGTCTATGACGATATCGGCAAAAAGAGCAAGGACAAAAACAACCCCGATGCAAACTACAACCGCAAGGGCAAAGAGTGGGAGCGCGAATGCCATATCGACTTTTTTGAATCTGACGGAACGCTTGCACTTTCGCAGGACTGCGGCATGAGAACTCAGGGCGCTTATTCAAGGGCTGACTATCAGAAATCACTGCGTTTCTACGCAAGGGAGGAGTACGGCGAGAAGAATTTCAAATACACCTTCTTTGATAATGCTTATCAGGAGAACGGCTCAGGCAAGCAGCTCAAAAAGTTCAAAAAGCTCGTTATGCGAAACGGCGGAAACGACACCACCTACACAAAGCTTAAGGACAGCTACCTTCAGGCGCTTGTGAGCGACCGCGCGTTTGACACGCAGGAGGGCAGACCCTGCGTTATGTACATTGACGGCGAGTACTGGGGTCTTTTCACCTTGCAGGAGGATTATGATGACCACTACTTTGAGGAGAATTACGATGTTGATTCAAATGAGGTGGTAGTTTACAAAAAGGGCGAGATAGATGAGGGAAATGATGAGGATATCGAGCTTTTCAAAGCCCTCAGAGCCTACGCTAAGAGCCATGACCTCTCAAAAGCCGTGAACTATGAAGAAATATGCAAAATGATAGATGTCAAGAGCTTTGCGGAATATATGGCAACGGAAATATACATAAACAATGAGGACTGGCCCGGCAACAACTACGCTATGTGGCGTACAAGAACAGCTGACCCTGCAAACCCCTACGCGGACGGAAGGTGGAGAATGCTTTTCTATGACACCGAAATGGGTGTTGACCACTACGGAAACTATAACACAAAATACAGCTCCGACAACTTGAAAAAGCTCCTTTCCAATAATTCGGACGACCTGCCCGTTATTTTTAACGCTCTGCTTAAGAATAAAGATTTCAAGGGGCTGTTTGTTAATTCGTTTATGGATATCACAAACGTAAACTTTGAATATGAAAGGACAAAGGAGGTTTTAGAGCCGATAAAGGCGGCATATTACCCCGAGCTTAAAAAGTATTTTGAGCGTTTCCCCTCGTGGGCAAACACATCAAATGCTACTGACCCATGTCTTTCAAGAATGAACACATTCCTCAGAAACCGCCCGAAATATGTTACGGGAATGCTTGAAAAGAATTTAGGGCTTAGCAGTGCAAAGACAGTAAATATAAACGCAGTAAATCCCGAGGGCGGCAAGGTGACGATAAACGGCACAGAGTTAGACCTTACAAAGGATTTTGGCGGAAAATATTTCAGCGAATACAAGCTCACCCTCAAAGCGCAGGCTAAGGAGGGCTACACCTTCAAGGGCTGGGCAGGAACATACACATCGGATAAAGCGGAGATATCCGTAACACCCGAGCAGGCGGCAGGCTTGCAGGCGGTGTTTGCAAAGGATAATGAAAGGCTTGTTAAAGTTACCGCGACAGACGGGGCTAAGAGCATTGTGACTTACGCTGTTTCGGGGACACAGATGTATATCCCCGAATCTGCCTTTGCTAAGACGGGCTATATTCAGACGCTTTCAAAATCGGGCAAGGTGAGCGGTGACACAAATGTTAGTGTTACATACAAGCCTATAAGCTACAAGATACGCCTGAGCGCCGCAGGCGGCACGGGCTCGGCAGTTACGCAGACCATGACCTATGATAAGGCAGCCGCGCTAAGTGCTAACAAGTTCACAAGAAACGGCTATGTATTTTTGGGCTGGTCAACAAAGACGGGCGCATCGACAGCCGAGTACAAAGATAAGCAAAGTGTAAAGAACCTGACGGGCGAGGACGGCAAGACAGTATATCTCTACGCTGTATGGAAAAGGGATATTTCAAAAGCAACTCTTTCGCTCTCAGCAGGCAGCTATTACTATTCGGGCAAAAAGCTGACACCTGCCGTAACAGTCAAAAACGGCTCTTCACTGCTAAAGGCGGACAGAGATTATACAGTCAGCTACAAGAATAACACCGCTATAGGCAAGGCAACTGTCACCATAACGGGAAAAGGGAGCTATACGGGCAAAAAGAGCATGACATTTAAGATAGTTCCCAAAAAGACGGCTGTAAAGAGCTATTCAAGCCCTAAGAAGGGTAAGCTTAAGGTAAGCTACAGCAAGGTATCAAACATCACGGGCTACCAGATAACCTACGCGACAAACTCAAAATTTACAAAGAACAAGGCGAGCAAGTCATCGGCAAAGCTTACTAAGACCATATCGGGGCTTAAGAGCGGCAAGACATATTATGTAAAGGTGCGCACCTACAAAACTGTAAACGGAACAAGATATTACAGCCCGTACACAAAGACTGTAAAGGTAAAGGTAAAATAAAAAAAGCATCGGCAGGGAAAGCTCTGCCGATTTTTTATGTACCGCTTTGGTAATTGTCGCTAAAAGTTTATTTTGCTATTGAAATCTTTTGTGCGATGTGATATAATGAATAAGATGATATTATGCTAACGGAGGTACCATTAATTGTCGAAAACAGATTTCAGCTCGCCAATTCGCAAGAGTCAATAATTATCGCATAAATACCCTTGCATGGCGCTTTCTTTGTGGTGTATTCGACCTTGAACCCAAACGGCAGCCCTTTCAGAAAAATATCCAAGCGCCTGTATTCGGGAACAATTATCTTTTCTATCATGGATCTATAAAGCTCTGTGTTGTCGGTCTCACTGTCTGATATGAACTGTATCTGCTTAACGGCCTCTTTGATAGCTTCGATCTGCTCGTTATAGACTGTTTCGGCAGACTTGTGGTTGGAGATCTCCTCGCTCAGCCTTGCGATCTCGCTGTCATAAAAATTCGTCTGCTCTTTCAAGCCGTCATTGTCAAGCAGACCTTCAAGCATAAGGTCTACGGCTTTCAGCTTCTTCTGCTTTAGCTTTGCGATCTCATCCTGCTTTACGCTGATGTCCTCGGAAACATTGCTCTTTTGTATCAGGCGAATATCTGACAAAAGCTCTGCCTTCAGACGTTCACTTATCGACTGGATATTTTCCATAACCGCCTTCATAGCTGCTGCGAGTATTCTCTCGTCAACAGTATGATTATCGCAGCCAATCAGCTCACCATTCATAGCGGTTCGATTTTCAGTTCCGTAGAGTTGTCGGTTTCGACAGGTTATCTGTCTCCACGGATTCGTTGATGACCCGGTGGTTATAAAGCTGTATCCGCACTTGCCGCATTTACAAAGTCCGCTGAACCAATGAACCTTTGAATGGCGCAAACCCTCTCTTGTCCTTCTGCTGCGGTTATAACGTTCTTCCTGAACAGCATCCCAAAGCTCTCTTGAAATAATACCATCATGATGATCTGTTATTGTTATCAGCGGTGCATCGGGATTGTCTCCAAGATTGACCTTGTACTTTTCAGACAGCACATTAGGCTTGTAGACCTTCCATTGAGTAAGATCGCCCACATACTTTTCATTAGCAAGAATTTTCAAAACGTGCTGTGCACTCCATACTCTGTTTTTCAGAGTAGGTATCCCACGTTCACTCAAATCGTGTGCAATTCTTGTTGAGCCTTTCCCGTCATAAAGATAGCTGTGAAAAATCTCTTTTACTATTTCGGCTTCATCGGGAACTACTTCAAGCTTGCCGTCAATTACCTTGTAACCGTAAATGCGCCCGCAGCCGAAAACCATTCCGTTTTCCATATTGCGCTTCATAGACCACTTCACTCGCTCGGATATTTTACGGCTTTCCTCTTGGGCTATGCTGGCCATGATCGTCAGACGAAGCTCGCCGTCTTTGTCATTGGTGTCGATACCGTCATTCATAAATATCACGTTGATATTCATATCTTTCAGCCTGCGAGTGAAGTTCAGCGTATCGACTGTATTGCGAGCAAATCTTGATACTTCCTTTGTAAGTATCGTATTTATCTTGCCCTTTTCGCAATCAGCGATCATTCTGTTGAAGCCGTCACGCTTCTTTGTTGAGGTCCCGGTGATACCCTCATCATAATAGACCTCGACCATTTCCCACTCATCGTTGCCGCTTATATATTCTGTAAAGTATGCCCTTTGCGCCGAAAGTGAATGGATCTGATCCGTAAAATCTGTACTGACTCGGCAATATGCCGCTACTCTTTTCTTTTCCTTATACATTGTACCTCCTCTCCCGATTTGTCGGGAATAAATTCCCCTGCATGTTTATATTAGCATAGTAAAGCGTGAAAGTCAAGACCTTCACGCTTTTTTTAGGCTTTTTTTAATGGTTTTAACTACGCACTTTCTTTGACCGGCTTGTCCTGATTGGCGATAAGCATTTCAAGCTGTTCATCGGTAAGCATACCTCTTTTGCGAAAATCTTTGTAAAAGCCTATCTTCATAGCTTTAAGCAATTCGTTGAGATTTTCCTCGGATATATTGGTGATGCTCTGTGCAGTTTTGGTTTTGCTTTCATTCTTCTGTTCAGTAGATTCTGTCTTTTTACTCAAATATTTTTCTCCCTTCGCTCTCACGAAAGGAGGTATGACGGCTGTCAAAACGGTTGGCGAATCCGTTCGACAGCCCCTGCCGCTTGACGCAGCGGCAGTATGCACTTTGATGACGTTGCCATATTCTGAAAGCTGCCCGACTTGCCTTAATAGGCGAACGGCTCACCGAGCAGCGGTCTTTTTTACATTGGACTCACCTTGCCTTTTCACAAATCTATTTAAGCCGATTTTGACTTTTCCTGTTCCTGCCGATACTTTTCCGTCACCTCGGCTATAAATTCTATGCAGTCCTCGTGCAGAAACATAAACTCAATGATCTCTCCATACATTTCCAGCGGCAGAGCGTCCTTCATTTTGCTTCTGAACATTTTACCGACTGCCTGATTAGTCACCATTTCGGCTTTTTTCAGCTCATCTGCGATCTCCGCATCGAGCTTCTTTTGAACATCACGCCTCTCTTTAAGGCGCTTTTCGATCTTGCTTATTTCTTCGGTGATACTCTTTGACTTTTCGATTTTTTCTTCTGTTGTCAGCTTTCTGTTACTCAGGTAGCATTCTCCTCTCTTTTTACAATACTTGCGTAGGCTGCATACGCAGCTATTCGCATACGCGAAGGTTTGGCGGGGGGGTAGTGCTTTTCCGTTCGTTTTTACGGAACGTGGCTATCACCATCTACCCCGGAGGGCGCACTTATACAAACTCTCCGAGTTTGC
>JAGBNQ010000029.1 GCA_017634275.1 Ruminococcus sp. | reverse complement strand
ATTAAAGTATGTTTCCGCCACCCTGCAAACGCCGCCGTGACAGACGCAAAGCACCGTCTTGTCGGGGTAATTGGCGCGTATATCGTCAATGCAGGAATATACCCTGTGCGCAAGCTGCAAAAGCGACTCGCCGCCGCCTTTCATCTTAACACCGAACTCGCGTTTAGCCTGCGCAAAGCCCTCGGTGGTGCGGTGCTTATCTTCGTATGAGCCGTAATCCCACTCGGTAAGTCGGGCATCAATTATTATGGGTGCGTTTATCCTTTTAGCAACTGCCTGCGCCGTAGCCCTTGCGCGCTTTAGCGGCGAGCAGATCAAAAGGTCGATATCCCCTGCCATCTCGCATTTTTCGGCAAGCTCCCTCGCCTGCTCTATACCTCGCTCGGTAAGCTCGCAGTCGGTAACACCGCTTATGTGGTCAAGGATATTCATAGTCGTTTCTCCGTGACGGGTGAAATATATAGTCATAGTTACTTCCTCAACATATCTAAGCTGCAAGCTAAACTATCACCTTAGTGCCGTCATTGTCAATGCTCAGCTCGTGGACTTTCCAGCTGCCGAGCCCTGCATTTTCAAGCGAGAATTGCAGCTTGCCTGCAAAATATGAATTGCTCTCATCGGCTATCGCCATAACTGTAGGGCCTGCGCCCGAAATGTAGGCGGCATACGCGCCGTGAGTATAGGCAATATCGAAAACCTCTTTTACATTCGGGATAAGCTCCATTCTGTAGGGCTGGTGCAGGCGGTCATCAACGGCGGTGCGCAGGTTTTCAAACTTGCCCGTTAATAGCGATGCCGAGAAAAGCGCCGCACGCGACAGATTATAAACCGCGTCCTTATGGGAAACCTCTTTAGGCAGGCAGGCGCGCGCCTTTTCCGTCTTAAGCTCAAAATCGGGGATAATGGCGGCAAATTTAAGCCTTGTATATACCTCCTGCTTTACCCAGTGTACCTTTCTGCCGTCAAAGACAGCCGTAACGATACCGCCCAAAAGTGCAGGCGCGGTATTATCGGGGTGCCCCTCTATCTGTGCTGCAAGGTCAACGAGGTCATCAAGTGTAAGCGGCTCACCGAGCATTTTATTAGCCCCGACAAGCCCTGCGATAATGCAGGCAGATGACGAGCCGAGCCCTCTTGCCATAGGGATAGCGTTAGTCTGCCTGAGTGTCAGGCCTTTAAGCGTCTTACCGCACACCTCATACAGATCCTTAGCGGAAATATAAATAAGGTTTTTCTCGTCCTCGGGAACAGGGGTATCATCAAGCGACTTTATATCTATACAGTCGTTTTCCTCCATTTCAGCAGTATTATAGAACGACAGCGCCAGCCCCAGCGCATCAAAGCCTGCGCCCAGATTAGCACTTGTAGCAGGAATTTGCAGTTTTATCATTTTGGTGTCTCCTTTTATCTTTATTCCGGGTCGGTGGCGACATCAAGCACTATGCCGAAAAGGTCAAGCAGCCCTCCGCCGTCATCGTCATCGTTGTCATCATCGTCCTCGCCATCCGTGTCAGCCTTTTGTGTGCTGTCAGGGGGCGTTTGCTCAGCTATGCCCTCGGGTGCAGGTGCGTCCGCCACAGGCTTTACCGTCTGCGGTAAGGGCACCGTATCCAGCTGCCCCGAAAGCCCGTAAACTATCTCATCCATAAGCCCCGTCACCGCAAAGGTGTCGATAAGCGCATTGTCAGGCTTTATGCCAAGCGAATCAAACGCCGTGTCCTCCTCCGGCCGCCAGTCGTCAGTGTAGTGGCGTATCTTAAGGTCACAAAGCACGTCCTTGAAATAAACGCCCTTTTCGGTGAAGACTATCCCGTTCTTCCCCCGCCTGAAAAGCGAGGTATCTATGACCCCCAGCACCCTTTCATCGGTTATGCCAAAGCTCTTTTTGACCTTTTCAAGGTGTTTTGGCGGTATATTCGGCTCGACCTGCGCTTCAAACGCCCCCTTGGAGCAATGCGAAAGCCGTTCGAGCAGTAGTTTTTTGATGAGTGCTGTGTCCATGGTCATTCTCCTTTATCGGTTAACTGTCAACTTCTATTATACGCCAATTTACGCCTTTTGTCAACAAAAGTGACCCGGGCGCAAGCCCGCTCCCGCCCTAATGGGCATATCATCGCCCGTAGGGCGATACCTCATTTATTCATTATTCTTTATTATTTATTATTTATTCATTTGCTTGCAAAGCAAAAAATACCCCCCGAAACGGGAGGTATGTAATAGCTTATCTTGTTGGGTTGACAATGTCACGCCAGTCAAGGTCGCCGCGCTCAAGCGCGTGAATAAGAGCCTCGGCTGTCGCAATATTAGTCGCAACGGGAATGTTGTGAACATCGCAAAGCCTTAAAAGCTGCATATCGTTCGGCTCGTGTGTGCCTGCCGAGATAGGATCTCTGAAAAATAGCAGAAGGTCTATCTCATTGCAGGAAATTCTTGATGCTATCTGCTGGTCGCCGCCCTGCGAGCCGCTCAGATAGCGCTGTATCTTCAGCCCCGTAGCCTCTCCGACGAGCTTTCCCGTAGAGCCTGTAGCGCAAATGTTGTGACGGCTGAGAACGCCGCAGTATGCGATACAAAACTGAACCATAAGCTCCTTCTTTGAGTCGTGAGCTATCAAAGCAATGTTCATTTTTAATCCCCCCAATGATCGTTAGTTTGCAATGCTTTATGCCTTAATCGACAGCGGAATATGCTCGCCCTTTATTCTCCTTGAAATAGCCGAGAATGCAAGGAAACCCATTGAGCTTGACGAAAGCGGTGCGCCCTTTCCTGTTGCTATCGGGATAGCGCTGTCCTCGGGAATAACGCCTAAGAGCTGAACGCCGACTGTGTCGATGATAGCGTCAAGGTCATCAATATTATCAAATTCAAATATCCTCTTGCTTGCCTTGTTGATAAGAAGTCTCTGTTTCTGGTTGCCCCTCTTATAGAACTCGTCCGACATCATCTGAGCGTCACGAACGCATACAGGGTCGGGGGTAGTTACGATAAGGATAAGGTCGGAATTTGTTACGATATCGAAGACCGAGCCGTTGATACCTGCAGAGGTATCGATGATTATGTATTCAAAATACTTTCTCATTTCTGTTGTGATCTTCTCGATATCCTCTGCCTTGAGCTGAACGAACGGGTCGGAAGGAGCGCAAAGCACGCTCAGGTTAGATGCAAGCTTAACTGTTGTAGTAGCCTTATAAACATCGCAGGTACCCTCAATAACATCACCGAGATCGTAAGGGATATTTCCCTGCATTCCGAGCATGATATCCATACATCTCAGACCGAAGTCAAGCTCGATGATAAGAGTTCTGTTACCCTGCTTTGCAAGAGCATAGCCGAGGCAGGCGCTGATAGAGGATTTACCCGTACCGCCCTTACCGGAGGTAACTGCAATAATAGTGGACTTATTTGCCATAGACTTATGTCTCCTTTCGATATGAAACCACCTGTTCTTACCCATAGGGGCATAAGGGCAGATGATAATAAGTATAGTTTACTATTCTATTTTACCACATTTCGCAAAAAAGTCAAAGCAAAAAAAAGGTAAAAATACAATTTTGTAGCCTTGCATTGAAAATTCAAACTTTTCTTGTACATTTTGCACAAAGTCCCGACATATCGAAAATACGCCGATATGGAATATTATACATACAGCATATCAAAAATATGTCATTATTACACAAATCGGAGTTTGTAACTCCCCCTTCCCTTTGAAGGGAAGGGGGCTGGGGGGTTAGGTAGAGCCATTCCGAGCGCTGAGCTAAGGATTTGTTCATCGCTCCGAGGGGCTTTTTCGGGGGGGCTTTGCGGTCGCCCCCCGTACCCCCTTCGCTGCTGCGCTCTTACAAGCCCGAATGGGCATTCGTCTGCCAAAAACGGACACCATAACTGTTAACTATTATCTGTTAACTGTTAACTGCGAGCAAAGCTCGCCAAACTTCGGTTTACCTTTCTTTTTCCCACTCTGTAAGCAGCGGGCGAACGAGCGTGTAGGCGCTCTCGCTGTTTTCAAGCACTATAGCAAAGGCTATCTCGGGCTTGTCGGCAGGGTAATAGCCTATTACCGTGCTGTTGTAGCCGCTGCCCGTTTCGGGGGTGCCCGTCTTTATCGCGGCCTTGTGCGGCAAGGAATAAAGACTGCTCTCGCCGTAGATATTGTCCGCCGCCATTATCATTCCCTCGCGTATCTGCTCAAAGGCGTGGTCATTCTTTATTATACGCTCGCTTTTTGCCGCCTTGCCCTTTATAATGCTCAGCGGCTTTAGGCTGCCCTCGTTGGCAAGTATCTGCGCCCACTGCGCCATTTGCAGAGGTGTCACCGCCGTTTCCGACTGCCCGATAGCAGACTGTAATAACAGCCCCTCGCTCCACACTATGCCAAGCTCGGAAACGCTCTCGGGGGTGACTACCCTGCCCTTTGCGTTTTCAAGGCCGATGTTTACACTTTTGCCAAGCCCCATAAATGACTGATATTCAGACAGCTTTTCCTCGCCCAAAAGCTGTGAACATTTATAGAAAAACACATTGCAGGAATCGCGCAGAGCCGTCTGCACGCTCTCATAGCCGTGATAATACAGGCAGGAAAACACTGTATCCCCGAGCGGATACCATTTTCCGCACCATAGATAGGTGTCGCTGTCGATAGCCTTTGTGTCAAGCGCGGCAAGGGCGGTTATAGTTTTCATAGCCGAGCCCGGGCGATAAGCGCCCCAGAGCGCTCTGTCAAAAAGCGGTGCGCGCTCGTCCTTAGAAAGCTTTTCATAATCAGATGTCAACCTTGCAGGGTCATAATCGGGGGCGGAGGCTATGCTTAAGACCTCGCCGCTTTTACAGCTCACCGCACATATTGCCCCTGCCGTGCATTTTCCGCTGTCGATCGCATCTTTTAAAAGCGATTGTGTATAAAGCTGAAGATCTGCATCAATAGTAAGCGTGATATCCTCGCCGTCAGTCGGGGATAGATCCGAGCTTTCGCGCGGTGCTATACCGCCCTGATAAAGTCGGTAGCTTTTCTTGTCAAGACCTGCCGTTCCCGAAAGCCTTTGAGAATACTCATCTTCAAGCGCCTTTAAGATATGCGGCGCCGTCACCTGCCCGTCAGTTAGAGTAAATTCACGCTGATAATAGCTGTCGGCGCGCAAAAACGGCTCAGTCTGTGCTAATATTTCCGCCTGCTCCAAAAGTTCCTCCGACGGGGGATCACTTAAAACAAGCATATCCTCGCCGCTCATAAGCGCTCTGTATCTTATGCAGGCAAGCGTATAGGCATTCTCTTCCGACTTATCTATCCCGAAAACGCGGTAAAGTGCCGACAAGAGCTTTTGCGGCTCACTTTCACTCACCCCGAGGGCGGAGCGCAGTATCTCAAGCTCCTCATCATCACCTACAGCCTGCCCCTTTTCGTTTATCGGCAGAGTAAACCTTTCAGCAAATGACGGGTCAGCCTGCAAAAGCTTTAAAAGCGCCGAATTTACCGCCTCATTTGAATAAAAAAGCATAGGAACAAGGCTTATGCGGTGCTTTTGCTGCACAAATGACAGCGCCCTGCCGTTTTTATCATACACCGCCCCTGCCTTTGCGCTTAGAGGAACGCTAAGGCTTATGATATTACCCTCATCATACTCCGCACTCGCCGCGATATAAAGCCCCACAAATGGCAGAGCCGCCATAACCGCGCTAAGCACAAAGGCAAGCGTTCTTGAACGAGTATCCTTCATAGTTTTGCACCTTCTTAATTATTTACAAACCGGAGTTTGTTTCAATGCACAATGCACAATGCACAATTGAGGTGTCGGCTTGCGCCGACAGATGCCCATTCGGGCTTATATGGGTAGCCAAAATGCTAATTATAGGCGATATCGTGGGGGTGAAAGGCCGAATGGCCATATCATCGCCGAAGGCGATACAATAATTGTGCATTGTGCATTGTGCATTGGATTGCCAAACTCCGATTTATCGCCTTTCTATGCCTTTGGCTTTACGCTCACCTCGCCGCTGATAAGCGCCTCGCGGCTGCCGTCCTCGTACTTTACCAAAAGCCGTGCGCGCTCGTCAATGCCGAGGGCTCTTGCGGCGCGTTTTTGCTCGCCCTTTATGACGTTTACATCGCGGTCGATAAGCATCTGCCGTTTTCTGTATTCCTCTAAGTAATCATCACGCGAGGGGTCATCAAGCAGCTTTGTAAGCTCCGAAAGCACCTGCGCTGTCAGGCGGTTTCTTATATTGCCCTGCTCCATATGCCCGAAAAGCGATGTGGCTATCCCCTTTATCTCCTCGGGGAAATCGCCCTCGGGAGTGGTTATGTTTATGCCTATCCCCAAAATAGCGTGGTCAAGCATTCCGCTCTCAAAGCTCACCGATGCCTCGGTAAGAATCCCGCAGACCTTTTTTGAGTTGACGTAGATATCATTTACCCACTTTATCTTAGGCTTTATCCGCCCCTCGGAAACTGTTTCGATAGCGCGGCTGACAGCTACTGCCGCCGAAGTCGTTATAAACAGCGAATCCTCCGCCTTCATTTTAGGCCTTAGCAGCAAAGAAATATACACACCGCTGCCGTCAGGCGAATAGAATTTTCTGCCAAGCCTGCCTTTGCCTGCCGTCTGCTCGGCTGCAATAAGCGCATACCCCTCGGGCGCACCGTCGATAGCAAGCTGTTTTAGCAGATCATTCGTAGATGTGACAGTATGCCTGACATCTACTGTAAGCGGAGTATCACCAAGAAGTGCTAAGATGCCCTCTTTTGACAAACTTGTATCGCTCTCGGGCAAAAAATAGCCTTTTTTGGTCTTTGCGTATATTTTCACTCCGCTTTTTCTAAGCGATTCGATAGATTTCCATACAGCGTTTCTTGAAACGCCTATCCTTGCTGCAAGCTCCTCCCCCGAAACGGCCTTTCCTCTGTTAGTTTCGAGAATTTCCATTACTCTCTCGGAAATTTTCATCTGTCACACCACCCTTCTCAATGCACAATGCATAATGCACAATGCACAATTATTGTATCGCCTGCGGCGATGATATGGCCATTCGGCCGTTTCACCTTACGATTTCGTCTATTATCGGCATTTTTGCTGCCCCTATAAGCCCGATATGGGGCTTGTTAGCTTTGCTGACAGCTAAGTTTCGCAAAGCAAAACTTCCAATCTGTCCGCCAAAGGCGGACACCTCAATTATGCACCCAGCATTGTGCATTGTGCATTAACATCACACCGCAAGTCCGTTAGTTCTTAGAATGCTCATAGCCGCGTCTAACGGCAAATGCTTTACCATATGCTTTTTGAATTTTTCATTCTCCGTGCATATCTGGATAGAGCAGTAGCCTGCCCTTTTCTGCGCCCATGTCTGCATTACCGCAACGCGCGTTATCTTTGCCTTCGGCACTACCACCCTATGAAAGCCGTAGAGCCTGCAATAGTCAAGCACACAGCAGCCCTCGTCAAAGCCTATGCCCGTGCTGAAAGCAGCTGCCGCCTTTACTATTATCAGCCATACGAGCGGCACCGAGGAAATAAAGGCTATCATATTTATCTCACTTACCCACCGGGGGAAGATGAATATAAACACCTGCCTTATCGCAGGCACGAACAGCGATATAAAAAACGGGATGCACACAAAGCGCCATAGCTCACGCTTTCCCGTTGTAAGGGTAGCCTTTGGGCACTTTATGTCGGGCATCAGGATAGACAGCGTTTTTTCTACCTCTTTATCCGTTGTTATCGGAGCGATAGTGGGTATCTCACTTCTCCTTTTGCCGTAGCCCGTGCAGTTTACGTTTACCGTGCATATCCTGAATATCTTCATTAAAAGCGTACGTGTTATATCGTAGTAATTTATCCGCTCTCTGTGCATAACATCGTGCCTTATCGTCCAGATGCCGCTTTTTACGATAAGCCGCCGCCCGTGCCTTGTAACGCAAAAATGCCAGTAGCGCATAAGGTTTGCAAAAAACGACAAAAGCCAGCCGCCGATTATGACCAGCGCCGATACTACTATGATATAGGGTATGCGCCTTGTGTATTTTGATATCTCGCCTGCGGCGGTGTTTAAAAGCCGCACCTCAATATTTCTGTCAACTATCCTTGATGCCTCAAACATAAGACCTGCAAAGATGATGACCCCCGAAAAGGTCGATGAGAAAAACAGCGAAAAAGCAAGCTGACTTCTCTTTTTGCTCTCGACTGTGTATTTTACCGCCCTTTCGTTCTCATCGGCAATAAGGTCAAGTATATGCTCAGCACGCTTTTTTGGCAAAAGCAGAACTATATCCGTTTTGGTAACGCTTTTTGCATCAGTGTCAATGTAAAGTGACGATGCCCCGAAAAGGCGCTGCACCGAGCTTTGGTGGACTGAAACGGTAGTAACATCGCAAAAGGCAAGCTTAGTTGCCGCAAGCCCGAAAAAGCCCGAGTGTGAGGTCATGCTCTTATCATCTATCTCAAAATAGACAAATACCCACCTCAGCCACGCAAATGCAAAAATAGCAATGATAGCTAAAATATCGACCCAGTTGGTAACGAGCCACGAGCGTATATCAAACTTTAAAGCCACAAGATACTTTACAAGAGGTATAAGGAGCAGCCACATGGTCTTAGAGGTGTAGCCGATTATCTTTATAGGGTGCTGCCTGTGGCGGAAGAATTCTCTTACGCGCCTTGCAAGCTTATGCTGTTTCATTTGCGCCCTCCTCTTTTTTGATAGCCTTATCAAGGTAGGAGGTTATCTCATTTAAGTCGCTCTTGCTCAAAAACCAAAACACCATATGTGACCCGAGCGAGTTTACAATAAGAAAATTAAGCCCCGTAGCACCGCTTAAGGGTGTAACTATAGCCGTAAACGAGCGCACCGAGCTTATTTTCATAAACTGCCTTCTGAAAATGAAAACGCCCGACTTGCAGATAAGCTCGTTTCTGCTGACAGAATAGCGGCTCTGCGAGAAAAACAGCGGCACAACTATCAAAAGCACCAAAAAGGTAAGAATGATGATAAACAGCATCACATACCAGAATATTACAGACTTGAACATCGCACCGAACCCACACGCAAAGCATAGGGCAAGCGATAATATTATAGTAAAAAGATATATAGATATCATTGCGAGCCCCGAGGGCTTATACATATGCATACGGATAATGCTCCTTGTTATAGTTCCGCGCCGAAGGCGCACCTCAATTATTAATTATCTCCCTTTTTACAAAAGTGTTCCTACGATAGATCAGCGTTTACTGTTCATATCGTCCCGTTATTTCAAGAATGTTTCCGTCCGGATCAATAATATTAAAATACCAATAAGGCATATGGACGTTGACATACATTAGCTCGGATACGTCGCCGATATTCAAATTTTTTAATCTTTGATATTCGCTTTTTAAATCATCGACCACAAAATTGAAAACAACAAGATCATTTTTAAGTGTTCCGATGCTTTTGAAAAAATCATCAAGATATGCTTGATTAAACATTTCACTCGGCTCACGGCCTATAATTTTTTCGTCATATGTCTTATTATAAAGTGCAATTTTATTGCTGAACTGTACCCATCTGTCATCGTTTGAGTGTAGTGGTTCTTCTTGTAAAAGCAATCTGTAGAACTCAACAGATTTTTCTAAGTTTCCTACAATAATGTACGTTGTTCCAAGTGTCATAAACTCCTCCATAAATTCCGATTTATCTTCCTAACAACACAAATGTAAAAAGGGATTTAATTATTAATTATTAATTATTAATTT
>JAGBNQ010000028.1 GCA_017634275.1 Ruminococcus sp. | reverse complement strand
GAAAGTGTTGCACATATGCCTTGTATCTACCTTACAAAGTCCGAGGCGGCAAGAATGCTTGATGAGCTTAAGGCAAACGGAATTGAGAATATCCTTGCACTCAGGGGCGACCTTAACCCCGATATCCCCCCCGTTAACGAATTTGCCCACGCGAGTGACCTTGTTAAGTTTATCAGCGTTTACGGCGGCTTTAACGTAATAGGCGCCTGCTACCCCGAAACTCACCTTGAGGCTTCCTCCGCCGCTGAGGATATAAAGCACCTTAAATATAAGGTAGACTGCGGCTGTAATGAGCTTATTTCCCAGCTTTTCTTTGATAATAATTTCTTCTATGGTTTTCTTGAAAAGTGCGATATCGCAGGGATAAACGTTCCCGTCGAGGCAGGGATAATGCCTGTTACCAATAAGCGGCAGATCGAGCGTATGACTAAAATGTGCGGCGCAACTCTTCCCGAAAAATTCAGAAAAGTCCTTGATAAATATGAGTTCAATGATGAGGCTTTAAGAGATGCAGGTATTGCCTACGCAATAGATCAGATAACCGACCTTATCGCAAACGGTGTTGACGGGATACACCTCTATACTATGAATAACCCCTACGTCGCAAAGCGTATATATGACGCGATAAAGAATATAATAAAGGCATAATATATAAAAAGCAGAGCTTTCTCCTCTGCTTTTTATATTTGACAAGTTGAATAAATGTTGCTATAATTAGTATATATGATTATGGGAGCAGATGATCTTGGACAGAGAGCGTTTTCTTGCAGCGGTTGAAAAAAGCTGTAACAGGCTTAAGGGCGAAAAGGGAATAGGTACGCTCGGCGAAAAAAGCGTTCATGCCGCCCTTAAGGCATACTTTGAGCCGCAAAGCGATAATACTGAGATAAGGATCGGTGATTTTGTTGCCGATATCGCAGGCGAGGACGGTATAATCGAAATTCAGACGCGTCAGTTTTCACGCCTTGTAAAAAAGCTTGACTGCTTTCTTGAATATACCCACGTTACAGTTGTCTACCCCATAATCGCCAAAAAATATGTAAGGTGGCTTGATCCCGAAACGGGTGAGCTTTCCGCGCGGCGTGTATCACCGCGTAAGGGGAGCATCTATGATGCCTGCAAGGAGCTTGTAAGTATCAAATTCGCCCTTGATAATCCGCGCTTTACATTCATCGCGGTAATGCTCGAGGCTGAGGATATAAGACTTCTTGACGGATATGGCAAGGATAAGAAAAAGCATTCAACTAAATTTGACCGAGTGCCGATCGATATACTTTGCGAGTGCCGCTTTGAATGTCCGCGTGATTATATGATGCTCATTCCCCCCGAGCTTTCGGGTAGGTTCACATCAAAGGATCTTGCAAAGGCGGCAGGCATTTCAAGAACGCTTGCAGGTATCGCCCTTAATATACTTACATATACAGAATGTGTTTCGCGCGTCGGCAAAAACGGGCGCGAGATAATCTATGAAATCAATGACCCGAAAGGATAATATAAATGAAAGCTAAAAAACTCCTCTGCGCGTTTTTGTCAGCAATGGTAATGGTAACATCTGCTTTGCCGATAAGCGCAGGGGCTATAAACTTTACCCCCTATACCTCTGACGGCGAGGGCGGCACAACACCTATTGATATCCACTCTGAGGCGGTGTATATGGTAAATACCGATACGGGCGATGTGCTTGTTGATATCAACTCCGAGGAGGCGCGCGTTCCTGCGTCGCTTACTAAAATAATGACAGCGGTAGTTCTGCTTGAAAAGTATAAGGATGACCCCGAGGCTTTAAAGACTACAATGGTCCACGGCGATAATACCGCCTTTGATGAGCTTTACGGCACGGGCGCATCTACCGCCGATATCCGCCCCTTTGAGGACGTAAGCTATTATGACCTGCTTGTAGCACTCATGCTGCCCTCATCTTGCGAGGCGGCAAATATAATAGCTCTCAATGTCAGCGATTCTATCCCTCATTTTTGTGACCTCATGAATGAGGAGGCGGAGAAGATAGGAATGGAAAATTCCCATTTCTCAAATGCTCACGGCCTTTTTGCAAATAAAAACTATTCTACCTGCAAGGATATGGCTCTGCTGACTCAGTATGCGCTCGATAATTTCCCCGTTTTCAGCGAGATAGTTAGTAAGCCCACCTATAACCTCCCCCCGACAGAGGATCACCCCGACGGAACGCTTATCATCAACACAAACGAAATGCTTGATGAAACGTCCGATTACTACTATAGCCCCGTTAAGGGTGTTAAAACGGGTACTCTTGATGAGGCAGGCAGATGCCTTGTTTCTATTGGCTCTCTTGACGGCAAGAATTATATGATAGTTACAATGGGCGCGCCGCTTGATAAGGAGGGCGCTAAGGAGGACGAAGACCCCGTGCTTTATAACCTTATCGACCATAAGGCGCTTTATCAGTGGGGCTTTTACCACCTCGTTCCTACCGACTTTATCAACGTAAGCTCCGAGATAACCGATGTCAAGGTGGAGTTCGCGGAGGAGGGCGACAGCGTCAATCTAAAGCCTGCCGAGGGCTTTAAGCGCGATTGGCCTGATAATATAGAGCTTAGCGATATCAAGCAGGAGATAACCCTGAAGGAAAATGTCGTTGCCCCCGTTCATGAGGGCGATAAGCTCGGTAAGCTTGCCCTTACCTATAAAGGCGAAAAGCTCGCCGAGGTAGACCTTGTGGCCACAAGCAATATGACACGCTCGGAAAAGGAAGAAAAGGCAAGGGTCGCAAAATCCTTCTTTTCATCAAAGGAGTTCAAGCTCTGCGTTGGCGGTATAGCATTTCTCTTTGTCGGCTATACATCGTGGTTTATCTATAAGCTCCAGCATAAATATGTAAAAAAGCAAAAAGAAGAATGATAGTAAAGCTGTCCTATAAAACGGACAGCTTTTTTGCATTTACTGAGATTTTCCGACCTGCCAAATTTTTTGCCGTTAATTTGTCTATTTCCAACAAAGAAACGGTAAATAAAACAAAACCGGTTTCATATTCTCATATGAATTTATCCCTCGGGTTAACTTTTGTGCCAAGAAAAGGTTTTCGCGGCATTTGCCTGCTTTTAAAAAATGCTTGACAATGGTTAGTTTATGTGCTATATTACTAATTAAGGGCTAAGTTGCTTTTTGTGCAGGGCGAAAAGCGCCTGCATATTAAAAATAAATCATCGTATAATAATATTTTTCTTGAAAGGGGTAATAATATGGCAAATGAATTAAAGGCTGTAAAGGTATTAATGGGTAAGGCAAAGTGCGCTGTTGATCTGGGCGACGGCTCGGAGAGGGGCGAGTATGTAAATCAGGATTATATCCTCAATAAGCTCGGCAGACCTCATAGAAGTATCTCGCTTATGTATTGCTACTATCCGCTCGATGAACAGTGGCCGCAGAGGATATCCGAGGCTATGAAGGATATGGAGGTATCCTTCCAGTGGGATTATCCTTATGATGACTACTTTACATATAAGGGCGGTCTTAATGGCGATACCGAGGCTGAGCCGTTTAACTATATGAGAGATGTCCGCCGCCACGGGCAGGATGTTACTCTTACTCTGACTATCGACCCGAATGTGACGGACGATCACCTTATCGCCATCGCAAACGACCTTCGCCCCTATGGCAGACTTCTTCTGAGGATCAACCATGAGGCTACGGGCAACTGGTTCAGCTTTACAAAGAGAACTACCTATCAGGGCGTTGCTGATTTCTATGTGAGATTTCATAAGATACTTAAGGAGTATGCCCCCAATGTTTCAACTATCCTCTGTATCGGCGGTATCGAGGATAAGAACGCTACCGAGATAATCATGGAAAAGGAATTCTCCGAGGCCGTTAAGGTGACTGATATATGGAGCGTTGATAAATATATGGCTCTCCATTGGGGCTGGCCTTACGATGTTGCGCTTAAGGACAGCGACCCGCGCAGCTATGGCAGAAGTTCCGTTGAGGATACCTATACTTTGACAAAAATGAGCTATAACCGCTTTAAGGAAATAAACGGCGGTGAAAGAAAGCCTATGGTTATGAGTGAGTTCAACGCTGACGGCGACGTCACCGGGGCTTATGAGCAGGCGCAGATGGTGAAGGAATTCTGCGATATGCTTAAGGCAGACCCCGAGGATTGGTTCTCGGCATTTACCTTCTACCAGTTCCGCGACAGAGGAAGATTAGGCCTTGAAATAGAAGACCCCAACTACCCCGACTGCGGTATTGAGCAGCCCGTTATGCAGACCTATAAGGAAATTATCCACGATGATTTCTTCAAGCCCTCTATGACAAAGGGCGAGGAGGTTTCCTTCCCCGTAACACTTCGCTGGGGCGGCGCTGAGGACGCTGAGGGAATTGAAGTTCCCCTCCACTTTGAGAAGAACCCCCATTTTTGCGAGGTGACATTTGATAATGACCTGAACCTTATGCTTGAAATAAACGGCAAATGGTTCTATAAATCGCCAAAGGCTAAAACTATCGACCTTATGAGTGCTTTCTTTGAAAAGCCCCTTGACGGCGCTCAAGACCTTACTTTAAGGATATTTGCCCCCCCTGCAAGCGGCATGAACGATATATCGACCGATGACGGCCTTTATAACAGCTATACCACTATCGACAAGCTCCCCGATATAAGAATAGAGTACGAGGCAGTTCTTTAATAAGTGCTTTGTAAATAAAAACCGGAGTTTGGCGAAGTGTTGGGAGGGGGCATTCCGAAGGGGTTTGGGGGGCGACCGGAAAGCCCCCAATAAGCCGCCGCAGGCGGCTTGCCCCCTCGGAGCGATGAACAAAGCCTTGGACTTTCGCTCGGGAGGGGCTCTACCTAACCCCCCAGCCCCCTTCCCTTCAAAGGGAAGGGGGAGTTACAAACTCCGGTTTGTCTAAAATCCAATGTTTAAAATATCAATAAAAAAGGAGGAACGTGTTTATGAAAATTGGCTCTATCGGCTGCGATTATGCTCACGATTCCTCTTTTGTTATGGATAGGCCGTCCGGTGCAGGCTCGGGGCTTTTTCTGCTCGTCAAAAGCGATGCGGATTTTGTTATCTCGGGCGTTGAGCATTCGGTCAGGGCAAATTCATTCGTTCTGCTAAGGCGCGATACCCCCGTCAGATACAGCGCGGCAGGGGAGAGCTATGTCGATGACTGGTTCTATTTTGATTATGACGAGCGTGACCTTGAATGGTTCTCGCGTTTGGGCATAGCTGTCGATACCCCCGTTTATATCGAGCCTGTCAGCGAGATAGCAAGGCTTTTTAAAATGCTCTCCTACGAGCATTACAGCACTGAGCGTTTCAGCGCCGAGCTTGAAACGGCGCTGCTTGAATGTATGCTCTATAAGCTTGCAAGACTAACCGGCTCGGTAAGTGAGGCGGCATATAATATCCACCCTGCAAAGTCTGAAAGCCTTACTAATATTCGTACAAAAATTTACTCAGTTCCCGAGGCGGAGCTTTCTATCGACAGCCTTGCCGCTGAGGTGGGAATGAGCCGCTCGGGCTTTCAGCACAGCTATAAAAAGATGTTCGGTGTCAGCCCTATCTCGGATATCATAACCTCGCGCCTTGATAAGGCAAAGCGCCTGTTATCGGGCACGGCTATGAGCGTTGAGGAGGTTTCCCTAAGCTGCGGTTATCGCAGCTCATACTCCTTTATGCGCCAGTTTCGCAATAAAACGGGCAGGACACCTACCGAATACAGACTGCTTTCACGAAATAATAAATGATAAGGAGTTGATACAAAATGCCAAACCCTATCCTGCCGCTCTGGGAATATATCCCCGACGGTGAACCGCGTGTTTTTGGGAATAGATTATACCTCTACGGCTCGCATGACCGTGCCGCCTGCGATAAATTCTGCGATTATAAGCTAAAGGTGTGGTACGCAGACCTTGATGACCTTAATAATTTCAAATGCTCGGGTGTCAGCTTTTCAACAGCCGATAAGCCCGACCGCCCCTCCGATACAAAGGAGTGGACGCAAAGCGAGCTTTATGCCCCCGATGTTGTCGAAAAGGACGGGAAGTATTACCTCTATGCTTATATAGTCGGCTCAAAGGGCTGCGTAGGTGTTGCCGATAAGCCCGAGGGGCCGTTTAAGCTGCTTTCACGCTATAAGTATGATGAGGCCGATGCAGGCGATGACGGTGTTTATAATGATGCAGGCGTGCTTGTTGATGATGACGGTAAGGTGTATATCTACTACGGCTTTACAGAAAGTAATATGAATGAGATTGCCCCCGATAATATGTATGAGATAATAAAGGGCTCACATATGCGCCCCGTTATCGACGATACAGAAAACGCCCCCGAGGAGCAGCGCTTTTTCGAGGCAAGCTCCCCGAGAAAGATAAACGGGAAATATTACCTTATCTATTCCCCGAGAAAGGGCAGCCGCCTTGCCTATGCGATAAGTGACAGTCCCAAAGGCCCCTTTGAATATAAGGGCTATATTGTCGATAACTCTGTCGATTACCCCGGCGGAAACGATCACGGCTCGCTTATGCAGGTAAACGGTCAGTGGTATATCTTCTACCATAGAATGACAAATAACACAATAATGTCGCGCCGCGCGTGTGTCGAGCCCGTTGAGATCCTTCCCGACGGCACTATACCGCCGGTTGAGATGACTTCACTGGGCTTTGAAAAGGCACTTGACCCCTATAAGCCCACCCCTGCGGAGATAGCCTGCGTGTTAAAGGGCGGCTGCTTTGTTACCGAGCTTGATATTTTCACGCGCCCAATTGTCGGCATCAAAAAGGATGCGATTATCGGCTATAAATATTTTGATTTCGGTGATGATTTTTCAAGCTCAGAATATACCCTCGCCCTTAAGGTTAGGGGGCAGGGCGTTTATTCAAGAGTAGACGTTATCATTGATGATTACGAAAACGGCGAGGTCATAGGCTCGGTAAATGTCGGCCTTTCAGACGGTGTCTATAAGGGCAAGGTCAAGGCGATAACGGGCAGACACGCTATATATTTCAGACCCACTCACGGTGTAGAGGGCTGGACTGAACCGTATTTTGATATCAAACCGCTTTTTGAACTTTTGGAGTTTACATTTATGAAATAAGCCATATGGCTTGATTGGAGGAATATATTATGTTTTCAAAAAGGAGTAAAAAGGCTTTCACAGCCGCACTTTCAGCGCTTTTGAGTGTAAGTATGCTGCTTACCGCCTGCGGTGACGAAAGCTCATCATCAGGCTCGTCGTCCTCATCTTCGGGCAGCGACAGCGGCTCGTCACAAATCAGCAATGACAGCGGCTCATCACCCGATGAGAGCAGCTCGACTGCCGAAACACACGATGACGGCTCGGTCAATGCCGACCTTACAAGCCTTGAGCTTGTTAAACTCATGGGCAACGGCATCAACCTCGGCAATACAATGGAGGCATACACCCACGTTTACGGCAAGGACGATATCTACCCCGATGAGAGCGAGAATGCATGGGGTCAGCCGATAACCACCCCCGAAATGATAAAGGGCATGAAGGACTGCGGCTTTGATTCGCTGCGTATCCCCGTAGCGTGGACTAACGCTATGAGCTATTATGAGGACGGAAACTATGAGATAGATAAATCCTACCTTGACAGAGTTGAGGAAATAGTCAACTACGCGATAGATGCCGATATGTACGTTATCATCAACGACCACTGGGACGGCGGCTGGTGGGGGCGTTTCGGCGCTGAGGATCAGGCAATGCGCGATGCGGCTATGGAAATGTATAAGTCAATGTGGACACAGATAGCCGAGCGCTTTAAGGGCTATTCGGATAAGCTCATCTTCGAGTCGGCAAACGAGGAACTCGGTGACAGACTTAATGACGAGATAAACGGCAAAAAGGGCAAGCTCAAAAGAAACGAGTGCTATGAAAAGACCAACGAGATAAACCAGACCTTTGTTGACCTTATCCGTTCGACAGGCGGCAACAACGAGCAGCGTTTTCTCCTGATAGCAGGCTATAATACCGATATAGCTATGACCTGCGATGATAAGTTCAAAATGCCCACAGATTCCGCTAAGGATAAGCTTTTGCTCTCCGTTCACTACTATACCCCGTGGGATTACTGCGGAACTGACGGCGTTAACAGCTGGGGCAGCGTGAGAGATTATGAGGAGCAGAACAAGCTCCTGAAGGATCTTAGCAAGTTTACAGATGCGGGTTACGGCGTTGTAATAGGCGAGTATGCAGTTTTGACAAACGGCTCGACTCCTAAGAACGATACGGATAAATTCTATACGAATTTCCTTGCAAACTGCGACCTTTACAATTTCTGCCCCATGCTCTGGGACTGCAACAACCTCTATCAGAGACATGACTGTGATATGCCCGATGCGACTATGAAACAGCTCTTCCTTGATAAGTCATACGCAAAGGAAAAGGATAAGAGCGAGGATGAAGTAAAGCAGAACGCTCAGAAGATCATTGACGATGCGCTTGCCGCTGCAAATAACCAGCTTGCTGATGAGGGCGTGCTTATGCCCGATGAGAATAAGGCGATAGCGTGGATCATGTTCCAGAGCGAGGATTACTCAAAGACCTACAGCGTGGGCGATGATTATGACCCGACCTCGGCTACAGCAGGCGTGGTTGCCAAAAATGTCGAGATAACGGGAACGGGCGATTATACCGTTTCGCTTGATTTCACAGGCTGCGGTGCTGCAAAGGGCGTTGCATTCTCAGCACTGGGTATTTCAAATGCCGAGGAGCTTTTCCCGGGCAACATCATCACTATCAACAAGATACTTATAAACGGCGAGGAGTATGCGCTTGCAAGCGATACCTACACATCTTCCGATGACGGTGTCTGCACAAGAGTTAACCTCTATAACGCTTGGGTAAACGAGCTGCCCGAGGACGCAAGGGGAGCGACCGATAAATCCACACCCACACCTATGCCGCTCAAAAAGACCGATAAGGTCGAAACTATCGAGATACAGTTTACATTCACCGAGGGTGCTGCGGCTAAGGCGGCATAAAATAATTAATAATTAAAAATTAAGGTATCGCTGCGCGATGATTTAATGATCGTGCGGCGATACCGTTTTTTATGCAAAGCTTGCAGAGTATTGTTTTCAAATTTACAGTCTGTTAATAATATGTCCAATATATATATATATATAGATTATAATTGTTAATAAAATAATAACTGAAAGGACGTTAGAATATGAAGAAGATAGTATCATTTTTAGCATCATTGGCGCTTGTTTTCGGCACGTCGGCGGCTCTGCCCGAGGGAGCATTAACGTTTGATACGGCTATTTCTGCAAGCGCGCTGACATATGGTGATTATGAATATACCGTGCTTTCGGACGGGACGGCGGAGATAACAAATTATATCGGAAATGGCGGAAATGTGGTGATTCCCAAGACACTTAACGGCAAAAAGGTAACATCTTTAGCCGATGAATCATTTTCTATGGCAAACCTTAAATACAGGAGTGAATCACTTTCAAAGATAACCGCCATTACCGTGCCCGATACTGTCACAAATGTCGGTATGTATGCATTTTCATACCTAAAAAATCTTAAGGAGATAACCTTCCCCGACACTATCACCGAGATACCGTCTTTGGACGAGGATAACTCATGGGGCGCTTTTGAAGGCTGTACGTCACTTGAAAAGGTCAAGCTGCCTAAAAATCTCAAAAAGATAGAAAACAAGGCGTTTTATAGTTGCAGCAGCCTAAAAGAAATAGAACTGCCCGAAACTGTTACCGATATTGAATGGTCGGCATTTGCTTTTTGTACATCGCTTGAAAACATAAAGATACCTGAAAATGTAAAAGCTATTGAACAATATGCCTTTTGTGAATGCTCAAAGCTCAAAAGCATTATTATACCAAAGAAGGTAACACAAATAGGCGATTATGCATTAGGCTATGATTCGGCTTTGAATAAAATGAACGGCTTCACTATCTACGGCTACTCCGGCACGGCTGCCGAAGAATACGCAAATAACAACGGCTTTACCTTTATCCCCTTAGATGAAAAGCGTATATCGGGTGATGCTACCGGTGACGGCAAGGTGAATATCGCAGACGTTATCAGGATACAGCAAAAGCTGGCAGGCTGGAAGGTAACGATAGATGAAAGCGCATCAGACGTTACCGGTGACGGAAAGGTAAATATCGCGGACGTTATCCGCATTCAGCAAAAGCTGGCAGGGTGGAAGGTCACACTAAAATAACAGAATAGTATTATATAGAGGTACCCCGTGTACCTCTATATTTTTTTCGGTTTGTATAAAAGCAGTCGGAAACTATAAATATGATAGAAAATTATGAACTAAAAGTAAAATTTGAAGAAAGCCGCTGACTGCACTTGATAAGTTTAGAAAAAAATAGTATAATTAGTATGTATGATTATGCAAATTTAAGAACGGAGGAAATATGTATGTCTAATGAGCTTAAAACTGCTGCCGAGCTTGAAACGCTTGCAGACGCGTCATCTAAGGCAGTTAGCAGGCTTACATTTTTGTTTGATGACGGGAAGTTTACCGAGGTTGGCAGGTTTGTCACAAGTAACGGCGCTCTTTCGGGCGTTGTAACGGCATTCGGCTATGTCGAGGGCGTGCCCGTTTATGCTTTTTCGCAGGATATTTCGGCTAAGAGCGGCGCTCTTACCAAAGAGGGCGCTCAAAAGATAAGCAAGCTTTTCTCACTTGCTGCCGAAACAGGCGCTCCCGTTGTAGGTGTTTATGATTCCTACGGCGCCGATGTTTCCGATGCGCTTACGGCTCTTTCTTCTTATGGCGAGCTGTTTTTGAAGAGCGCAAATCTCTCGGGCGTTGTTCCTACGGTTTCCGTTGTGTGCGGAGTTTGCGCAGGCGCAGCGGCTATGCTTGCAACAAATGCCGATTTTGTGATAGTTACTAAGGACAGCGAGCTTTACGCTGCCCCCAACACGGGTATAAAGGATCTTGCGGCTCATGCGGCGGCTACGGGTGTTGCAGCACTTGTTGCTGATGATGACGCGGCGGCTTTTGCGGCTGTAAAGAGCCTGCTCGGCAGAGTTCCGCAGAATAATCTTGCACCCGTTCCTATGTATGAATTTGAGGAGCCGACAAGTGCTTTCGGTAATGACGCGCTCTCGCAGGCTGATGCTATCTTCGATGAGGGCTCTGTTAAGGAGCTTTACACGGATTTCGGCAAGGCATCATTTACCGCCCTTGCATCAATCGGCGGAAATTGCGTAGGTGTGCTTGCTACAAATAAGACCGAGGATAAGCTCACAGTTCATGATTCCTCTAAGCTTGCAAGGTTTATGAGAATGCTTGACTGCTTTAATATCCCTGCTGTAACGCTTGTTGATACAGAGGGCTTTAAGAGCGATGAGGCTGCATCTAAGTGCGGCGCTGTAAAGGCAATGGCCAAGCTTTCTCACGCTTATGCCGAGGCTACGAATGTTAAGGTGGCAGCCGTTACGGGCAAGGCTTACGGCACGGCATTTATGGCACTTGCAGGCAAGGGCGCAAATTCTGATATGACATTTGCACTTGACACGGCTGTCATTTCCGCACTTGACCCGATAACCGCGGTTGAGTTTATGGAGCATGACAAGCTCGCAGGAACAGATGATCTTGCCGCTGCAAGAAAGGCGCTTGCAGATGATTTTGTAAAGAGTGAATGCACAGCTTACGCTGCTGCACAAAAGGGCGCAGTTGACGGCGTTGTTAATGCATCTGAACTCAGAGCCGCAATAAGAGAGGCTGTTGAGATAATGGCAGGCAAGCGCGCTCAGAGACTGCCTAAAAAGCATAGCAATATCCAGCTTTGATAAGAAAAATAACGGAGGGAATTACAATGAAAAGATATAATATTACCGTAAACGGAAAGGCTTATGACGTAGCTGTTGAGGAGCTTGACGCAGGCGCTGCTGCACCTGCTGCCGTATCCGCTCCTGCTGCCGCACCTGCTGCTGCACCTGCACCTGCGGCTGCTGCACCCGTTGCAGACGGAACAAAGATAACAGCTCCTATGCCCGGAACTATCCTTGATATCAAGGTGGCAGTAGGTGACAGTGTAAAGAGCGGCCAGGCAGTTTGCGTGCTTGAGGCTATGAAGATGGAAAACGATGTTAACTCGCCCGTTGACGGCAAGGTGCTGAGCATCAACACAACAAAGGGCTCATCTGTTGAGACAGGCGCTGTTCTCGTTGTTGTAGGCTAAGGTACGGGGGTAAGCAGACTATGGGAAAATTAAGAATTACCGAGACTGTACTGCGTGATGCTCACCAGTCACTTCTCGCAACAAGAATGAGTATGGACGATATGCGCCCGATACTCAGCGAAATGAACAAGATAGGCTTTTATTCCTGCGAATGCTGGGGCGGCGCTACGTTTGACTCCTGCATTAGGTTTTTAAACGAAGACCCGTGGGAAAGGCTCAGGATAATCAGAAAGGAAATGCCCGATACAAAGCTGCAAATGCTTTTTAGAGGACAGAATATGCTGGGATACCGTCACTATGCCGATGACCTTGTTGAGTATTTCGTTCAGAAATCTATCGCAAACGGAATCGACATCATAAGAATATTTGACGCGCTAAACGATATAAGAAACCTTGAAACAGCTATCAAGGCGGCTAACAAGGAAAAGGGTCACGCTCAGGTGGCTATTTCCTATACGCTGGGTGAGGTATTCACACATGAGTATTATATGAATTACGCTAAGCAAATAGAGGAGGCAGGCGCTGATTCTATCTGCATCAAGGATATGGCGGCACTTCTTACCCCATATGAGGCAGAGTCGCTCGTCAAGGACTTAAAGAGCGTTGTGAAGATACCGATACAGCTGCATACTCACTACACCTCGGGTCTCGCATCTATGTGCATAATCAAGGCTGTTGAGGCAGGCGTTGACGGCGTTGATACGGCTATGTCACCGCTTGCACTCGGCACATCTCACGCACCTACAGAGAGTATAGTTGCTACCTTCAAGGGCACAGAGTATGATACAGGTCTTGACCTTGTTAAGCTTAACGAGATAAGAGATTACTTTATGGGGCTTAGAAAGAAATACATTGATTCAGGCCTTTTAGACCCCTCGATGCTCGCTACGAACACAAACGCGCTGCTTTATCAGGTTCCCGGCGGAATGCTTTCAAACCTCCTTTCGCAGCTTAAGCAGGCAGGCAAGGCTGACCAACTCGACGAGGTTCTGAGAGAGGTTCCGAGAGTAAGAAAGGATTCGGGATTCCCTCCGCTTGTTACACCTACCTCGCAGATCGTTGGCACGCAGGCTGTATTTAACGTTATTATGGGAGAGAGATACAAGACTGTAACAAAGGAATTCAAGGGCTTAGTCAGGGGCGAATACGGCAAGACCCCCGTTGAGATCGATAAGGATTTCCAGAAGAAGATACTGGGCGATGAGGAGCCGATAACCTGCCGCCCGGCAGACCAGCTTGCTCCTGAGTTTGAGACCATGAAGAAGGAGGCTGCCGAGTGGACAGAGCAGGAGGAGGATATCCTCACCTACGCTATGTTCCCGAAGGTTGCGCCAAAGTTCTTCAAGGCAAGGAGAGATAAGAAATACGGTGTTGATTCCGAGCACAGTGACGCTGAGCAGAAGGTACACCCCGTAGTATAATGTACATTATTAGGGACTGTTAAACGCAGTCCCTTCGTTATAGATAAGAAATAAGAGCCTTTTGGCTTTAAGGAGAAAATATGAAAAAGGTATTGCTTGCTTTATTGGGGCTTTTGCAGGGCACTTTGGGGTCATATTGGGCAGTTTTGGGGTATTGTTTCGCTTTCCCGGAGTCAGAGCCAGGCTCTAAGGACTATGAGGAAGATATCACCTTTGTGCCGTTTGGGTATTTGATGATGCTGATCTGGCTTGTCGTTATGGCGGCAGCAATAATAAAGCTTAGAAAGAAAAAGAGCGAGCTTGTAACCTTTTTGGCGGCGTGGGCTGTCGGTACGGCAGCATTGCTCATATACATTTTTTATATAAGATAACGGAGAGATAAAGATGAACAAAAAAGAAATAAACGAGCTGAAAAAGAACTTTTCCGAGGACTGCGGATTTATGACCATAAACAGGGTAGTGTCCGCTTTTGTGGACAGCGAAAAGAATATAAAGTATAAATCAAACGAGGCTTTTGTAACACTTTCGCAGGACGAGAGCGAGCAGATAATGATAAACCTCAAAAAAGCCTTCAGCGGACAGCTCGGCAAAAACCTGAACGAATTTGCATTCCCGCAGGCGGCATACGGCGAGGGCGGCGCGCAAAAGCTGTTATATGACCTGATGGTATCAAAATTCAAGGACGATGAGCTTGTTGATACATATTTGCAGCGCATTGCCGAAAAAATGGCTTACGTTTCGACTTATGCGATATTTTCAGCGCACTGCACCTACAGCATTTTCGCTAAAAACAAAAATGATGATATGGATATGGACGAGAGCGAGATAAACTACAATTTTATAATAACGGCGATATCCCCCGTGAATACGCGCTTTGACGGGCTTATTTATGATGATGAGAGCAATTCTATTATCAAAAAGGTGACTGCTGACAAGATAGTTGAGCTGCCGACTGACGGTTTTCTTTTCCCCGTTTTCTCGGACAGAATGCCCGATATAAACGCGGTTATGGTTTACTCAAAGAATGCCAAAAAGCCGAATGCATCGGTGGTTCAGGACTTGCTTGAATGTGAATTCAACCTTTCGAGCGAGGGCGAAAAAACTGTTTTCAAGGCGCTTATAAATAACGTTGTTGGCGATGAGCTTGACTATGAGATCGTTACAAAGGTAAACGAGAAGATACAGAGCTATGCGGCGCAGAATGCGAATGAAACAGAGATACCGAAGATAGATGAAAAGCGCCTTAACACAATTCTATGGGAGGCAGGCGTAAGTCAGGAAAACCTTGAAAAGCTGCCGCAGGCTTATGAAAAGGCTATGGAGAAAAAGCCGTTTACCGCATACAATCTGATAGAAAAGAAAACAACGATAGCGCTGCCGAGCGTGACGGTAAATGTCGGCAAGGACGCTGTTGACAAGGTGAGAACACAGATGGTAGACGGCAAGCGCTGCATTGTTATAGCGCTTGATGATGCGTCTGTTGAGATAAACGGCATTCCTGCAAGCGTAGAATAACGGAGGAGCTATGAAAAAGCTGATACTTATTATTTCGGCGTTTTTGCTGACGGCTTGCTCATTTGAGGTAAGCATAGGTGAGGCAGGCTCGCAGTCTGAAACGTCGGGACAAACAACATCTACTACAACTACTACAACGACGACTACCACTACAACCACTACAACAATGACAACTACAACAACTTTCATGCCCGAAACTAAGGCGGCTGCAACAGCACAGGTAAGCCCTAAGCTGCTTGATTCTGTTGATGACCTGTTGCTTACAGAGGTGAGCGAGGGGAGCTATACCTTTGAGTATGGCACCGAGCAGTATCAGGCCTTTTACACACCCGATAACTGGAAGATAATAAACTCATACAAGATAAGAAACAAGGCGGATATGGGGCTTATCTGCAAGGCGCTAAGCGATATCCACCCTATCCCTACAGCCGACTATCAGGGAAACCGCACAGTCGATAGCCTTGTATATGAGTGGGAGCAGCACAACATCGCATATGATATTTTGCCCGACACAAGTGAGTGGAAAAAAAACGTTATCGACGTTGATTTAAACCCTGCTGACGAGGGCAAGAGCTTTATTGAAATGGCAAGAGAAAGATTAAGATAAAAAAACCGCCGAGGAGCAAGCCCCCTCGGCGGTTGATCTATTCTATCAGTTGTCCTCTTTTATGTACTGCTCAACAGCCTTATTAAGAGTATTGACCTCGCTGTCAACAGTTGAGGAATAAGTTTCACGAACCTGAGTCCATGTCATCTGGTTTCCGTCCTCGTCCTCGGAGGAGGAAGAACCGTAAAGCGCATCAACTAAGCACTGGTTGCCGTCAAACTGCTTTCTGTCACCGAGCTTGAAGGAAACGCCGAACGCATAGTCAAATATCATAAAGTAATCATCGGAAATAACGTCCTGGAATACGCCGTACATCTCCTCAGTCCAGTTGGGGTTGTTCTCAAAGAACTTATCCTTGTTGGTCTGCTCATACTCGGGGTCTGTTCTTGCGGACTTGTAGCATTCGAGCCAGCACTTAACAGCCTCCTTAGCTGTAGAGCCTCTTACCCACATAAATGCCTTCATATCAGATGTGGTTATCTTCTGGGGGTTCTTGTCATACTGCGGCATAGGAACGATGCCCCACTCGTCGCCGTCGAGCGGCTTAACAGCCCATGCGCCCATTCCATAGAAGAAACAGTTCTTCTGGAAACATTCTGATGCAGAGCCTATCCAGCCGTCAAGCACAAGGCCTTCCTTTTTGAGGTCATAAAGGAACTGCTGTGCAGCCTCGATATCGGGGTCATTCAGATTGCTCGAGAAAGTAGATGTTGCAGGGTCAAAGTTAACAAGAGTCTTACCTGTTTGCTGTGTGATATGGGGCTTGAAGAAACCGTTGATGCCGTATCTTTCCTCATCAGCTGTAGCGCCCGAAACGTACTCGTCCATAGCATTCTTGAAGTTAGTCCAGTTCCACTCGCCCTTAAGATAAAGATCATACGGATCCTCAAGGCCTAATTCCTCGACCTTTTTCTTGTCATATGTAATAAGAGCAGACGGGTCATAGCCGAGCGGTGCAACATAGTGCTTGTTATTAAGAACGAACTGGTCGGCAGTAGTCTTTGAAGATTTCCACATCGGGGATTCAAAATCAACTATCTCATCAACGGGCTGGAACATCTTATTAACTACCTGAGCAGGGAACGAGAGCCACTCATAATTGAATATATCGGGAACATCGGAGTTTGCGGCGATCGCCTTAGCAAGCGCATCAAATCTTCCCTCGTTTGTACATCTCGTCCACTCGATAGAGCCGCCCTTTTGCTGGAAAAGCTTAAGCTCTGTAGATATCTCGGGGTTTGACTTTGTAGGGTTTAAGTCATTCTCGCCAAGATAGCGGATAGTTTTCTCAGCGCCGTCGGGGATAGCCTCTATCTCCATATTCTCCTGTACCTCAACGTTATCGGTAGCCTCAAAAGACTCCTCGGAAGAGCCCGATGAGCTGCTTGAATTACTGCACGCCGCAACGCCGCAGGCCATGAGAATCGACATTGTAAGTGCAAAAAGTCTTTTTAGATTTCTCATAATAAATAACCTCCAGATTTTTGAAAAAGGTTTCATATCTCCTTAGTAAACTGCAAAATACTATACATAACACACTATGTATAATACCCTAAAAATATTATACCAACTATAAAAAACTCTGTCAATAAGCCGATTTAACAGACTATTAACTGCATTTTTGTGCAACCTATACAACAAAGTGCGTCCTAAATTGTGAGAAAATGAATATATTAGTCAAAAGCTAAAATATTTATATTTTATTGTTTCTTATTTTTGTATGCGCTATTATTTTAATTGTCTTGATTTATATTGAAATTTGTAGTATAATAGAAATACATTCTTTAAGGAGAAAAATGATGAAACACGTTGACATATTTACAGACGGCGCCTGCTCGGGAAATCCGGGACCCGGGGGCTGGGGGGCGATTCTACGATTTAACGGGATAGAGAAGGAACTTTCGGGCGGTGAGCGCGAAACTACAAACAACAGAATGGAAATGACGGCAGTTATCACCGCACTCTCGGCACTTAAAGAGAGGTGCGAGGTAACGCTTTATTCCGACTCGAAATATATTATCGACAGCGTGACAAAGGGCTGGGCTGTCGGCTGGAGGGCGAGGGGCTGGAAAAAGGCCGACAAATCGCCTGCACTAAACCCCGACCTGTGGGAAAAGCTTTTAGACCTGCTTGATAAGCACGATGTTACATTCGTTTGGGTAAAGGGGCACGCTGGCCACCCCGAGAATGAGCGCTGCGACAAGCTCGCAGTAGCAGAAAGCAAGAAATTCTGAGGGGTAAAATGGATAAGAAATTTGTTTATGCTGACAATGCCGCGACTACAAAGCCCTCCCCAAAGGCGATAGATGCTATGCTGCCGTTTTTATATGAGGAATACGGCAACCCTTCAAGCGTTTATTCGCTCGGAATGAGGGCGGCTAAGGCAATACTCAAAGCGCGCGAGAATGTTGCAGCGGCAATAGGCGCAAGGCCGCAGGAGATCTATTTTACCTCGGGCGGCTCGGAGGCTGACAATCAGGCACTGCGCTCGGCGGCACTTTCGGGTGAGAAAAAAGGAAAACGGCATATAGTGACAACTGCATTTGAGCATCACGCAGTTTTGCGCACCTGCGAATACCTGCAACGGCGCGGCTTTGATGTGACATATGTAAAGCCTGACAGCAGGGGGCTTATATCTCCCTGCGACATTGAGGCGGCTTTGCGGGATGACACCTGCCTTGTGAGCGTGATGTATGCAAACAATGAGATAGGAACTATCCAGCCCATAGAAGAAATTGCAGGCATATGCAAAGCAAGGGGCGTGTTATTTCACACCGATGCCGTGCAGGCAGTAGGGCATATTGATATTGATGTAAAAAAGCAGGGGATAGATATGCTCTCCCTTTCGGGTCACAAGATATTTGCGCCGAAAGGGGTGGGCGTTTTATATGCTAAGAGTGGTACTGATATCTCGCCGCTAATCTTCGGCGGCTCGCAGGAGCGCGGAAAGCGCGCGGGAACAGAGAATGTTGCTGCAATTGCCGCACTCGGCGCTGTGATAGGCGACGCTGTAAGCGGCGTATCTGAGCGCACACAGAGGGTCAGAGCTATGCGTGACAGGCTTATCGACGGGATATTATCATCAATTCCCGATACACGCCTGAATGGCGACAGAGAACGCCGCCTTGACGGAAATGTAAACATTGCTATTGACGGCATCGAGGGGGAGAGTCTTCTGCTTATGCTTGATATGGCAGGTATCTGCGCGTCATCGGGCTCGGCCTGCGAGAGTGCATCGCTTGACCCGTCACACGTTTTAAAGAGCATAGGCCTTGATGAAAAGCGCGCAAAGGGCTCGCTGCGCTTGACTATAAATGAGCTTAATAGTGATGAGGATATAGATTACATACTTGAAAAGCTGCCCGAGATCGTCAGCAGACTTCGGGCGCTTAGGTAAGAGGAGAGAATAAAATGAGTTTTATAAAAAAGCTTTTCGGGCTGCCGGATGAGAACGATTTTGATTCGATGTATAAGGTGCAGTATGATGAAAACTCGCCCGACTCGGTAGCTTACATAACTGCAAACGAGGGCAACTTTATGTTTACCGTGCAGGATATTTTTACCGTTAAGGGCAGGGGAACTGTTGTTACGGGAGTGATCGAAAGCGGAACTATCCACACGGGTGACACGGTGACGTTAAACGGAAAAAGAAAAAGTGCTGCATTTACTATCGGCGGTATAGAGAGCTTTCGCAAGCTGCTCGATTCGGCAAGCATGGGTGATAATGTCGGTTTGCTGCTGCTTGGCGCTGAAAAAGATGACATTTGCAAGGGCGATAAGCTCTTTATGTAAAGGATAAGGATATGGATAATAAAAAAGTTCTTGTGGCAATGAGCGGCGGTGTTGACAGCTCAGCGGCAGTAAAGCTTTTGCAGTCAAAGGGGTATGAATGCGCAGGGGCAACTATGCGGCTTTACTCAAATGAGGATATCGGCCTTGACAAGACAAAAAGCTGCTGCTCGCTTGATGATACTACCGATGCAAAGCTTGCAGCACTTAAGCTTGGGGTGGAGCATTATGTTTTTAATTTTTCCGATGAGTTCAGGGAGTTTGTTATAGACCATTTTATTTCATCTTACCTTGACGGCAAGACGCCAAACCCCTGCATTGAATGCAATAAGCACCTCAAATTCGGTAAATTCCTGCAAAGGGCAAGACTGTTGGGCTTTGAGTACATCGCAACGGGGCATTATGTTATAAAGGAATATGATGAGGCGAGAGGGCGCTGGCTGTTAAAGCGCTCACCCGATGCAAAAAAAGACCAGAGCTATGTGCTTTACAATATGACGCAGGACGAGCTTGCTCACACACTTTTCCCATGCGGCGAGCTTACAAAGGAAAGGATTAGAGAGGTGGCTTTGCAAAACGGCCTTGTAAATGCAAATAAGCCCGATTCGCAGGATATCTGCTTTATTCCCGACGGGGATTATGCAGGCTTTATTGAAGATAACGCAGGCGCGCAGCCGAAGGGTGACACTATCCTTACAGACGGCACAAAGCTCGGTGAGCATAGCGGCCTTATCCACTACACGGTAGGTCAGCGCCGTGGGGTAGGGGTATCCTACAGTGAGCCGCTTTTTGTGATTTCTAAGGACGTGCAAAAAAATACGCTTATCCTCGGAACTAAGGATAAGCTGTATTCGGACTCGCTGACTGCGAAAAACTGCAACTTTATAATGCTTGATGAGCTTAAAGAGCCTTACCGCTGCAAGGCGCAGACAAGGTATCATCAGACAGCTGCTGACTGCACTATCTCACCGCTTTCGGACGGGAGGGTGCTTTGCGAATTTGACGAACCTCACCGCGCTGTTTCAAGAGGACAGGCGGTAGTGTTCTATGACGGTGATTACGTTGTGGGCGGCGGAGAGATCGAGTGAAATAATGAATAATGAAAAATGAATAATGAATAATAAAGGTATCCGCTGCGCGGATATATGGCCATTCGGCCGCTTATGCGGTCGGGTGGCTTTTTAGCTGCTAAGCTCTAATCTATCCGCCGTTTCTTCATCGAGCTGGCGGACGGTTATCTTGTCATTTTCATAGCAAAGGGTAAGCGCGCCCTTCACCCCGTCAAGGATAAAGTCACATATCTGCGGCTCTATCTCGTTTTCTATCAGCTTTCTTACAGCCCTTGCGCCGCCCGAGCCGCTTTCGGCTTTTTGTGCTATAAGCGAAAGCAGCTGCCGAGGGCAGTCAAGTGTAAGCCCCTTGCTTTCAAGCTTTTTGGTCATCTCATCAAGCTCATGCGCGCATATTTCTTCAAGCGTCTGCTTATTTGGCGTATCAAAAACTATCACCCCGTCAAGCCGCCCCATTATCTCGGGGGAAAGGTAGGCGGAAACTGCTTTTGTTACCTCCTTTTTGCGGCTGTCATGGTTTTCGTCTATAAAGCCTATATGCGCGCCCTTTTCGCTGCTGCCTAAGTTAGATGTCAGTATAATTATGCAGTTTTTAAAGCTCACCTTTCTTGCAAATGAATCGGTAAGCTCGCCCTCCTCAAGTATCTGTAAAAGTATATTCCATACATCTCTGTGCGCCTTTTCAAGCTCGTCAAATAAAATAACGCTGTAGGGCTGCTTTCTTACAAGCTCGGTAAGCTGACCGCCCTGCTCAAAGCCTATATATCCCGGGGCTGCGCCGCAAAGCTTTGAAATGCTCATTCTGTCCGAATATTCGGACATATCAAGTCTTATAAGCGCGTCATCATTACAAAACAGCTCCTTAGCAAGCGCTTTTGCAAGCATTGTTTTGCCGACACCGCTCTGCCCTGCGAAGATAAAGCCTGCAACGGGTCTGCCCTTTCTGTCAAGGCCTGCAAAGCTGCGCTTTACTGCCGTGCAGACCTGTCTTATCGCCTGCTCCTGCCCCAGTACCTGTGAGCATAGCCGCCCTTCAAGCTGAGATGTGAGAACCTTTCGCTCAAGCAGCGTGGAACTGCCCTTAAGCCCCGTTTTACGCGCTATCACAAAGGAAATATCCTCATGCGTGAGGGTTGGCTTTTTACTGTCAAGGCTTATCAGCTGCATATATCGCTCCCTTGATATTTTCCCTCTCAGGTAATCATCAAACGGCTTTGAAACGCCGCTTTTGCTTATTTGCTCGTTCCTTAGCCTTGCATATGCGCAGGCCTCGTCAAGGATATCTATCGCCTTATCGGGAAAGCATCTTGCGTGTATAAAGCGCGCTGACATTTCGCAGATGTACTGCGCAAGCTCGCTCGGCACGTTTATTTTATGGAATGCTGCATATCTCGGCATTGCGCCCTTTAGAATGCTTACCGCCTTGTCAAAGTCGGGCTCGGTTATCTCTACCCTTGCAAAGCGGCGCTCTAAGGCCTTGTCGCGCTCTATGGTCTTTGCAAACTCCGCGTGGGTGGTCGCACCGATCAGCCTTATCTCACCCCTTGCAAGCTGCGGCTTTAGGATATTGCCTGCATCTATCGCCCCCTCGGCAGCGCCCGTCCCAACTATCCCGTGCAGCTCGTCGATAAAGAGGATCACGTTTTTATCATTTGCCGCCTCATCGGTGCAGGCCTTTAAGCGCTCCTCAAAATCGCCTCTGTATTTAGCCCCTGCCAAAAGCAAGGTAAGGTCAAGTGAGAATATCCTTGCACTCTTAAGGCTTTCTGGAACGTTCCCCTCATAGATAAGCTTTGCAAGCCCCTCGACTATCGCTGTTTTACCTACCCCTGCCTCACCGACTAAGCAGGGGTTGTTTTTAGTCCTGCGTGTGAGTATCTCCATTATCTGCGATATCTCATCATCGCGCTCACATACGCTGTCAAAGGAGAGGGATACTTTGCTTGTAAGCTCTCTTCCAAAGCGTTCAAGGGCTTTAAAGGTCTTTCTTTCCTTTTTGTCAAAGACCCTGCTGTCACCTACAGTCAGGTAGTTATAAAGCCCTGCCGTGTTTATCCTTAAGCCCCTTAAGATATCGAATGCAAAGCAATCGCAGTTATCAAGCATTGCCGCAAGCAAAAGCTCGGTAGATGCAGGGGTCGAATCAAGGCTTTTTGACAGGCTGACAGCCTTGCTTATTATATCCTTTGCATTTTGCGTAAGCTGTGAGAGAGTCAGCTTTTTGGGTGTGAGGGGAGGACACTGAGCTATCACCTCATCAAGCACCGCTTTGTAGGTAACACCGTTTCTTATAAGCAGAGCCGCCGCGCCGCTCGTAGCGTCTTCAAGAATGCTCAGCAGCAGATGCTCCGAGCCTATATATTCACTGCCGAGCCTGCCTGCCGAGAGCGTGCTTTGCCTTATTATGTCCTTTGCCTTTTTAGTAAAGCCCTCTATATCGGGGCTCTTGCCTGTAAGCGCCAAATAAAACACCGCCTTGTAAAACATTTATCAACATAAGTATTGACAGATAAGGTTTTTTTAAACAGTTATTTCGTTTCCTTACAATTCTATGCACAGGACAAATCCTACTTTCATGTTTTTTGCAGCTAAGAGTGTTGTAACACATTTTTCCCTTATGACATAAACTGTACTATGAAGTGAGGCAAACGCAAAACACTTCAAATAAACAAAAAGGAGATAACTACTATGTGTGGAAATAACAACTGCTGGTGGATAATCATTCTTATCCTCATAATCGCAATGGGCGGTTTCGGCTGCGGCTGTGGCTGCGGCAACAACAACGGCTGTGGCTGCGGCTGCAACTGAGAATAAAAAAGAGCGGAGCTTATGCTCCGCTTTTTTATGTGTAATTTATTTACGTTTACTTAAGTATCTCAGCCTCTAAACGATATATCGGCTGGCCAAGCTCGGCAAAGCGCGTTTCATACTCTGTCATAATGTTGCCCTCAAAGCCCGACTTGTGCAGGTCAAGCGATACATTTTTGATCCCAAAGCCCGAGTGAGAAAACTCCTCGATAGAAAACTCAAAAAGCTGCATATTATCTGTCTTCTGATGTATCTCTGCACCCTCCTGCATAAGCTCCTTGTAAATTCTCAGGAACTTATGATGTGTGAGCCTGTGAGATGCATAGGATTTTTTAGGAAACGGGCAGCTGAAATTAAGATATATCCTGCCGATAGACCGGGTGGGGATATAGCTTTCAAGATACTCCGCACCGCCGCGCAGGAAGATTATATTGGGGATATCAAGCTCAATTGCCTTTTCTGCCGCGTCAACTATAACATTGCTCGCCTTTTCGACGGCAAGGTAGTTTATATCGGGGTTCTGCCTTGCGATATCGCAGACAAACTTGCCTTTTCCGCAGCCTATCTCCATATGTACGGGGTTGTCATTTTTAAACAGCGCCTTAAGGTCAAGTAAGCTGTCGGTGGTTTTTACCTCAAAGTTGCGGTCATCTCTGTCCATAAAGATTATCTTGTCACCGCACGCCGAAAGTCTGTCCTCAAGGTGCTTTTTTCTTCTCATTCTCATAGTGTTTTAGTCCTTTGTTTTTTTGTTCTTTTTTATTGTTCGTTTATAAAAATCATGCAGTCTTTCAATATCAGCCTGATCTATCTGCTTTTGCATATATTCCTTTAAGCGCTCCCTGAACGACTGCTCAGCTCCGAGTGCGCGCAGGAAGTTGTATTTTTCCTTTGTCTGCCTTGCTCTTATGCGTATATCTCTTTTTAGCTCCTCATAGCGGATGACGATCTCGTTTTCCTCGGCAAATGCCTTGATCTTTGCGGCGAGCTTGAATGTATATGAGATATCCACAAACAGTACCCCGTAAAAAAGCCCTATCACAAAGGAAAACAGCAGATTATGCGAGAACCATAAAAGAACGGCAAGCACCTTCGGGTGGAGAAAATAATAGTAAAATGCTCCTATCAAAGCCCAGAAAAAAGAATACTTCGGGCAGATTATCCCTTTATAGTTAAAGCGGTTATCAGAATAATCCCACAGCTTTATATGGCGGCGCACTATAAATATCTCGCCTGCTATGAATTCTATCAGCGTCATAGCGGCAGCTATTGCCAAAAGTACAATGATCGTCCTTAAAGGAACGTTTTTGATGCCTATATATTTTTCACCAAGGGAAAGCAGATATAATAAAATCAGGCCAAAGCCGTATATCGGCAGGCACGGGCCGCATAGAAAGCCGGGATTTATCCACAGACGTTCCTTGTTATCGGGCTTGAATCTGCGGTATACGACCTCTATGCACCAGCCGATCACACTTCCTGCCGAAAACAGCAGTGCAATACTTACCAAATATAATAGTATGTTCATTTTCATAGTATTTATAGGCCTTTACCTCTTCAAGCTGTCCGCATAGTAGTTTGTATTGCTCGTCACCTTTTTATAAAGTGTTGCCGCCCCCGTGAGAACGCTCTCATAAGGGTAGAGGGTTATCATTACCTCGCATTCCTTTTCGCCCTCGTAGTGCGGGGTGAGCTTAAAAACAAACTGATTGTTAGTTCCTGCCATGAGCCGCTCTAATTTATCCATACCATTCAAGTCCTCAGCCTCGGGGATCTGGATATTCGGGAATTTTGCCTGATATGCATATTTCCCGTCGCTTTTTTTAATTCGTTCAAGCCTTTTGGTGATGATTTTGTTTTTAAAACCGCTGCCTGCCGTCATGGTTATGGTTGAAAAGCGCAGCCTGTCCTTATCTATCTCATCACAGGTAAGGCTTACAGCAAACCCCTTTGAGGAACCGCGCCCGATGCTCTCACCCATAAAGGTAAATTCAAGCCCGTTTATCATAATGCCGCTGTTTTGCAAAAGCCTCAGCTTTACATCATTTCCCATAAACTTACGGGTCATTTTTCTGACAAGGTCTTGCTGTGCTGCATTTAGCCTGCCTTTGTTCTTTTTAGCTTTCATTATGTAAGGTCGACCTCAGTTCCGCCTACAGGTCTTATTGATAATACAAAGCAAGCACCCTTGCCGAAAAGGTTTTCCTGCGCTGCGATAAACTCATCAAGCAGGTCGTTTGGCACAAATGCTTGTATCGTTCCTGCAAAGCCGCCGCCGTGAACTCTGCACGCACCTCTGTCGCCAAGCACGCTCTTAGCGGTGTAAAGGCCGAGGCTCATGCCCTGATTTTTGGGGTCGGAGTTTGCGTAGATATTCTGCAAATAGCAGTAGCTCGAATAGCCCGATTCGTTTACAAGCTTTAAGAATGTTTCAAAATCCCCCTTTTCAAGCGCATCTGCCTGCTTAAGCACACGCTCGTTATCATCAAAGAAATGCAAAGCCCTCAGAACCGCTCTGTCACCGCAGCGCCGTCTTAAAGCCTCGTAGTTTTTAAGTATAACGCTTTTGTCAAGCTCCCTTAAGCAGTCCTTTGCAAAAAACTCGGCAACGCTCTTCATTTCCGCAGGTATAGCCGCATACTCGGGGGTAAGGTCGGCATGGCTGCCCTTTGTATCAACTATGCAAAGGCTGTGGCCGTACTTTTCAAAATCAAAGTCAATAGCTCTGATAACGGGGTTTTTGAGGTCTTTGAAATCTATAGTTATAAATCCGCCGACACTTGATGCCATCTGATCCATAAGACCCGAAGGCTTGCCGAAAAATTCATTTTCCGCAGTCTGCGATGCCTGCGCTATCTTTACAGCATCTATCTCGCCGCCGTTGTAGAGCGAGCCTAAGATGTTTCCTATAAGCACCTCAAATGCCGCCGATGAGGAAATGCCCGAGCCCTTTAAAACGCTTGATGTGGTATAAGCGTTAAAGCCGCCGATATTATAGCCCATTCTCTTAAGCGCCGCCGCAACGCCCCTTATAAGCGCTGCTGAGGAGTTTATTTCATTTTCGATAGGCTCTAAGCTTGTAAGGTCTACCTCGTCCTCGGGAAAGCCCTCGGATTTAACTCTTACTATGCCGTCACTTCTCGGGGTAACGCAGGCGATAACGTCAAGCGAAACTGCGCACGCCAAAACTCTGCCGCAGTTGTGGTCGGTATGATTGCCGCCTACCTCACTTCTGCCTGATGCAGAGAAAAATCTCTCGGGCTTTTGGCCGAAAATGCTTTCAAACTTTTCCTTTGCCTTTTCAAACCTTTCGCGCTGAGCGTCAGCCGCTGAAAGGTATATTTTTTCGAGCTTGTTTATTGACATTTTTACTTCCTCCTTATTTTCTGTTATATGACCCCTTTCGGGTTAGAGTTTTCTTCATCATAAAGCGATATCAGCCCAAGCATAGCAAAGGAAGATATCATAGCCGTTCCTCCTGCCGAAACAAAGGGGAGGGTTATCCCTATCACGGGGAAAAGCGACAGATTCATAGCGGAATTAATGACCGCCTGCGATGCAAGGCTTATAAATGCTCCTGCTTTTAAATAGTAGATATAACCGCTGTCATTCCTTCTCGGGGCTGCCCTTATTATCAGCAGGCTTAAGGAGAGGCATACTAAAAATATGCCCAAGGTCCCGAAAAGCTGGGCGATAAAAGAGAGAATAAAATCATTATGCGCCGAGGATACGAACAAAAACGAGCCCCTGTCCTCAAAAAGCCTTCCCGTAAAGCCGCCGCTTGCTATTGCATTTTTAGCACTTAACTGCTGATAGCCGACACCATACGGGTCAAGCGAGGGGTTGGCAGCAGTCATTATCCTCAGCCGCTGTGCGTTATTTAAAACAAAGCGCCACCCGATATACCCTATCGCAGGGGAGAGGATAATAAGAAAAGCCCATATCCGCTTGCTCGTTCCTGCGCAAAAGAGCATTCCGAGAATGATAAGCGAAAAAATCAAAAGCGTTCCCATATCCCTTTGCAGGAAAATGACCGCAAGGGAGGGGAGTGCGCAAAGAGCAAAGAGCAGATATTTCTTTACCCTGCCAAAGCCCGATGACAAAACAAAGGCCGCGCACATTATAAAACCGACCTTTAAAAGCTCTGACGGCTGAACGGATATCCCCGACACCCTGAGCCACGCTCTGTCATCATCAACGGTTATGCCGAGAGGGGTAAGGGTAAGCGCGCAAAGAGCTAAGCTTATTGCAAAAATATACGGTGACAGCCTTTTTATAAAACGCGCACCCATTAGCAGTATCGTTAAAAAGACAGCCACCCCGACAAGGACGGATACCGCCTGCATTAACGCGCTGCTTAACGAAAAGCCGTAGGTGAGCGAGTGTGCGCCGTTATTTATGCTAAGCATATAAAGCGAATAAAGCGACACACCGCACAAAAAGAACGCGCAAAGCAACATCACGGGATCTGCCGAGCTAAAGCGTTTATATAGTTTATTATACAACATATTTACCTCCGTTACAAGAGCAAAGATAGAAATTTTACAATTATTTTTCCCTGCATGGATATTTTGATACACTTTTTAACATAAATGTTTTTGCAAAAATATATTGCTTTTTTCTGCAATTTGTGATATAATTGACTTGTATGTAAATTATTTTACGAGGAATATTATATTTTTGCGGCGTTTTTCGCCGATGAAAGTGAGGTAATCAGTTTATGAACAAGCTTATGCTTGGAAATGCAGCCTTTGCAAGAGGTCTTTATGAGGCAGGCTGCACATTTGTATCCTCCTACCCGGGTACGCCTTCTACAGAGGTCACTGAGGAGGCAGCAAAATATGATGAGATGTACGCAGAGTGGGCACCCAACGAAAAGGTTGCTATGGAGGCGGCTCTCGGTGCGTCTATCGCAGGTGCGAGGAGCTTTTGCGGAATGAAACACGTCGGCTTAAACGTTGCGGCAGATCCGCTCTACACAGCAGGCTATACGGGCGTTAATGCAGGTATGGTAATATGTGTTGCCGATGACCCCGGAATGCATTCCTCTCAGAATGAGCAGGATTCACGTCATCACGCTATCGCATCAAAGGTGTGCATGGTAGAGCCCTCCGATTCGCAGGAGTGCAAGGATTTCACAAAGGCGGCTTTTGAGCTTTCAGAGCAGTTCGATACACCCGTTATCGTTAGAATGACTACAAGAGTTGCACATTCTCAGTCGATAGTTGAGCTTTGCGACAGGGCAGATATCGGGCTTAAGGAATACAAAAAGGATATAGGCAAATTTGTCATGATGCCCGGCAACGCTATCAAGCGTCACCCGATAGTTGAGGACAAGCTCGCAAGGCTTGCGGAGTTTAGTGAAACCTCGCCGCTCAATAGGGTAGAGATAAACGATACAAAAATAGGCGTTATCACAAGCGGAATTTGCTATCAGTACGCTAAGGAGGCACTTGGCGACAAGGCGAGCTACTTAAAGCTCGGTATCGTCGTTCCTATGCCTACAAAGATTATAAAGGATTTTGCGGCTAAGGTAGATAAGCTCTATGTTATAGAGGAGCTTGACCCGATAATCGAGAACCATTGCAAATCGCTCGGCATCGAGGTAATAGGCAAGGAGCTTTTCGGAATGTGCGGCGAGATATTCCAGTCGGGCGTTCGTGAGAAGATACTCGGCGAGAAGGCAGAGGTCATGACCTTTGATGAGCCGGTTCCGCCCCGTCCGCCTGCTATGTGTGCAGGCTGCCCGCACAGAGGCCTTTTCTACTGCCTCTCTAAGCTCGGCGTTTATGTTTCGGGCGATATAGGGTGCTATACTCTCGGCGCTGCCGCACCGCTTTGCGCTATGGATACTACTATCTGCATGGGCGCATCTATCTCGGCACTTCACGGATATAACAAGGTTCGCGGTGAGCAGAGCGAGAAAAAGAGCGTTGCTGTTATAGGTGACTCGACATTTATGCACAGCGGTATGACAGGGCTTGTGAATGTAGCTTACAACGCATCAAATACAGTAACGATAATACTTGATAACTCTATCACGGGTATGACGGGCCATCAGCAGAACCCGACAACAGGCAAGAACCTAAAGGGCGACCCTGCCGCGGCTGTTAATTTAGAGGAGCTTTGTCACGCTATCGGCATAAAGAGCGTAAGGGTAGCAGACCCCTACAATATGGCAGAAACAGAGAAGATAATCAAGGAAGAGCTTGAAAAGGACGGCCCTTCAGTAGTTATTTCAAGAAGACCCTGCGCGCTGCTCAAATACGTCAAGCACAACCCTCCGCTCAAATGCGATAAGGAAAAGTGCGTAGGCTGCAAGCAGTGCCTGAAGATAGGCTGCCCTGCAATAAGCATACATAACGGTAAAATGGAGATAGACCATACCCTTTGCGTAGGCTGCGGAATCTGCAAGGAAATGTGCAAGCTCGGTGCTATCGGAGAATAAAGCATTGAAAAAGCGGTATTTATTTGTTTTTATTATTTGTGTTATGCTGGAATATGGTATCATCAGACTGGCATTTTGGCAAGGCTTTCGTAATGAAATAACTACTGGTGATATCGCACGCTCACTTATAGAATCAATTCCTGCAAGCATAATACTGATAGTTGTTGCGGTTTTGTCTTTTATAAAGCTTAAAGATTCGATAGATAATAAAAAAATACAAAGCCTAAGACTGATCAAAAACACTAACAGCAAAGATAAAACCGGAGAATAAAGCAGTGAAAAAGAATTTTTATTTATGTATGTTTGTTTTACTTTTGATATTGCAGATGATACTTATCATGGCTTGTTTTATAAGCGCTGCAAGAGCGACAGAGGAGCCGGGCATCGACTATGCACAAGTGTTTACGTCACTTCTTATCACATCGCCGGTAAGTCTGATGATAATTATATCGGCTGTTATCGTGTATGCAAGATACAGGGATAAAAAGGAAAACGACGAAATAAAAAAATTCAGACAAAATGATAACTCTTAAGGAGAAAAACAAGGTGGATTTTGAATTTGATAAAGACGACAAAATGGCTTTGGGCATTATAGGTGCGTTTATCGGAGCAGTACTCGCAATGGGTCTGTGGTGTCTGCTGGGCTATTTCGGGAAGATGGCATTTATATGCGGCATCGCTATGTGCGTTGGTGTTATCGGCGGATACTATCTGTTCGGAAATGGTATGAGCATCGGTGGATTTGTGATATGCTGTGTGCTCCTTATCGCAGCGGTGTATTTTTCTACAAGGATAAGCTATGGTCTTTGGCTTTATAATAAGCTTGACGGCACAATGTCGTTCGGAGATTGTTATGGCAAGATAATAGATCTGCTTGAAACACTGGGAGAAAAGAGTTCTTTCTATAAAGACCTCGCACTTGGCTATCTGTTCACCATAGGCGGCGGATTCTATATGCTTTTCAAGCTGGGTATCATAGACAATTGATACTTATTTGTTGATACAACAATTAACTAAGGAGTTGTGATAAATGGAAACTAAATCAATAATGATAGTCGGCGTAGGCGGTCAGGGTTCACTGCTTGCGAGCCGAATAATAGGAAACGTCCTGCTCAGTCAGGGTTATGATGTAAAGCTCTCTGAGGTACACGGAATGAGCCAGCGCGGCGGCTCGGTCGTTACTTATGTAAAGTACGGCGACAAGGTGTATTCTCCCGTGGTTCAGAAGGGCGAGGCTGATATAATTATCAGCTTTGAACAGTTAGAGGCGGCAAGGTATGTCGAGTTTCTCAAAAAGGGCGGCCATATCGTTACCTCAACTCAGTCTATCGACCCTATGCCCGTTATCACGGGTGCGGCTGTTTACCCCGAGGATATTATCGGCAAGCTGACAGCCAAGGGAATAGATGTGACCGCAGTTGATGCGCTTACCCTTGCCGAGCAGGCAGGAACATCAAAGGCATCCAACGTTGTGCTTATGGGCGTAGTGTCCAAGAAAATGGACTTTGATGAAAGCGTATGGCAGTCGGCACTTGAGGCCTGCGTGCCTGCAAAATTCTTAGAGCTTAATAAGAAGGCCTTTGCTCTGGGCGCACAGGCGGCTGTATAAATATTTGGTCTTACTACATATCCTGCAATAAGACTTAGTATATATCTATTAAAACAGGAGGTTTGAAAATTGGCAAGGTATTGGAACGAGAAGATCGAGACTATGGACTACGAGTCGATGAAAGCGCTGCAAAGCGAAAGACTTGTAGCTCAGGTCAGGCACGTTTATGAAAACGTGGAGTATTACAAAAAGCTTATGGACGAAAAGGGCGTTACCCCCGATGATATCAAGGGTGTTGATGACCTTCACAAGCTGCCCTTCTTATCAAAGGCAGACCTTAGAGATGCTTACCCCTACGGGCTGCTTGCAAAGCCGCTCTCCGAGTGCGTAAGGATACAGTCCACAAGCGGAACTACGGGCAAGAGAGTTGTGGCATTCTACACACAGAATGACGTTGATATGTGGGAGGACTGCGTTGCCCGTGCTATCACCGCAGCAGGCGGCACAAAGGACGATGTTTGTCAGGTAGCATACGGCTACGGGCTTTTTACGGGCGGTGCAGGGCTGCACGGCGGCTCGCATAAGGTAGGCTGCCTTACACTTCCTATGTCGTCGGGAAATACCGAAAGACAGATACAGTTTATGATGGACTTAAACTCCACTATACTTTGCTGCACACCCTCTTATGCGGCATATATCGGTGAAACTGCCGAGGAAATGGGGCTGACCCCCGAGCAGATACCGCTTAAGGCAGGTATCTTCGGTGCAGAGCCGTGGACTGAGGAAATGAGAAAGTCGATAGAAAAGAGCCTGGGTATAAAGGCATACGATATCTACGGCCTTACCGAAACATCAGGTCCCGGAGTGGCGTTTGAGTGCGAATGCCAGACGGGTATGCATATAAATGAGGATAACTTTATTGCCGAGATAATCGACCCCGATACGGGCGAGGTGCTGCCCGAGGGCTCAAAGGGTGAGCTTGTTTTTACAAGCATAACCAAAGAGGCTTTTCCCCTTCTTCGCTACAGAACAAGGGATATCTGCGTGCTTACCAGAGAAAAGTGCAAGTGCGGCAGAACGCTTGTCAAGATGTGCAAGCCTATGGGCAGATCTGACGATATGCTCATAATCAAGGGCGTTAACGTATTCCCGTCACAGATAGAAACAGTTCTGCTTAAGGACTTCGGCGCTACACCTAACTATCAGATAGTTGTTGACAGAGTTGGCACTACAGACACCTTTGAGATAAAGGTAGAGCTTTCTGACGGAATGTTTGATGACACTATCAAGAGTATCGAGGCGCTTGAAAAGAAACTCTCTGCCGATATCGTTCAGATTCTCGGCATAAAGGCTAAGATAAGCCTTGTTGAGCCTAAGTCTATCCCGCGCTCGGAGGGCAAGGCTGTAAGAGTAATAGATAAGAGAAAGCTTGTGTAAAAGGGGGTATTTATTATGACAGTAAAGCAGTTATCGGTCTTTGCGCAGAATAAGCCCGGAAGACTTTCGGCGCTTACGGGCATTCTTGCAAAAAGCGGTGTTAATATCAGAGCTATATCGGTAGCGGATACTAAGGATTTCGGTATCTTAAGGCTGATTGTGAGCGATATCGACAAGGCAAAGCAGTGCCTTAAGGAAGATGCGGTAGTTACCGAGTCAAATGTTCTTGCGGTAATTGCCGAGGATAAGCCGGGCGGCCTTTCGGGAATAATGGATACTCTTTATAAGGCTAATATAAGCGTTGAGTATATGTATTCGGCTTTCCTTAACCCCTCGGAAAATAATGCCTGCCTTATTCTTCGTGTCGATAATAACGAGGAGGCGGTAACAGCCCTTACAGAGGGCGGCTTTAAGCTCCTTTCTCAGGAGGATATGGCTAAGATCTGAGCTTAACTAAGTATTATTTGAGAAATCGGCATTTTTTGCTAAAGGCAGATAATGACGGTTTCTCTTTTTTGTTTATTTTCCTCTGTACAAAATGAAAATAATGTGTTATAATATAAAGGAAATATTCATAAACAATCAACCACATCTGTTTTTTTAAAAGTATGTTTATAATGGAGAAAAGCTATGAAAAGAAGATAGCTAGCATTATCTCGGAGAACCAAATAATACCGAGTATGACAGTTATTCGTATTATTCAGGCATCGAGACATTACTAAATGGTTTAGCAGAACTTCCATACACATAAAGAAATGCTTCAAAAGCTACTTTGCTCTTTTTAGCAATTTTCGCCTCTATCAGGGGCGGTTTTTCCCGTTTTTTTAACGATCTGCTATAAAAGGAATAATGAATATTATAAATTATAGAAACAGGGGTGCAAAGTATGACCAATAAAAGAAAGCTCTTTGCTGTGATACTGATGCTTGTATGTATAGCGCTCAATTACTTCGGCAGGGTGATGTCGGAGACATTTGACCTGCCCGTGTGGGCTGATTCATTCGGCACTGTGCTGTCAGCCTATGCCTTCGGGCCCGTATGCGGCGCGGTGGTAGGTGTTATCGGAAACGGGCTTTACGGTATACTAAATGATACCAATGCACTTTTTTATACGTTAACTTCTGCGGCCATAGGCATTATTGTAGGCCTTAGTGCAAGAAAAAAGCGCTTTGATACGCTCTTTGGCACTATCTCGGTAAGCGTTATGGTAACGCTTGTGTCTGTCATCATCTCCGTTCCGCTCAATCTGCTTACTATGAAGGGCAGGACGGGGAATATCTGGGGCAACGGCGTTATTGATTACCTTTATGAGAGAAATGTTCCTCTGTTTCTTTGCAGGGTGATAGGGCAGTTCTATGTCGATTTCCTTGATAAGGTGCTTGTGCTGGCGCTGCTTTATGTGTTTATCAAGCTTTTCGGCTCTCTTATCAAGAATAATGACAGCGCAGAGCTTTCCGATAAGGCAGGCAAGGCTGTAAGTGTTATTGCGGCGGCGGTAGTTACACTATCTCTTGCAAGCAGCCTGCCCGTAAGCGCAAAGCAGGAGAGTTCAGACAGCATGCCGAAAGCCGCGGCGGTATCCGAGTATGATTCGTATATTCAGACAGTCTACAGCAAAGCAGACGGGCTTGAATGCGGCGAGGCTAACGATATCGAGCAGACCTCTGACGGTGTGCTTTGGATAGGTACATACGCAGGCCTTTACCGCTATGCAGGCAAGGAGTTTAAGATAGAGGATGAATACAAGACTGTTAAAAACGTAAACAGACTTTATGTTGACCCTAAGGACAGACTTTGGATAGGCACAAACGATAACGGCCTTGCTGTTGCCAAGGACGAAAAGGTGATAGCTACCCTTGATGAAGAGGGCGGCCTAAGCTCAAACTCGGTAAGAAGTGTTTCTCAGACTGATGACGGGCTTTACTATGTAGGTACGGCAGGCTCGCTTATGATACTTACTATGGACGCTGATAATAAGCTTACTGTTGTGGGTGAGCTTTCAGATGTAGGCACAGGAGACTGCGTGGTCACAAGCGGCTTTAACGCTGCCTGTGTAACAGCAGGCGGAACACTTTACCTTATGAGGGATAAGCAGATACTTGATTCATTGAATCTCGGTGATGATGAGCATTCATTTGCCTGCGCGCAGTTTATAGGCGATAAGCTCTATGCGGGAATGAGCGATAATTTCGTAAGGGTGTATGACGTTTCTGGCGGCAAGCTCTCGCAGACGCAGACCCTTGAATGCGGCGATCTGTCCTATATAAACGAAATTGATAAGGGCAGTGACGGGAAGGTGTTTATCTGCGCTGACAACGGTGTGGGCTATTTTGACAAAGAAGGCAGCTTTTTCCGTATAAACACCAATTCTTTCAATAACTCTATCGACAACGTTGAGGTGGATTATCAGGGAAATATATGGCTTACATCATCAAGGCTCGGGCTTTTGAAGATGTCGGCATCTGTTTTTACCGATATTTTCACGACCTACGGCATTGAGAATTCGGTAGTAAACGCAGTAGAGCGCTCTGACGGAAAAATGTATGTAGGAACGGACAAGGGGCTTAAGATACTTGATGAAAACAGCGGCGAGCTAATTGAAAACAAGCTCACACAAATGCTTGACGGTGTTCGTATCCGCTGCATAAAGACCGATAAGGGCGGCGACCTATGGGTAAGCAGCTATGGCAAGGGGCTTGTGGTATGCTCACCCGGGGGGCAGATAAAGGTTTTTGATGCTACAGACGGCGCATCGGGCAACTGGGCAAGAGTAACAGCTATGATGAGCGACGGAACTGTTGCCTCGGCAGGTGATACGGGCATTTCCTTTATCAAGGACTTAAAAATCACGGGAAGTATCGGCTACGGCGATGACTTTACCTCGTCGGCTGTGCTTTGCCTGCTTGAGGGTGATGACGGCGACCTTTTGGCAGGCAGCGACGGTGATGGTATTTTCTTCCTGAAAGACGGAAAGGTCACAGGTCACATCACAAGAAACGAGGGGCTTTCCTCGGGAGTTATACTAAGGCTTGCAAAAAGCTCTGACGGCGGCATTTTTGCCGTAACGAGCAACGGCCTTTGCTATATAAACAAATCGGGCGAGATAAAAACGCTTTCATCCTTCCCTTATTCAAATAACTTTGACCTCTGGAGCGACGGCAACGGCAAGCTTTTCGTTTTGGGAAGTGCGGGAATATATGTAGTTGACGAGCAAAAGCTTATCGCCAATGATAAGCTAAGCTATGTAAAGCTTGATGCAAAGCGCGGACTTACCGCATCTATCACCGCCAATTCATGGAATTACTGCGATGATGAGGGCAGGCTTTATATAAGCTGTGACACGGGCGTTCTTATGTTTGATATGAAAAACTACCTCTCAAATGCCGAGTCATTCAAAATGAAACTCACTACTTTAAGACTTGATAAGGACTATGTCAGCGTAAACAGCTACGAGCCTGCGGATATAGCAAGAAATGTCAACAGGATAGAGCTTTTCCCCGAGGTGATCAATTACTCGATCGAAGACCCGACTGTAAGCTATATCTTAGAGGGCTTTGATAAAGAGCCGACAGTACTTTCAAACAGCGAGCTTGACAGCATTACCTACACAAACCTCCCCGTAGGAAACTATACATTCCGCTTAAAGGTTCTTGACAACAACGGAAATACTATTGACGAGCTGTCTTTCCCGATACGCAAGCAAAAGGAAATATATGATAATTCCTATTTCAGCGTTTATATGATAACAGTTGCGATGCTCGCGGTAGCTTGGCTGACATGGTTTATCGTAAGACGGCAGACACAGCGTATCCTTGAAAGACAGAAGGCACAGTTAGAGCTTGCTGAGAAACAAGTACAAATGGGCAACGAAACTATCCTTGCTATCGCTAAGACGGTGGACGCTAAGGACGGCAACACGAGCAGGCATTCTTTCCGCGTTTCCGAATATGCGGTCATGATGGCTAAAGAGCTTGGCTGGGATAAAAAGGAGATAGAGAACCTCAGAAATGCCGCACTTTTGCACGATATCGGCAAGATAGGCATTCCCGACAGTATTCTGAATAAGCCCTCGCGCCTTACCGATGATGAATATAAGATAATGAAGACCCACGTTACAAAGGGTGCTGAGATACTTAAGGACTTTACACTTATTGAACACGTTGTTGACGGCGCACTTTATCACCACGAGCGCTATGACGGCAGCGGCTATAACTCAGGCCTGAAGGGCGAGGAAATTCCTATCTACGGCAGACTGATAGGTGTTGCCGATGCGTTTGACGCGATGACGGCTAACAGAGTTTACCGTAAGCAGCTTGATATGGGCTATGTAAGAAACGAGTTTGCCGAGGGACGCGGCAAGCAGTTTGACCCGCAAATGGTAGATGTTCTGCTTAAGCTTATCGACAACGGCACGATAGATGTCGAAAAGCTCTATAACAAAAAGGACTGATAACAAAAGCTCCTCCGAAATATCGGAGGAGCTTTTTGTGTACGAATTATTGGACTTATATTATCTTTCAAACACCTTTGCCACATCTTCAAGCAGTTTTCTTATCGGAAGATGCTGAGGGCATATCTTCTCGCATTTTCCGCATTTTATGCACTCGCTTGCCTTGCCGCCGTTTTTGGTGTATACCTCGTTGTAGTAAAAATCGGGGTTCCAGTCGCCCGTGAGCTTTTTGGTGTTCATGCACGAAAACAGGTCGGGGATAGATATTTTCTTCGGGCACCCGTCAGTGCAGTAGCGGCAGGCTGTGCATTCTATAAGGTGCTTTCCGCGAAGAATGCTCACTACCTTTGTGAGCGCGGCTTTTTCGGAGTCATTTAAAGGCTCAAAATCCTTCATATAGCTTATGTTGTCCTCAAGCTGTTCTATGCTGCTCATCCCCGATAGGATAGATACCATTCCCTCAAAGCCTGCCGCGAATCTTATAGCATAGCTTGCAGGGCTTCCGCCGTTAAGCTCATCAAGTACGGTCTTTGCCTCCTCGGGCAGCCTTACAAGGTTGCCGCCCTTTACGGGCTCCATAACAAGCACGTTTTTCCCGTGCCTGCGGCAGGTCTCGTAGCAGAGCTTTGACTGAACGGCAGGGTCGTTGAAATCAAGGTAGTTGAGCTGTATCTGAACTATCTCTATCTCGGTATATTCGGTAAGAATCTTATCAAGCGTTTTTGCAGTATCGTGGAATGAAATGCCAACGTGCCTTATTTTCCCCTCTTTTTTAAGCTCAAAGGCGGTTTCGTAGGCGCGGCAGCGCTTGAATTTCTCATAGTTCCCTCTGTTTTGCGCGTGCATAAGGTAAAAGTCAAAATAATCCACACCGCACCATTTCAGCTGGTTCTCAAAGAAAGGCCTTATATCCTCCTCCTTGTTGAAGTAGCTGTCGGTCAGCTTGTCGGTGAGAATGTATTTCTCCCTCGGGTAGCGCGATGTGACGCAGTCTTTTATAGCAAGCTCGCTCTTTCCGCCGATATAGCCGTGGGCTGTGTCAAAGTAGTTAAAGCCCTCCTCGATGAATCTGTCAGCCATTTTGCAAAACTGCTCTTTATCGACTTCGGCACCCTTCATTGGCAGCCTCATGCAGCCAAAGCCTAATTTTTTCTTTACCTTATCCATAATAACACCTCTTTATTATTTATGTCACTTATAGCACTTTGGTTTTATATATTATAGTATATATTGCATAATTTGTCAAGCGCCGACAATAAAATTTTGTATAATTTTAAAAATAATAGTTGACAATGAATAATAAAAGCTTTATAATATAATAAATAGGTATGTTTATTTTTATAGAAAAGGGGGTTAAGTGTATGACCCAAAGGATAAAAAGAATGCTCGGCCTTGATAAGCAGAGCGATTACGTCAGAAAATACTTTTACGATACAAATATGCGCGCAAGCATTTATATGTCGGTAGTAGTTATAGTTTTAGAGCTTTGGATGATAGTCAGAATGACAAGAACTATCTATGAAAACCATTTGCAGGCACAGTTTTGGCATCTGACGGAAAAGTATTATTCCAATTATTTTTTGCTTTTAAGCTCGGGATTACTTATGCTGCTTTTTGCAGTCAGGGCTTTGTATAATTTCAGAAAATGCCGTTTTGCCGCAATTGTTGTAATGATCATGTCAGCGGCGGTCTGCGCGTTTGAGGTCAAAATGCTCTATGAGTATTCCCCCGAAACAAAGACGGGCAGCGATCTGCATAACTATATCATTTTAATGCTCTCGGCTCTTTCGATGATCGTTTTCTCATTTGTTCTGTTAAAAAACGGCGAGGATAAAAAATGGGAAAGCTTATCTGTTATGTATATATTCTCATTTGAATGTATAAACTTTGGCATTATAATCTCCGCCAACAGCTACCAAAGCGGCGGTCAGATACTTACCTTTCTTACAATGGAGCTTTTTGTTATATGCCTTTTGGTATGGCGGCCGTATATCGGCTTTTTGGTGCTTTCGGCGTCTTACCTTGTCTTTTACTATAAAATAAGTGATATGATCGACCTTAACACCGTCGGCAAGTTTACGGGTGTAATTGATTTTTCAACAGTCAAGACGGGGCTTGGCGACGGCATCAAGATAAATGGCTTTACAATGTGGCTTTCCACGTTGCTTTTCTGTATCAGCAATTATAATAAGACGCTCTCGCAGGCTGTCAAGGAGGAGGATCTTGAGGACGTTAATTCCTACCTGTCAAAGATATCCGCCTATGATGAGCTTACGGGGATACATAATATGGTCTATTTCCGCTCCGAGGCTGATAAGCTGCTAAGTAACAGCTCAGAGAATAAGGATGATTTTGTTTTTCTGTTCTTTGATATAGTGAATTTTAAATACTATAACGAAAAATACGGCTTTCATGAGGGAAATGACTTGCTTAAGAGTGCCGCGAATATGATAGATGAAAGCTTTAAGGATTCTCTTGTTTCGCGCTTTTCGGATGACCACTTTGTGGTGCTTACAAGGTATGAGGGCGCAGATCGGATAATTTCAAAGCTATGCGAGAGGATACATGATTTTGAGCGCGAGGTGCATTTAGAGCTGAAATGCGGCGCTTACCGCCCTACAGATGGCGAGACAGACCCCTCGCTCGCGTGTGACAGAGCGCGCTTTGCCTGTGGCAGCATAAAAAAACACTATGAGCTAAACTTCAAGCTCTATGATAAGGCGCTTGCTGAAAAGTTCAGGCTAAAGCAGTATATCGTAAATAACATCGACAATGCAATAGAAAAAGGCTATATCAAGGTCTACTATCAGCCCGTTGTGTCAACTAAGGATAGGACGATAGTCGGCTTTGAGGCACTTGCAAGGTGGCTTGACCCTACCTACGGGCTTTTGCCGCCCGGTGCGTTTATCGAGGTCCTGGAGGAATACAGACAGATTCACAAGCTTGATTCCTGCATTATCAGAGAGGTCTGCAAGGAATACCGCAGGGCTAAGGACGAGCAGCTGCCCTTTGCGCCCGTGTCTATCAATTTCTCGCGGCTTGATTTTGAGCTTTGCGATATAGTCGGCGTGCTGACGGGCTATGTTGAGGAGTTTTCGGTAGATAAAAGCTTTGTTGATGTTGAGATAACCGAGAGCGCCCTTACCGACCAGCAAAATACCCTTAAGGATGCTATGAAGAGGCTTAAGGAGTCGGGCTATACTGTATGGCTTGATGATTTCGGCAGCGGCTATTCCTCTCTCAACGTTTTGAAGGATTATTATTTTGATGTTTTGAAAATAGATATGAAGTTCTTATCCGATTTTTCCGAGAATTCCAAATCCAAGCCTATCCTTAACAATATAGTCGAGCTTTCAAGGCAGATAGAAATGCGCTCTCTCACCGAGGGCGTTGAGGATAAGGACCAGTTTGAGTTTCTTGCATCTATCGGCTGCGAGCTTGCACAGGGCTATCTTTTTTCAAAGCCCATGCCTATTGATGACCTCAGAGAGCGCATTTATAAGGGCGAGCTGAAGATAAATGAGGCATTTATAAAATAATATGAGAAAACTGTACTAAGACCGTTCTTTTTGAGCGGTCTTTTTGTTGACAAGAGGGTAAATAACTGTTATAATTATAGTTGAAATTTATCACTGCGAAAGGCGGTAAGCTTTATGGACATTTCAAGGATAGCGGCTAAAGGCTCGGCCAAGAGCTTTATGATATATCACGAATCCCCCGAGAGCCTGCATATAGGCTCACTGCCCCCGACTAATTATTTCATTCCCTTTGCAATGAATGAAAACCCGTTTTCGCCGCGTGAAAGCAGCTCGCGCTTTGAGCTTTTAAACGGCAAATGGGGCTTTGATTATTATGAGAGTATTATTGACCTCCCTGATAATTTTGTATCAATTAAGCCTTCGGGGGAGATGACCGTTCCCTCAAACTGGCAGCTTTCAGGCTTTGACAAGCCGCAGTATACAAATGTTAATTATCCCATTCCCTTTGACCCGCCGTTTGTTCCGGATGATATCCCAGTCGGTGTTTATACAAGGGAATATAGCTACACCCCCGACGGCTTAAGGCGAATTCTCACCTTTGAGGGTGTCGATAGCTGCTTTTATCTTTATGTAAACGGAATATTTGCAGGCTTTTCGCAGGTGTCGCACTCAACCTCGCAGTTTGATATAACGGATAAGCTGACTGAGGGAGGAAATACAATAACTGTCGCCGTGCTTAAATGGTGCTTTGGTACATATCTGGAGGATCAGGATAAATTCCGCTTATCGGGGATTTTCCGTGATGTCTATATGCTCTCTCGCCCCGAAAAGCGCCTTGAGGGCTACCGTATTACGGCAAGGGCTGACGGCTCTTTTGAGGTTGCGGTCTATGGGCTATCCGCTGAGATAATGCTTACTGACAGCGAATCTGTCATAGCCGCAGGCAAGGCCGATGAGGGTAAGCCGTTTTCGGCTAAGTGCGAAAATGTAAGGCTTTGGAGCGCCGAGAGCCCGTTTCTTTATAACCTTCTTATCAAGACGGAAAATGAGCTTGTTTCCGAAAAGGTCGGTTTCAGGACAGTCGCTATAGATAACGGCATTTTCAAGCTAAACGGTAAGCACATAAAGCTTTTGGGCGTCAACCGCCACGACAGCTACCCCAACACGGGCTATGCCGCCGATAAGGATAAGCTTATCCGCGACCTTATCCTTATGAAAAGGCATAATATCAACAGCATTCGCACCTCGCATTACCCGAATGCGCCCGAGTTCTATAGGCTTTGCGATGAATACGGCTTTTATGTGATAGACGAGGCTGATATCGAGATGCACGGCAATGTCAACGTGTTCCAGAATTTAAAGTGGGACATTGACGGCGGCACATATAACGGCATAGCCTACTCCGCATCAAATGAGCTTTTCAAGGCGGCTGTTCTTGACAGAGAAAGGCTGCTCGTTTCGCGCGATATCAACCGCCCTTGTGTTATTTTCTGGTCGCTCGGCAACGAAAGCGGCTGGGGGACGAATTTCAAGGCAGGCGCCGAGCTTGTAAAGCAGCTTGACAGCACACGCCCCGTTCATTATGAAAGCACACATAATCTTGACGGCACACCCGATGATGTGCTTGATATGGTATCTGAGATGTACCCGAGCGTCGAGGCTATGCAGGAATATATCTCCTCGGGCAATGATAAGCGCCCGTATATCCTCTGTGAATACTCCCACGCTATGGGCAATTCCTCGGGCGACTTGCAGGATTATTATGATACCTTTATGTCAAGTGACCGCTTTATAGGCGGCCTTGTGTGGGAGTGGTGCGATCACGCTTTCCCGACAGGGCTTGATGAAAACGGCAAGCCGAAATACGGCTACGGCGGTGATTTTAATGAGCTGCACAATGACGGCAATTTCTGCTGTGACGGCCTTTGCTACCCCGACAGAACGCCCCATACGGGCTTAAAGGAGGTAGCTCAGGTCTACCGCCCCGTAAGAGTAAATGCAGGAAAAACAAGGGGGAGCTTTACCTTTGTAAACTGCCTGAAATTTGTGAGCGCCTCAGAGCTGCTTGACTGCCGCTATGAGATAACCGATATCACGGGTACGCTTTTTGAGGGAAATGTCGAATTTGCCCTTGCAGCGGATAGCAGCTGCGAGGTATTTATAAACGTGACAAAGCAGCAGTTTGAAAATGACTGCTATATCCGTTTTGTATTTACCGCAAAGGCAGACACGCCGTATTGCAGCAGGGGAGATGTGCTTTGCTTTGACCAGCTGCCATATGCAAAGGGTAAGCAAAAGGTGCAGGAGAATGAAAGCGGAAATGCTATCATAACAGACCTGCCGCTTGAAATCAGCGTTACTGCATCAGGCAGAGAATATATCTTCTCAAAGCGTAAAGGCGTGCTTTCTCAGATAATTGCAAACGGCGAGAATATCCTTAAAGCGCCGCTTTGCTTTAATTTCTTCCGCGCGCCGACAGATAATGACACTATGAACGGCGATTGGTACAGAATATTCTTAAATGACCCCACCACAATGCTTTATGATATGACCTGCGAAAATGCAGGCGGCTGCGCGGTCATCAAAGCTGAAATGGCATTTGGCAAGAGCATTTTCGAGCCGTTTGGCAGGGTGAATGTCAAGTATACAGTCACCCCCTCGGGCAGACTTGAAATTGAAAGCACCTTTGAAACAAAGAGCAATAAGCTCACCTTTTTGCCGCGCTTTGGCCTGCGGACATTTGTAGACAGGTCATTTGATACAGTCAGCTACTACGGCTTTGGCCCCTATGAAAGCTATATCGACAAGCACCACGCATCATATATAGGCCTTTTCACCCAAAGGGTCGAGGATATGTATGAGCCATATATCAAGCCGCAGGAAAACTCCTCGCACTATGGCTGTACCTACCTTTGCTTGCAGGGAGAAAAAGTGGACATTTTGATAACCGGCGATGAGGGCTTTTCGTTTAATGTATCACAGCTTTCGCAGGAGGAGCTTTCCTCAAAGCGCCATAGCTACGAGCTTAAAAGAGATGAAAACAATGTGATATGTTTAGACTATGCTCATGCAGGTGTAGGAACACACTCCTGCGGACCCGAGCTTATGGAAAAATACAGAGTTCCCCTGCCGAGGGTAAGCGGTAAAATCAAAATAGAAATCAGGGATAAGTAATGAGAACATATAAAATTGCAGACAGATGCTTTGCGCTTAAGGCAGTAAATGATAAGGTATATGATATCTATAAGGACTTCGCCTTTGACGGCGAGCCCGAATTTGAGATAGAAACTACTGAAGAGAATATAGCCTTTGAACGCGAAAAATCAGACCGTGAGCGTGAGTTTGAGGGGCTTAAGCCTTTTAAATTTGCAGATGATTACCTTGAAACGCTTGCGGCATACAGAAAGCTCGCTGTAAAGATGACGGAATACGACACCTTTCTTTTTCACGGCTCGGTAATAGCTGTTGACGGGCAGGCTTATCTCTTTACCGCAAAAAGCGGCACGGGGAAATCGACCCACACAAGGCTATGGCGGCAGCTGCTCGGTGACAGGGCGGTAATGGTGAATGATGACAAGCCGCTGTTAAGGGTAGGGGAGAAAGAGGTGACAGTCTATGGCACGCCCTATAACGGCAAGCATAACTTAGGCTGCAATATGTCTGCCCCGCTTAAGGCTATATGCATAATCGAGCGCGGCGAGCAAAACAGCATCGAAAGGGTAACAAAAGAAGATGCCTACTCTATGCTCTTGCAGCAGGTCTACCGCCCGACTGACCCGATCGCCCTTTCAAGGACGCTGACGCTTATTGACAAAGCCTGCGAGCGCCTATCACTTTACCGCCTTAAAGCGAATATGGATATCTCCGCCGCCGAGCTTTCTTTTAGCACTATGAGCAAATAATAAAAATGACCCCTGCAAGGCTTTTCCTTGCAGGGGGCTTATGTTCTTATGCGCTTTTTTCTTTTAATGTGCGGCTTGCTTGACCCGCTTTTTTGCTTAAAGCTGTCAAGTATCATCTTTTCCTTTTCATCATACCCGTAGCTTTTGTAGGTTGCGGCGCTGTCCTCGGGAATGCGGAATTTCGGCTTTTCTATAAGCTTTATCGCCGCGTGATGCTCGTCATCATCAAAGCTGAGAGCCACTATCTCACACCCCTCGGGCAGCTTTTTGTAGCCCTCCTCTACCTTTGCGTGCAGCTTTATGAGCAGGCTTGCCCCGCGCTTGTTTCCGCTGTCAACGAGCGAGGAATAAAGCGCCTTTTCATTCTCGCTCATAGCATCTATTATTACCTTGCGGCGCTCCTCAACAAGCCTGCGCTGCTCGGCCTCGCGCGCTTTTTTAAGCTCCATTCTCTCGTTTAAAAGCTCATATACCTTATCGCACCCCTCATCAGGCCTAAGCGAGTGGGAATATATGCATAAAAGTGCCTGCGCATCAACAAGGGCATTGTGAAAGCTCCCGTCAGGCACAAATTCAAGTGCGTATGATAAATCCTTTACGTTTATTATATCCTTAGTCCCAAAGCGCTGCATTACCGTTTTCTGAACATCTGTCACAGCATTTGCGGTCTTTCTTACAGGCTCGGCATCAAGGGCTGAGCGCTCATAGTTTGCAACAGTTGAATTGAGCCCTACCGTGTCATAATTTCCCCAGACGAATATTTTCTCTATATCGTAGCTTTCAAGCAAAGCGTTTGCCTTTGAGCAAACGTAATGAGCATCGAACGATGCATCGATTATGCTCTGCGTCAGCCCCGTTAGCTTTCTGCACTGCTTTGTCAATTTCGGGTGCCTTATCGGGCGTACTGTATCGTAAAATGTGGTGAGTATGCTCCCTGCATCATCATCGGTTATAACAAGGCCGATGCTTAAAAGCTCAACCTCCTGCCCTACTATATTTCCTCCGCAGGTAAACTCAAAATCCGCAAAGCAAAGCGCCACATTTCTCACCGCCTTAATAAAAAAATCACCTTGCATATTATATCACAATACGGCAATACTGTCAAGAAGGAGAATTTTTTAGATAAATCTATAAATTATTGTGTATTTGTCTTGCATTTTTTGTGATTATGTGCTATAATAAAAAATGGTTAATACTATATTATTTTTTGGATATGGTGATATGATATGTTAGGAAGAAAAACTAAGATCAAATACAGGATAATGCGTCTTGGCATTATATCTGTCGTGGTTTGCGGTGTGGTAATGACGCTTGCATCATCAATAATTACGCAGACTATTCAGACAAAAAAGTTTGATGAGGAGCTTGAATCACTCTCCGATGCTTATGTGACAAATCTGTCAAGTATGACTAATACTATAAAAATGCAGATAGAGAGCACGGCTAATTACCCTAAGCTTGTTGACCCCGATATCTCTGATGAAGAGATAAAAAAGATACTCAGTGAGCTTGTTGTCACTACATATTTTCAGGATTTCAGTATAGCAAAGCCTGACGGCACAACGCTCAATGCAACAAATATTTCCGAGCGCGAGTATTTCAAGCGCGCCCTTGCGGGGGAAACTTATATTTCAAGTCCCGTAGTAAGGCTTACCGATAACAGTATCACTACAATGGTAGGCACAAAGATGCCTGACGGCAGGGTGCTTTACGGCGCACTGAAATCATCACTTTTCTCTGACGGGCTCAAATCAAAGACCGATGAATCAAGGCTCGTGCTCGTGCTTGATAAGGAAGGAACAGTAATAGCCTCAAGCGATCCTTCTTTGGTAGAGGAAAGAAAGAACTATATCTCCGATGAGGATAAGGTATACAGTGAACTTTCAAAGAAAATGATAGTGGGCGATAACGGCATAATGACGCTTAATTCCGACGGCGAATCCTTTGGCGCGTATTTTGAGCCTATCGAGGGCAGCGACGGTTGGAGTGTGTGCGTTATCGGCTCGTATAAAGATGCACTTGACGGCGTTATGATGGCTATATATATTTCCGTAGGCCTTGCGGTGTTCCTTATTTTCCTTGAAGTTGTGGTAGCTTTTAAGGTGTCAAATAAGATAACCGACTCGGTTGCATATTCTGCCGAAAGGCTCAACCTTCTTTCCTATGGCGATATACACTCTGAGGCTGAGATAAAGTATACAAATGATGAAACAGAGGAAATGACGGCCTCTCTGTCGCTTGCGGTAAGTAAGCTCAGGCAGTATATCAGCGCTATTACCGAGAATTTGCAGGGAATGGCTAAGGGTGACTTTACTCTGCCCAATGATATTGAGTTTAACGGTGACTTTGAGAAGATAAATGAGGCTTTCGGTGAGATAAATACTACCCTCGGCAGTCTTATTTCAGAGATAAATGTTGCCGCATCTGACGTCCTTACGGGTGTTCACCAGATATCCAACGACTCAGCGGCACTTGCTGACGGCTCTACCAAACAGTCTACAGCGGTCGAGGAGCTTAACACAACAATGTCAAAGATAGCCGATCAGGCTGAAAATACAGCTAAGAATGCTAAGAATGCCGCTAAGCTGTCAAATTCCTCTGCTGAACGAGTAAGCCAGCAGGAGATAGAGATGCAGAATATGCTTACGGCTATTTCCGAGGTCAAGGAAAAATCAAACGAGATAAGCACTATCATCAAAACTATCGAGGATATCTCGTTCCAGACGAATATCTTAGCACTTAACGCATCAATCGAGGCTGCAAGAGCAGGCGATGCAGGCAAGGGCTTTGCTGTAGTTGCTGATGAGGTAGTTGACCTTGCTAATAAATCCTCGCAGGCAGCGCAGGATTCCGCAAACCTTATCTCGCAGACGCTTGCCGCTGTAAACCGCGGCTTTAAGGCTGCAAGCGAGAGTGCCGATAAGATGACGGAGGTCAGAAAGATGACCGAAGAAGTTTCCGAGCTTGTTTCGGGCATTTCCCAAAACTCTGCCGATCAGGCTACAGCGATAGCGCAGACGACTGCCGGTATCGAGCAGATTTCCGAGGTCGTAGCGCAGAACTCTGTTACGGCTATACATACAGCCTCCTCCTGCGAACAGCTCTCTGTTCAGGCAAATGCACTCAGAGAGAAGGTCGGCAGGCTTAAGATCTGATAAACTGAAAGGAATTGGTTATATATGTCTAAATACCTTGTAGCTTGCTTTTCGGCAGGCGGCGTTACTAAAAATACAGCACAGATAATTGCAGATGCACTTTCTTCACCTCTTGTTGAGATAACCCCGAAGGTCGCTTATACAAGAGAGGATCTTAACTGGCGCAATAAGGAATCGCGCACTACTCTTGAAATGAGCGATAAAACCTCGCGCCCCGAAATAGCTAATGAAAAGCTTGACCTGACGGGTGTTGATACGGTTTTTGTAGGTTTCCCTTTATGGTGGTATATTGCCCCGACTATTGTAAACACTTTCCTTGAGGCTAATGATTTCTCGGGCAAGCGGATAGTTCTGTTTGCCACTTCGGGCGGCTCGGGCTTTGGTAAAACTGTTTCTTACCTTAAAAACAGCGTTTCCCCCGATACAGAGATCATCGAGGGAAAGGTTTTCTCGGGCAGATTTGAAAAGAATGAGGTCGAAAGCTTTGCTAAGACTTATATGTAATATTCTCACGATATGGGCGGATAGTTACAAAAAGTATTTAAACTAACAACTAAACAGCTGATCAAAGCACCTTGATGTTATTTGACATCGGGGTGCTTTTTTATGCTCGGCCTTAACTCGTTTTGTGCTTTGGCTTATATATCTTCGTTACGTTTTCGATCTTTATCATTATGCGTCACCTCTTGAAAGTATTTCCTTCGGAGTGCTGTTTCCTATTATTATAAGCGGCATCAGCATCGAGCCGGCTGTGAATATCAACAGCACCGCGGCAGCCGCCGAGATCGTCCATATATTCGGCAAAACTGTTATCTTCCCGATCAGCGGCAGCGTGCCCGAGAATGTGATAAACATCGCTGCGGCTATGACAGCGGCACACTCTACCATTAATGCCCAGAACAGGTTTACCAGACAGCAGCTTTTCCATTTCAGACCGCAGAGAAAGTATATCCCGTAATCGTGCAGCCTGCGTCGGGTTGAAAGGGCGGTTATGCTGATGCTGCTCACAAGCGTCAGTATCAGTACCACAATGATAATAGGCAGATAATTAAAAATCTGCACCTTGAAATAGCTTATGCTGTTATCGTTTATCTCGGAGAGAGTTGCCGAGAACACGCCGCCAAAGCGTGTTATTTTTTTCTGATCGTCAAGCAAAGCCTCGGCAGAGGTGCTGTCCTTGTACTTTATGAATGCGCAGTTTATCGACTGAAAAACGTTTCTTGCTTTAAGCTGCGAGTAGGAAAACAGCAAAAGCGGACAATCGTTTTCTTCAATGTCGTATTCTGAAAAGACCATATTTGAGTTGCTATCACCCGTGTGTTCATGGGTTATGCACGGCAGCTTTGTGCCTTTTTTAAGCATTCCGATTATCTTCACATCTAACTGTCCGTCCCACCCCTTGCAGGCAAACTGCACGGGGATAACATCTCCGACACTCCAGCCATTTTCGTTTTCGGAAATGACCACTTCTATAGTGTCGCCCGAATTAGAAATATCAAACCATTCCCCCTCTGCCAGTTCGGGGGTGTACCTGCTTATCAGCTCATCATTGTAGCTGTAGCACTTGCTTTGTATGCTCTCATTCCCGTTCATTGGGAACGCCATTACACTGTCCGAGCAGACGATCGTTTCAGGCGATGAGAGAAAGGGAAAAATATCCTCACCGTCAAGAAATTCCTCCATTGAGGTAAAAGCAGCACCCGTTGATGCTGCCTTTGTGAACTCGCAGTAAAGCCCCTCGGAGCTGTACAGATCCTTGAACGGGGCGTAGTATTTGTATCTAATCATCACCGATGTTACCATAACAGACACAAGTATCACCGTGACCGCAAGCTCAATGAAGATCAATAAATTCATTACAAGGTGCCGTTTTATCTCCTTTAGCGCTGTACTCCAAAGCATATCATACCGCCTCCTTTAAGCTGCATATAAGCGTTTTTCTCACGGCGGCAATTACCATTATCAGCGTTATCACCGCAAAGGAAAGTGCATATACCCCGAATATCGTCAGATATACCCTCGGGCTGTAGGCCTGCGCGAAAAACTCAAACGCCTTGCCGAAAACATATCTGCAAAGCAGCATATTAAGTACCGCCCCCACCGCATAGCAGGGCAGCACAAGCAGGCTGCATTCACACAGATACATAAGCGCCGCCCTCAGTCTTGTGCAGCCGCTTATACGCATTATCGCAAGTCTGCGCTGCCGCTTTTGCAGAATGAACCAGAACAGCAGCGCAAAGTTTGCCACCGAGATGACCGACAGCACGAGCGACACCGAGAGCATATTGTTATACACAGCTATAGTGTCATTGTCGGGGAATTCAAGCTCGGGGAAAACTATCTTCCCGGGAACGATAAGCTCCGCCTTTTTTACCATATCATCATAGGCAGAGCGTGTGATGTTCTTCTCAAAACTGAACCCTATCTCGCTCAGCACAAGGTCATTCGGGACGGTCAGAAACGGCACGATAGGTGTTCCCATGCCGCCTCTATATGTGCCGACGACCTTGTAATCCTTACCGAACAGCCTTACAGTTCCGTCGGGGTTTCTGATCATTTCGCCTGCCTCGTTCCAGCTATCCTCACTCTCGCCCCACATCAATGCACAAAGGCTGCCTGCTGATTCCTCCTCGTTTGTTATGTATCTGCCCGAGGATATTAAGCCGTGCCGCTCGTAGTTTTCCTTTGTGACCTCGCATATCCCGTAGCTGCCATTATGGATAACGAACCTCATTGCCATAGGGCCGTAGGTCGTTTCGTCGGCAAATTCGGGTATCCTTGCAGCGGTGTAAATAACGGTCATGCCGTTAAGTGTCTTTTCATCAAGCGCCTCGGCATAGCTTTGCAGCTCTCCTTTGGTAAGCGTCACACCCTCTGCAATAGAGGTGTCAAGGTCTTTGGTGTCGATCTCCGCCTCGGTTATCTTAACGCTGTAGTTATAGTACAGCCCATAGGAAAAGTTCACGATAAAAGACGATGCTATAATGCACACCACCGCCACAATAAAAATAAGCCGCTCACAATGAATAAAGTTTTTCAGGTTCTTAAAAACATAAGACACAAAAACCGCCCCCTCATTCTTAATACGAATGAAGGGGCGAAAATTGTGCATTATTCTTTGCCAAGCATTTTTGTAAGCTCTGCTATCCGCTCACGGCTTAGAGTAGTTACGGTCTCGGAAAAATCAAAATCAAAAATAACTCCGTCACCGTCATCTGCTGCGAATTTCACATTAAGCTCACCTACAAGCGGCTTATCGGGCAGCAGCCTTATCTCGGTAATGCTTTTTGATTCAATTGCTGTGGGCTCGTCAAGCCTTGCGTTTGTGTATTTCTCACCCGTGATGTTGTTATTCACCTCGGCCTCCTCGGAAAGTGTGATTTTTTGATTTAAGCCGTTGAAAATTTCAAGATAATAAGCCTCGTCGCCCTCGTGTCTGTAAACATCAAGCAGCAGTACGCTCACATCAACGCTTTTGAGATATTCCACAGCCGAGTTACTTGTATTTGCAAGCGGCATAAGCTTAGTAAGCACATCATTTCTTAACATATCTATATCCTGCGCAGTTTCTATCTGTCGGTCAAAGTCACAAAGTATCTCCTGTGCCTGACGATCGGTCTCACGGTAGGCATTTATCGCATCTTTAGCATCTGTAAACTTATTTACGGCAGGTGTTTCATTTGAATTTGTATCATCGTAGGGAAAATAGTTTTCTTCACTTGAGGGTGCTGTGCTTTCAAAACTGTCTGTCGCAGGGCTGTCTTTTCCTATGCGATTACCAAGTATTACCGCCCCGAATGATACAAAAACGATCAGCACCGCAGCAGCCGCAAATACCCCGAGCTGCGGACGGACATAAGCGGCTTTGTGCGTTATTTCACGCTTGCTGTTGATAGGGCTGTCATCAGTAACATCATCAGCAAAAGGGTTTTCACGGGCGCTGAGCTTTTTTACGCCGCTGATATAGCTGTTCACCGCATTATTTTTCCGCATCAGAATCCCTCCTTTTCGTAAGCCTTTTGCAAAAGCTTTTTCCCTCGCCTTATCAGCGATGCGGTAGTGTTCATACCCTTCCCGAGCAGCTTTGCCGTTTCTATTATCGTATAGCCCTGCGCTAAGTGCAGATAAAGCGGAAGTCTGTAGCGCTCATCAAGTGAGAGCATAGCCCTCATAGCGGCACGCTCCGAAAGGGTAAGCTCGTCGTCGGTGACTGCGCACGATAGCTCGTCAAGGGGAACTGTGCGGCTATGTTCGTGAGCTTTTAGCGTGTCCTTAGCAACATTGACCGCCGTTCTTATCAGCCACGGGAGAATGTGAGAATCCTCCATATCCTCCTGCCGCATAAGGCGAAGAAAGGCCTCTTCAGCGCAGTCCTGCGCAGTATGCAGGCTGCCCGTGTAGTGCCACGCAGCCCTTGTGACTGTTTCGGCATAGTCTTCATATATCAAAGCCATTCGCTGCCTGTCCACAAGCTCCCCTCCTTTCAGTATCCTTAATATATATACGAATGAAATGCGCAGAATTGTGCAGGACTATAAAATTTTTTTGCAAGCAAGAGCGTAAATAAACAGCAAAAGCTGCGCAGAGCATTTTCTGCGCAGCCATAGTATCTCTTTGTGCTGCCCCTTTGATTAAGTGGGGCTTACTTATTTGCCTTTCTGTGCAAGCTGCGGAATTCCGCAGGCGAGAGCATTTCATGCCTTTTGAACACCGCGCAGAAATAGCTGCAATCGTTATAGCCTACCATTGAGGCTATCTCGTTTATGTTCCACTTGCCTTCTAATAGCAGTATCTTTGCCTGCTGAACGCGCTTTCTTGCAAGGTATTCAAACGGACGAATGCTTAAGCACTCCTTGAAAAGCCTGCATAAATACTGCGGAGAAAGGTCTACAAGGTCGGCAAGCTCTACAAGAGTAATGTCGTTTTTGTAGTTCTTGTCGATGTATTCCATTACGGGCGCTAACTGGTTTAATTTCTGACTCTCCTGCGAGCCGTTTTGCAGATTTACTACTCTGTGCAGCTCCATAAAAAACTGATATAACAGCACCGAGCATTGTATTCCGCAGTAATAGTAATTTGTTTTCATAAGGTAGAGCATTTTCTTGAATATGGCATCAAGCTGGTTTAAGTCGTGAATTGTAAACACGCGCGCCTTGTCAAGCTTGATAAAGCCTAAGATGTTGCTTACCTCATTTCCTGCAAAAGTCACCCAATGTGTTTCCCATATATCCTCAGTGGGGTAGTATTCGTGCGGCTTGCCCTCGGGCAGAAAAAAGCCCGTGCCTGCATCTATCTCATAGCTTTCTCCGTCAAGCTTTAATACTCCGTTTCCTCTTACGCAATAAATGATCTGATCGTTAGGGTAGCCCGTTTCTCTGATAAAATGAAACTCCTGATCCCTTGCACCCGCACCGAGTACATACATTGGCAGGCCTGCCTCTTCACCGAGGACGGGGTAGCAATAATCGGTCATTTTCTGTCACCCTTTCTGTGTTAAAAAATTAATACTCACGTTTCATATTATCCTATTTTATAATAACACAACAATTAAAAAATGTCAAGGGTTTTGTATGAAGTAAATTATATTGTTTACAAATTATAGGTAAATGTATTATAATTACACAAAATCCAAGCGGGCTTTAGTTGATATCTTACAATTTATGGTTATTACGATATTTTTGATATACTTTAATATTTTACATAAATAAAAATTTAAGGCGGATTGTTGTATTTTTCACTCTTGTATGCTATAATATAAATAGATCTATTGTTGGATTTTAAGAAAGGTGATAGATAATGCTATTAAAAAATTCACATCTCAGACGTATCACGGCTTTTCTTTTATCGGCAGGGCTGTTTGTAAGCAGTAATGTTTTAGCTTTTGCCGATGATAAGGAATATGATTATATCGACTCGCCTGTTCCCGAAAAGGTGCTTGTAATAGGTGACTCAATTGCTACGGGCTATGGGCTTGACGGGTATGATAAGGGCAGAGAAAATACCATGAGCTACTCAAATATGCTAAAAGCCGATTTTGAGAGCGAGCTTAAGGTCGGCAAGGAGGATTTTGTCAATAAGGCAATTGACGGGCAGACCTCCGATGAACTTCTTGACTCTCTTAAAAAAGGCGAATATGACAGCCTTTTAAAGGACAGAGATCTTATTCTTATCTCTATCGGCGGAAATGACCTTCTGCATACTCTCTACGGCTTTTTCACGGAAAACACAGAATACGGCATCAGCTTTAAGGAACTGCTTGAGGAGCATTCTCTTACCAATATCATCGAGGTCTATTCGGGGCTTTCAAAGGTACTTGATGAGAAAATTGCGGCCTACGGCGAAAATCTTAAGGAGATGTTTTCCTATATAAACAGCATTTCCGATGCAAGGGTGATACTGCAAACGGTCTATAACCCTATGGACACCACCGAAAAGCCAAAGCTTTTTATAGCCTTTGTCAAGAGCAAGATAACGGGGCTAAATGAGCAGATACTTCAGAATGCTGCAAATGAAAAGGGCGAGGATAATTATACGGTCGCCGATATCTACGAGGCTTTCTCGGGGCATGGCGATACTCTTACCAATATAAAAAAGGTAGATATTCACCCGAATGCTGACGGGCATAAAAAGATATATGAAACGCTTGATAAGCTTATCAGGCAGACAAGCTATACGGTAGAGGTAGAAAAGCCAAAGGCCGAGCCTGCGCAGGCCGAGCCCGAAGATGATAACGATAGTGAAGGCACGTCCGCCAAGACGCTGCTGCTTATCGGTGGGGGAGCGGTGCTTGTGGGGGCTGTAGTTGCCACATTTATTTTTGCAAGAAAGAGGGCAGGCAGCAAATGAGATTATTTATAGCATCTGATATACACGGCTCTGCCAAGTGGTGCAGGAGAATGCTTGATGCATTTGATAAAAGCGGTGCCGAGCGGCTCGTGCTTTTGGGCGATATTCTCTATCACGGCCCGAGAAACGATCTCCCCGAGGAATATGCCCCGAAGGAGGTCATAGCCTTGTTAAACCCATTAAAGGATAAAATCATCTGCGTTCGCGGCAACTGCGATACCGAGGTTGACCAGATGGTGCTTGATTTTCCGATAATGGCAGATTATGCATGGCTCTTTGACGGTGATACACGAATGTTTCTTACTCACGGCCATAAATTCTCTCCCGATTCACCTCCTGCGCTTTGTGAGGGCGATGTGCTTGTCTACGGACATACGCATATCCCCGAGAATGCTTTGCACGGAATTTTTCTTGCCGTAAACCCGGGTTCTGTATCTATCCCCAAAAACGGCTCATCACACAGCGCTGTCATCTATGAAAACGGCGTGTTCACACATATTGATATATAAAATCACCCTCGGGAAGATAAGACAGATACCTATATAGAAGTTTTGCCCCTGAGTGTTACAAAGCACTCAGGGGCATTGTGCATATTTATGTTGCTAAGCTAAATCAGAATTTTGAACAGGAAAAGTATACATTATTTCCCGAAGATCTTTTCCACCGATATTATCAGTCATATATTCATTAGAACACCAAAAACCATTTTTTTCATAGAACCTTCTTGCACTCCAATTATCCTCTAAAACCCACAGCAAAAGTTTCGTAAATCCAAGCAAGTTT
>JAGBNQ010000005.1 GCA_017634275.1 Ruminococcus sp. | reverse complement strand
GCATTGTGCATTGTGCATTGAATCGCCAAACTCCTGTTTATCTTTATCATTTGTTCAATTATATTTTGTCCTCACCTTGCATATAATATACAAATACTTTTATGAAAGAGGGAGTTTTCTATGTTTATCAAGACCTTTAAGGTAAAGAAAAATACGGGGGCTGTTATTATCGGGGCGGTCTTTGTGGCTTTAGCGGCGGTGCTTATCCTGATAGGGCGCGCTAAATCGGAAAAGGGGGATATATACACATTAAAGACCGAATCAGACAGACAGGCGTTTATCTCGCAAATGGGCTGGGAGGTAGGCAAGGAGTATGATGAATGCAAGGTAGTCCTTATCCCCGAGAAATGGAACGATGTTTACAAAAAATACAACGAGCTGCAAAAGGAGCAGGGCTTTGACCTTGAAAAATACAAGGGAAAGACCTGCGAGATATACACATATAACGTACATAACTACAAGGGCTATGAAGACAGCGAGGACGTTTTTATAAACCTCTACATATGCGACGGCGCGCTTATCGGCGGCGATGTCTGCTGCACACGTCTTGACGGCTTTATGCAGGGACTGAAACGGCTGTAAAGCTTTGGCTTTACAGCCTTGGTGAATAATGAATAATTTATAATATAGAATAAAGAATTAATAATTTAGAATGTAGAATAAATAAACAAAAAAGGTATCGCTGTGCGGTTTGAAAGCCGCGGCGATACCTGTTTTATTTAATTTAATCCTATTTATTTTATCTCAAATGAATCGAGCATTTTAAGGAGGTATTCCTCATACTTGCCCTTATCCGATTCGGCGCAGTAGGCGTCTACAAGATAATAGCCGTCTTCACTCGGGAACATTGACTCTATAAAATACACATCATCGCTCTTGCCTACGTGGTTCGGGCGGTGGACGTTATAGCCTGCATAGAGGTAATTCTCACCCTCGCGCACCTGGAATTTAATCTCCTGCCCGTTTATTTTCTGCACCCTGCCGCTTAGCTTGTAGGCTGCAAGGTATGCCTTTGTATCAAGATCGCCGTACATTTTCTTCTCGTCAGCGGAATAATTATAAACGCTCACATCAAAGCCCATTTCCTCGCAGGTATAGAAATCAAGCAGCTTTGATTCTTCACTGCCGACCGTGAGCATATCGCCCTTTTTCATAAGCTTTGGCGCTTTGATAGAGTAGCCGCTGCCGCTTATAGTTCCCCACTTGCTCTCATCTGTGAGAGATGCTTTAAGATAGTTTCTGTAATAGAAGAATCCTCCTGCTGCCACAAGCATCAGCAAAACAAGGATTATCGGCAGCACGGGCACCGATTTTCTATGCTTTACCATATCGGGCGTCTGCATAGGAAAGGGGTTCTGCCCACCGTAGCCTCCGCCAAGTGTGAGCGGCCTGCCGCATCTGCAATAAACCGCACCGTCAGGATTATCCTGACCACAATACATACATTTCATATTTTTTCCTCCCTAATATATATTTATACCTTAAGTATACCACACTATATCTGCCGATGTCAATACAAAGATTTGTTGACATATTTATCCCGAATATGATATAATATTACGGACACAGGCTGTATTCTCAAAAGCTTAAGGAGATACTATGGAAAACATAAATCTTATCGGCATAGTCGGGCTTATAATTATTGTTTTTCTTTACATTCTTATGAAAAGATCGCAGAAAAAGCACCCCGAAAAATACAACACGATCTCAAAAAAGCAGGCAGTCATATTTGTTCTGCCGGGCGGTGCTGCGGTCGTGGGGACTTTCCTGCTGCTTGCAGGCTTTTTAAAAACAGTATAGGGCTATATGACACCTATCTGACAGAAAGGAGATGCAAAATGCGGCTTGATAAATTTATATCCTCACAGCGCACAGACCTATCCCGAAACGACGTAAAGGCGCTTGTAAAAAAAGGGCTTGTTACCGTTAACGGGCAAAAAGCCAAAAAGGCGGATATGCAGCTAGATGAAAGCTCGGCTTTAGTTGCTGTAGGCGGCGAGGAGATAGTTTACAGAAAAAATCTCTACCTTATGCTGAATAAGCCGCAGGGCGTTGTCTGCTCGACTAAGGAGGGGGAATGCCCGACTGTTATCGACATTATCCCCGAAGAATACAGGCGCGAGGGGCTTTTCCCGGCAGGCAGGCTCGATAAGGACACCGAGGGCTTTGTGCTGCTCACAGATGACGGGCAGTTAGCCCACAGAATGCTCTCCCCTAAGTCCCACGTTCCGAAAACGTATTTTGTAAGGCTTGAAAGACCGTGGGAGCTTTCCTACAAGGAAAAGTTTGAAAATGGCATGACGATAGACGGCGGCGAAAAATGCCTGCCTGCACAGTTTATACCAAAGCAGGAGCCGAATGAATGCGAGCTTATACTGCACGAGGGCAAATTTCATCAGGTAAAGAGAATGTTTGAGGCACTCGGCAATAAGGTAGTATATTTAAAGAGAATAAAAATCGGCGCGCTTGCACTTGACGAAAAATTGCCGCTCGGAGGGGTATTAGAGATAATGCACAAAGATGTTGAAAGATTACAGTCACAATGATGAACCGACTTGGAAATTTTTACCAGCCTTAGTATAATTTTAGTCAATATTTATAAAGAGTTATGATAAAGTTTAGTAAAAAAAACTCTTGTTTATGTATGAAAAATTTGTTATGATATTAACATAGCTAATATTAGGTGGGCTAAGTCTGCAAGAGTGAGGATAAACGCTCTAAAATACAAGGCATCACCTTACATAAGTTAGTAAATTAAAAATATTTAAAATAGGGAGGTCCTTTTTAGATGGCAAGTGTATCACTTAGAGAGATCTACAAAAAGTACGCAGGCGGTGTTATCGCCGTATCAGATTTCAACATTGAGATCAAGGACAAGGAGTTTATCATTCTCGTAGGCCCTTCAGGCTGCGGTAAATCGACAACACTCCGTATGATCGCAGGTCTTGAGGAGATCAGCGAGGGCGAGCTTTATATCGGCGACAGACTCGTTAACGATATAGCTCCTAAGGATAGAGATATCGCGATGGTTTTCCAGAACTACGCTCTTTATCCGCACATGACAGTTTTCGAGAACATGGCATTCGGTCTTAAGCTGAGAAAGGTTCCGAAGGATGAGATCGCAAGAAAGGTCGAGGAGGCTGCAAGGATCCTTGATATCGCTCACCTTCTTGACAGAAAGCCGAAGGCTCTCTCCGGTGGTCAGAGACAGCGTGTTGCTCTCGGACGTGCTATAGTTCGTGAGCCTCAGGTATTCTTACTTGACGAGCCTCTTTCCAACCTCGATGCTAAACTGAGAGCGCAGATGAGAACCGAGATCTCAAAGCTCCACAAGAGACTTGGTACAACATTTATCTACGTTACACATGACCAGACAGAGGCTATGACGATGGGTGACCGTATCGTTGTTATGAAGGACGGCTACATCCAGCAGATAGATACTCCTACAAACCTCTATAACAGCCCTGTTAACCAGTTCGTTGCAGGCTTTATAGGTTCACCTCAGATGAACTTCATCGACGCTAAGCTCTTAAAGGCAGGCGACAGCTTCCTCGTAGAGTTCGGCTCTGAAGATACAAAGACATCTCAGGGTGTTAAGTACACAGTTGAGATCCCCGAGAGCAAGGTTGCTACAAACCGCGAGGCTCTTGAAGAGCTTGTTGATCAGGAAGTTATCCTCGGTGTAAGACCTGAGGCTATCTCCGATGAGGATATGGTTATTTCCACAGCTACAACAGGCGTTATCAACGCTACAGTTGAAGTTACTGAAATGATGGGTGCTGAGACATATCTCTACCTCACCTGCGAGGGTATTCCGCTAACAGCAAGAGTTGCTCCTCGTTCTACAGCTCGTCCTCAGGATGAGATCCAGGTAGTTATCGAGGCTAACAAGATCCACATCTTTGATAAGGAAACTGAGAAGACAGTTATCAACTGATAAAATGAACATTTTACAAACCTCCCGAGTTTCGGGGGGTTTGTTTCATATATAGGCTTTAAAAACGTTTACAGCACCACTATGAAAGGAGAATCACAGCAATGCTTAAAAGAACACTCACAATTATCCTATCACTATCCCTTGCCGCGGCCGTACTTACCTCCTGCGGTGACAGCTCCTCCTCAGACAGCACATCGAGCTGCGAGGTATGCTCTGTCGGGGAAGAAAACTCCTCCAAGGCAGAAAAGCTGCCGCAGACCGACGAGGAATGGGAGGCGGCAATGCTTGAAAAATCGCTCGTAAGCTACGGTAATGTTAACCCGATAAAGGAAAAGATACAAAAAGCGCAGGCAGGCGAGGAAATAACGCTCGGCTACTTAGGCGGCTCTATTACAGAGGGGTATACGGTAAATCCCGATGAATGCTATGCCTCACTCACCTACAATGCTTTTAAGGATATGTACGGCACGGGCGAAAATGTGAAATACTGCAACGCAGGCCTTAGCGGCACGCCCTCGCGGCTCGGTATTTTAAGAATGGAGCGCGACCTGCTCGTGTCAGAGCCCGACATCGTATTTGTTGAGTATGCCGTGAATGACGGAACTGACTTTACCTATCAGGAGGCGTATGAGAGCATTATAAGAACGCTGCTTGACAGAGATATCGCCGTAATTCTGCTATTCTCGGTGACTAAGGACGATTACTCGGCGCAGGACTATATGAAGGAATTAGGCAGCTACTATGACCTGCCGATGATATCCTACTGCGATGCGCTAAGGTTCTTGTTTGAAAATGACAGGCTAAAATGGTCGGATTTTTCAAATGACGAGGCTCACCCCAACCCCGAGGGGCACAAGCTTGTGGCAAAAATGATAGATAACTATTTCAAGACAGTAACAGAGCAGTCATCAAATGCCTACAGCGTGCCCGAAGAGCCTAAAAACCTGCTGCTAAGCTATGGCGCAAAAATGGTCGAGGGCGACACGCTGAAAGCTGATGACCTCGGCAGCTGGAAACAAGGCGAGACTGACGTTGCAAGCTTTAACAACGGCTGGCGGCATATGAAGGACGGCGCTGACCCGATAAAATTCACGCTGACGGGCAAGAATGTTTTCCTTATTTATAAAGAGGTAGGCGGCGGAAATTACGCAAATGCCGATGTAAGCGTAAAGGCTGACGGCTATGAGAACAGCACGCTTGTAAACGCGATAGCAAGCGGCGGCTGGGGCAATCCGCAGGTAGTGCAGGTAGCAAGCTCGGACACCGCGCAGACATACAGCATAGAGGTAAACACTATCCCCGGAGATGAGGGGAAAAGCTTTCAGATACTCGGCTGGGCGGTAACGGAGTAGGAATTAATAATTAAT
>JAGBNQ010000027.1 GCA_017634275.1 Ruminococcus sp. | reverse complement strand
CTCGTAGCAGACGTATCCTCCTGCTTCCTTTCCGAGCCTGTAGATGTAACAAAGTACGGCGTTATCTACGGCGGCGTTCAGAAAAATGTCGGTCCTTCGGGCGTTCAGATCGTTATCGTAAGAGAGGACCTTATCGCTGACGGCCCTGCATTCAAGCAGACACCTACAATGTGTGACTGGAAGATCCAGGCTGACAACGGCTCGCTTTACAACACTCCCCCCTGCTACGGCATCTATATCTGCGGCAAGGTGTTCAAGTGGATAAAGAAAATGGGCGGCCTTGAGGGCATGAAGGCTCACAACGAAAAGAAGGCTAAGATCCTTTATGATTTCCTTGATGAGAGCAAGATGTTCAAGGGCACAGTCGTTAAGGAAGACCGCTCTATCATGAATGTTCCCTTCGTAACGGGCGACGCTGATCTTGATGCTAAGTTTGTTGCAGAGGCTAAGGCAGCAGGCTTTGAGAACCTTAAGGGTCACAGAACTGTCGGCGGTATGAGAGCATCTATCTACAACGCTATGCCTATCGAGGGCGTTGAAAAGCTCGTAGAATTCATGAAGAAGTTCGAGGCTGAGAACTCGTAAGCACTTCACTTTGTTCGGCTATAAAGAATAAATAATCAATAAAAATGGCGGTGCGCCTTCAGCGGTATTTATGAAGTCGCTGCGCTCCGCCTTTTTATATGGAGTGATAATTATGGCAAAGAAACAAGAGCGCTTTGTAAAAACTTTTTCCGATGAGGGCTTTGTGACCACAAAGGAAATATTCGTTGACCGCGAAACGGGCGTTAATTATCTTTTTGTTTCCGAAGGCAATGCAGGAGGGCTAACACCTCTGCTTGACCGCGACGGCAAGCCTGTTGTCACCCCGATAAATGACTTTGATGAATAATAAACTTCATTGACAGAAAAGGACTGAACCAAAATGATAAACGTATTGACACTCAATAAAATAGCTGCCTGCGGAACAAGCAAGTTCGGCGCTGATTATGCAGTTTCGGATAACTGCGACGCTCCCGAGGCGGTAATGGTAAGATCGGCTAAAATGCACGATATGGAATTTAAGGATAACCTCCTTGCTATAGCAAGAGCAGGCGCAGGCACTAACAACATTCCCGTTGACAAGTGCGCAGAGCAGGGCATCGTTGTTTTCAACACCCCCGGCGCTAATGCTAACGCTGTTAAGGAGCTTGCGGTTTGCGGTCTTCTTTTAGCGTCCCGTAAGATCCCCGAGGCTATCACCTGGGCTCAGACACTTAAGGGTCAGGGCGACGAGGTCGGCAAGCTTGTAGAAAAAGGCAAGTCAAACTTCGCAGGCAACGAGATAATGGGCAAGACCTTGGGTCTTATCGGCCTTGGCGCTATCGGCGGCAAGCTTGCAAATATCGCTATCTCACTCGGCATGAACGTTATCGGCTATGACCCGTTCCTGTCCGTAGGCGCTGCTCTTAACCTTAAGCCCCAGGTAAAGGTAACAAACAATGTTAACGATATTTATGCCGAGAGCGACTATATCTCGCTCCACCTCCCCTACAATGCTGATACTAAGGACACAATAAACGCTGACACACTTGCTCTTTGCAAGGACGGCGTAAGGATCCTTAACTTTGCAAGAGGTGAGCTTGTAAACGCTGACGCTATCAAGGCTGCACTTGCATCGGGCAAGGCTGCAAGATATGTTGTTGACTTCCCGTCTGACGCTGTTTTAGGCGTTGAGAACGTTGTAGCTATCCCTCACCTCGGCGCATCTACCGAGGAGAGTGAGGACAACTGCGCCGTAATGGCAGCCGATGAGCTTATCGACTACATTGAGAGAGGAACGATCAGAAATTCCGTTAACTTCCCGAATGCAGAGCTTGTTAAAACTGCTGACAAACTCGTATGCGTTCTCCACAAGAACGTTCCTGCGCTTATCACTCAGATAACAGCGGCTGTTGCTGACAAGGGCGCTAACATTGAGAACATGGTAAACAAGTCCAAGAAGGACTGGGCTTACACAATGCTCGATGTCAAGGGCGATGCCGATATCGACGCTATCAAGGCTATCGACGGTGTTGTAAGAGTAAGAGTTCTTTGATCCCGATAATGAATAACTCCCCCGAAAGGTATTTTCCTTTCAGGGGAGTTTTTATTTGCTGTTGCTATTTAGCACATCTATCCCTGCATAAAGCCTATCTTGATAGTTTCGATAGGCATTGCAACGCCTGCGCTTTTTGTAATGAGGAGCTTTTGCTCCTCGGTAAAGCCTATCGTTTCACCCGGCTGCAAAACCGCGTCCTCCAAGATGACATACTCGGCAATTGACAGCATAAACCCGTAAAGCTCACCCGGCTGTGCAAGCGAGCCGATGACCTCTATCTCGTCCTTGCCGAAAAACTGCATTCCGCTGGTGTATGCGTTCATCTTCCCCTCGGAGAGGTACATTCCCACATGGATAGCTATCGGCGTGGGGAACTCACCGTGATTCATGCTTTGTGCCATATCGCGGTAAAACTGCGCCTGATAAACCGTCGGGTATTTGTAAATACCTATCGCATTTTTAAGGCTGAGCATTGCCGCCGCTACCTTTGCAAAAAGCTCGGCCTGCTCTACCGCCGTGCCGTTTTTTGACATGATAGCTATCATGCAGTGCGCCTTGTGCTTTGCGACCTCTTCCTGTGCGTTCTTCCAGACAACGCTGTTTTTAGCGTTAGCCTCGGCCTCGCCGTCAGGCACGGGGTTAGGCATCAGCGAGCAGGCCACGAGCATATCATTTATCCTCAGCACCACCGAGCCGTCCTTGACCTCGTCGTTTGAGATGTCTAAATGCCACTCGTCCGCAAGCGCCTTGCGAAAACGCGGCCAGTCGAAATTTGCGTCCTTTAAAAGCACAAAGCCCAGCATATTGCTAAGCACACTTTTTTCCTGTGAGGGGTTAAGATCCTTTGCCATTGTTATTCCTCCGATAATTTATTTTAGCGTTACCTTCCAGCCTGCCAGCTTTTGCTGAATGCGTATAACGTCCGCTATATTTACCTTTCCGTCGCCCGTTACGTCGGAATTTTGTTCGTTTATCTTAACTTTCCAGCCTGCGAGCTTTTGCTGTATTCTGATAACGTCTGCAATGTTTACCTTGCCGTCGTCCGTTGCATCTCCCGGAATGCGTGCACCCTTGCAGTCAAAGTCAAGGGTATATATGACATTTCCTTTATATCCCCCGAAAATCGGCATCAGCGCCCATACATCTGCCTGCTTGCCGTTAAAGTAAACTTTGGTGTCCTCGGTAAATGTATAGCCTTCAAGCGGTGAAAGCACCAGTCTTGCATTATATGTCTTGCCCTCCTCGAAGGTGTCGGCAAGTGCATTGTTTTCCGTCCATTGTACCAATGTGACCTTTGCCTCGCCCTTTGTGACTGCTGCGGTATTGTCGGGCTTTTCGCCTGCCTTCGGCTCTGTGAGGGTCAGGTCAACTCTGTCGATCGCTGACTTTGGCGTGAATGTATATTCAAGATAATACTGCTTCAAAGCGCTCATATTTATCATTCTTGCATCTGTGCCGTTTACAGATGATGAATAATCGCCCTTGTCATACGCAATGTCCCGATCCATATAGCAGCCGTTATTAAGGTATATAATGACCCATAGCCTGTACTCCGTATCCTTTTCAAATACTTCATTATCTTTCATCGTAACAAAGCCTGTCGAACCAGAGTCTTTTCTTTTCCATTCCAAAACATACATCCTTAAATAATCAGAGGTATATTCCTTGCCGTCGTTAATTACTATATTTACATTTTTATCGGTTATATCGGCAGGTGTCTGCCCCACCGCAGGCAGATCGACCGTCACGCTTGTTTTGCTGACATATTTGTTTTGGCTTTCATATTCAAAGGATATCTCTTCGCTCCAGCCCATTCTGCGTGTATAGCCTTCGCGGAGGGTGGCGGCAATATTTACACTGTAGGTGCCTGTTGGTCGGTTTTGATCTGCCATTTTCTCAAGCAGGTTTGCGCTTGTAACGCCCTTTTCGACATCAAAGCCGCCTGCGCCGCCCGGGTAAAATATGTTTATACTATATTCCTCATAATCTCCCTCAAAAGCGTCCCATTCAAGCTTTGTCAGGTCAGCGGAGAGCTTAACGCCCGTTATCTCGGCGGTATCGCTCCAATAATCAAGATAGCTTTCGGCGATCGTGCTGCCGCTGCTGTTTCTTGCATATATCTTAAAGGAATAAAGATAGCCCTTGTAAGTAAAATAGTCTGCCAACTTGAATTCGGGCTTTGTTGTGGTAAAGCTGCCCGACTGCTTTGTTGATTCAAACGTAACGCGGTAATCCTTAGCACCCGATACCTCGTCCCAATCATAATAGCCCATATAAAAGCTGCCGCTGAACTTATTAGCCGCCCCTGCCCTTAGCGCCCCTTCGGGGAGGATCAAAGCAAGAGTAAATATCATCATAAAAGCCGTGACTGTGGATATAAGCCTTTTCATATAGCGCCTCTCCTTTATTAAATAATTGGTAAAATAATTATAACATTTTACCGCTCGATTGTCAAGATGATTTGTGCAATTTGCCATAAATCCTCTTGACACGGCAGTATAATTTATGATATAATCATTATATATTAAAGTCATGAAAGCGGGGTCGATATATGGTAAGCTCAAATGAACGGCTGCCATCATATTCTGCACTGATGTGCGTCTATGAGAAGGAGATACCCGCTAATTTTAACGACAGCCTTGAAAGTATGCTTATGCAGACCTATCCGCCGTCGGAATTCGTGCTCGTGTGTGACGGAAAGCTTACAAATGAGCTGAACATCATAGCCAAAAGCTTTCAGAGCGAGTATAAGAGCATTTTCCGCATTATCCGCACTGAGGAGGATATGTCGCTCGGCGCGGCACTCAATATCGGCATAGCAGCCTGCTCAAATAAATTCATTATCAAAATGGATTCTGACGATATCTCCGAGCCTGACCGCTGCGAGGCGCAGATGCGCGTTTTCGCACTTGACCCCGAGCTTGATATCTTAGGCGGCTGGGTGGAGGAGTTTGACAGCGAAACGGGCAAGGTCTTAGCACTTAAAAAATGCCCCCTGCACCACAGCGAGATAATGAAATACGCTAAGCGCCGCAACCCCTTTAACAGACAGACTGTCGCATTCCGTAAATCAAAGGCATTTGCGGCAGGCGGTTACAGTGACCTTGCACACTGCTCGGATTATGAGTTCGCCGTGAGAATGCTGCAAAAAGGCGCAAAGGCGCAGAACCTGCCTAAGATGCTCGTGCGCTACAGAGTGTCCGAAAGCTACCGCAAAAAGCGCCACTGGGCAAATACCAAATCGTTTATAACAGTAAGGCACAGGATATATAAATCGGGCTTTTCGTCATTATTTGATTTTCTTATCCCCGTGACGGCGCAGCTTTTGCTGTTTATACTGCCAACACGCTTTACTGATTTTTTTTACAGGAAGTTTTTACGAAAATAACTTTATCGGCTAATTGAAAGGAAACATTTTATGAAAAGAAACTCTAAGCGCAGTATCTGCGCACTTACCGCTGCGGTAATGCTCGCTATGTGCTCATGCGGCAGTACCGACAGCTCATCATCGGGCGCTGACAGCAGCGGCTCATCATCATCATCCGACAGCTCGTCTGAAAGCGGCATTTCCGCTGTTACCACAAGAGAGCGTGTGGACGTTCCAATGGAGGCTGTTACCGAAACAAGGGGTGATTTTGACCTCTCGGACGTTCAGAACAAATCGGATATCCCCGAGGATTTTGAGCTTAGTCTTGAGGCTGAGGACGGTGAATACCTTATCAGCGGCAAGACGATAGAGCTTAAAAAGTTCGGCGAATTCACGGGCAAGGGCTTTGCAGCACTCGGCAGCAATGGCGACGGCTTTGAGATTGAGGGCGAGTTCCCCTGCGACGGCAGCTATGACTTTATTGTAAGGGCTGCAAACTCAACGGGTAAAAGCGAAAACTTTATCACCATTGACGGGGCTGAAACAAGCACCTTTGTGGTCGAAAGTGATAAGTTTGCCGACTTCACCGCAGAAAAGGTGAATGTAACAAAGGGCAAGCACAAAATAGGTATAAAGGCTAAAAACGGCAGCTTTTTTGTTGATAATATAAAGATAACGGGCGCAAAGGCGGTAGACCTTACTCAGTTTGAGGTATCAAAAACGCTTTCAAACCCCAACGCTACCGACGAAACAAAGCGCCTTTACAGCTTTTTGTGCGATGTTTACGGAAAGTATATCATATCGGGGCAGTATGCTGCCGATAACAGGGGCGTTGACAGCGCCGAGTTCTCGGAATATGACTACAAGCTCGGCAAGTACCCTGCTATTATGGGTCTTGACCTTATAGAGGCATCTCCGTCAAGAGTTGCCCACGGCTCAAGCCCGGGAATGATAGTTCAGACCGCCGAGGACTGGTATTTAAACCGAAACGGCATAGTTACAATGTGCTGGCACTGGAACGCGCCCGAGCCGTATCTTGAATACAACGGCGCCGCCTGGTGGGAGGGCTTTTACAGTGATAAGACCAATTTCTCGCTTGCAAAGGCTTTAAACGGCGAGGACCCCGAGGGCTATGAATACCTTATAAGAGATATCGACTCGATAGCTATGTATCTTCAGGAGCTTGATGACAACCACGTTCCGATACTCTGGAGGCCGCTGCATGAGGGCGGCGGTGACCCGAAGTGGAACAACCCCTGGTTCTGGTGGGGATCATCGGGTGCTGAGGCTTACAAAGAGCTTTGGAAACTTATGTATGACAGGCTCACAAACGTTCACCACTGCAACAACCTTATCTGGGTATGGAACGGGCAGAATGTTGATTACTACCCCGGTGATGAGTATGTGGATATAGTCGGCTATGACAGCTACCCCGAGGTTCACGGCGACCACTCGCCGCAGAAGGGGCTTTGGGATTACACAAAGAACACCCCCTCGACCAACAAGATAGTTGCCATGACAGAAAACGGCAGTATACCCGACCCCGACTCATGTATGTCCGAGGGGATAAGGTGGTCATACTACTGCACATGGAACGGCGAGTTCGCGCTTAAGGATTTCCAGCTCGGCTGTGAGCATAATTCGCTTGAATACTTCACAAAGCTTATGGATCACGACAGAGTTCTTACACTTGACGAGCTGCCCGATCTTAAGGCATGGCCGATAGAATAGTAACCGATCTTAAGGCACCTATGTGTAAAATGCATAGGTGCCTGAGATCTTTCGGGGGAGCGCCTGCTCACAAAGTAAGCAAAGTGCCCCCGTACCCCCGTTTTTCACCAAATTTCTATTTTTCTTTTTCTATTGACAAATTAAGTAAAATCGGGTATAATAAATACATAGTAAATTCGTAGGTGATAGAAAAAATAAAAGGCGGTGTAAAAATGAAGGTGTCAACTAAGGGCAGGTATGCTTTGAGAATGATGTATGATATGGCTATAAACGATAACGGCAGCGCTATGCCGCTTAAGGATATCGCAAAGCGTCAGAATATTTCGATAAAATATCTTGAACAGATAGTTATTCTCTTAAACCGCGCAGGCTTTGTGAAAAGCGTTCGCGGTGCGCAGGGCGGCTACAGGCTTGCGCATGAGCCCGAGTTTTACACTGTAGGTATGATACTAAGGCTTACCGAGGGGAGTATGGCGCCCGTTGCCTGCCTTGATGACGAGGTAAACCAGTGCCCTCGGGCAAATCAGTGCCCGACGCTTTTTGTGTGGGAGGAGCTTGACAAGGCTGTCAAGGGCGTTATCGACCGTATAACCCTGCGCGACATCATTCAGCACGGGCAGGAAATGACGATAGACTACAATATATAAAGATAATGCCGCTTATGTAAGACACATAAGCGGCTTTTTACTAAGCTATTTTTTTATCTTTGCCTTCGGGCGTGGGTATTTTGCAGGGGTGGGGGTTGTTTTCCTTATTAATATAAGCGTTCTGCCGTCGCCGTTTGGCAGGGTGTATTCTGTTACCTTTTCGGTCTTTCCGCCGAGGCGCTTTATGCTTTCCTTTGCCTCATCAAGCTCCTCGCTGCCGCTGCTGCCCTTAAGTGCAGCAAATAAGCCCCCCACCTTCACAAACGGCAGGCAGTATTCCGCCAAAATATACATCGGCGCTACCGCCCTTGCGCAGGCTATGTCAAAGCTTTCTCTGAGGTCGGGGTTCTTTCCGCCGTCCTCCGCACGGGAGTGTATGCACTTAGCATCAAGCCCGCATTTGTCCGACAGCTCTGTAAGGAAACCGATCCTCTTATTCAGGCTGTCAAGCAGGGTGAGGTCGATATCATCATTATATATCTTAAGCGGACACGAGGGAAAGCCTGCCCCCGTGCCGACATCTATCACCTTAGCGGACTTTGGCATATCAAACAGCGTAAACGGGTATACGCTGTCATAAAAGTGCTTGAGCGCTATCTCATCGGGCTCGGTTATCGCGGTGAGGTTTATTTTCTCGTTCCACTCGACCAAAAGCTTTGCATAAATAAAAAAGCGCTCATACATTTCATCTGTTATCATCATTTCGCCCTTTTCAAAAAGGCTTTTAAATCCATCTTTACTTGTAAGCATAATTTTCTCCATAGGTGTTGACAAAATATCGTTGTAATGATATAATAGTATTAACGAAGAGGTGCCTGCGGTAAGCGGTCACCTCCGAAAGATTTGGCTAATTTTTATAACCGTCTTTATGTAGGAGTAAAGGCGGTTACTTCTTTTTGTTGCCGTAAATATTGACAACAAGAGAGATGATCTCGGTTATGAGCAACAATAATGTCAGTACCTCAGTAACTTCCATTTTCTCACCCCCTTTGCAGGAGGAAAGATTTGACCGCCTACGCTATATAGCAAGCACCTATGTGTTATTATAACATAGGTGCTTATTTTTGTCAATTTTGTTTTCTTACCACGCCGTATTCATCATCAAGCCTGTAGTAGGGGCAGACATAGTTTGATTGATTTGTAAGGCGGTAATACTCGTCCTCATCTAAGTTGACAAGGCAGGTGTATTCCTCGTAGTCCTCATCATAAACGAAATTGACGCAGCTTTCGCAGTCGGTGGCTTTTTTCTTAACCATTGCCGCCACCTCTTTCGTTTCGGCTCAAATATATCAGCAAAACATTTACGTCGGCAGGATTTACGCCCGATATCCTGCTTGCCTGCCCGACAGAGAGGGGGCGTATCTTGTTAAGCTTTTCCGCCGCCTCAAGGCGCAGCCCCGTAACGGTGCTGTAGTCGATATCCTCGGGCAGCTTTTTCTGCTCTAATTTGCGCATAGCCTCTACCTGCTCTAACTGTATTTTTATGTAGCCCTCGTATTTTATGTTAAGCTCTGCCTGCTCCTTTACATCATCGGGCAGCTCCTGCCGCTCGGGGTCAAAGGGGGCTAAGCCCTCATAGGTCACCTCGGGGCGCTTTAAAAGCTGAGAGAGCTTTATTCCCGTAGAAAGAGGCTCTGTCCCGACCGATACGAGATACTCATTTATACCGCCCGTCGGGGAGAGGTTGACTTTCTTTAAGCGCTCTGTTTCCTTTTCTATAAGCTCTTTTTTAACAAGAAAACGCTCATATCTTTCATCATTTATAAGCCCGACTCTGTGGCCATGCTCGGTAAGGCGGAGGTCTGCATTGTCCTCACGCAGCAGCAGCCTGTATTCGCTCCTTGATGTCAGCATTCTGTATGGGTCGGAGCAGCCCTTTGTTACAAGGTCATCAATAAGCGTTCCCGTGTAAGAGGACGCGCGGTCAAGAACAAGCGGCGGCTCACCCTTTATTTTAAGACTTGCGTTTATCCCTGCGATAAGCCCCTGCGCGGCGGCCTCCTCGTAGCCCGAGGTGCCGTTGAACTGCCCTGCGCCGTAAAGACCGCTTATCCCCTTGAATTCAAGGGTGGCAAGCAGCTCGGTAGGGTCGCAGCAGTCATACTCTATCGCGTAGGCGTTTCGCATTATCTCTACGCGCTCCAAGCCCTTTATAGTGTGCAGAAAATCAAGCTGCACCTGCTCGGGGAGCGATGAACTCATTCCCTGCAAGTAATATTCCTCCGTATCAAGCCCCATAGGCTCGATAAAAAGCTGATGGCGCGGCTTGTCGGAAAAGCGCATTATCTTATCCTCTATCGACGGGCAGTAGCGAGGGCCTATAGCATCGATCCGCCCCGAATAGATAGGGGAGAGGTGAATGTTATCCTTTATAACCTTGTGCGTTTCGGCATTTGTGTATGCAACATAGCAGGAAACGGTGTTTTTAAGCTCGCCCTTTGTTTCAAAGGAGAAGGGCTGTATCTTCTCGTCGCCGTCCTGCCGCTCCAAAAGCTCAAAGTCGATAGAGCGCTTGTGAACTCTTGCAGGCGTTCCGGTTTTAAAGCGCCTTATCGTTATGCCCTGCTCTCTTAAGCAGTCGGAAAGCTTTTCCGAGGGGGTCGTGGCATCGGGGCCGCTTTTGTAGGAAACAGCGCCGACGTGTATCATGCCGCCCAGATATGTTCCGCTTGCGATTATCGCCGCCTTGCACTCATATTCCGTGCCGAGCTTTGTGCGCACGCCCACTACCCTTTTATCCTCAAAGAGAATATCAGTTATCTCCGCCTGCTTAAGGTAGAGGTTATCCTGCATTTCTATGGTGTGTTTCATAAGGTTGTGGTAAGCTACCCTGTCTATCTGCGCGCGCAGGCTGTGAACAGCAGGGCCTTTGCCGCGGTTTAGAATGCGGCTTTGCAAAAAGGTCTTATCAGCAGCTTTGCCCATTTCACCGCCCAATGCGTCTATCTCACGGACAAGGTGCCCCTTTGCCGTTCCGCCGATAGAGGGGTTGCATGGCATATTAGCCACCCCGTCAAGCGTTATGGTAAAGAGTGCCGTTTTAAGCCCGAGCCTTGCCGAGGCAAGCGCCGCCTCACACCCTGCATGGCCTGCACCTATAACACATATATCAAAATATTCACGTTTAAGTTCACTCATATTCTTCATTCCTTAAGCTATTGACAATTAGTTTTCTTCGTGGTATAATAATTATAACAAAGAGGCGCCTGCGGTAAGCGGTCACCCCCGAGTTGGTTAAATATGTGATATAAATAACCGCCTTATGTGAGAGTCAGGCGGTTATTTCTTTGTGTTATTGCAGATTTTGACAACAAGGTCAATGACAGCGGTTATTAATAAAAGCAATGTTAATACTTCTAAAACCGACATTTCCGCTCACCTCCGTTTCCGGAGGAAGATTTGACCGCCTACGCTTTTGCAAACGCCTACGGATATTATATCACAGGCGCTTATCCTTGTCAAATCATTCGCTTATATACTCCCTCACCCTTAGGCGTATGCCTGCCTTTTTTGCAAGCTGACGGGAAAGCTCTATCTTTTCCTCACCGATAACGTCAACTACCGTAAACATCACCTCGGGAACATATTCCTTTACCGTCTGCGCAAAGTCAAACATCGCCTTAAAGCAGTCGGTATCCTTGAATGACGGGCGCGTTACCTCGTCATATTCTTCCTTTGTGGGCGCGTTAAGGCTTACCGATACCGCATCGAGCCTGCCTTTAAAGTCCTGCTCGGTGTTTCTGCCGTTAATAATGTTTGAAAGGCCGTTTGTGTTGAGCCTTGTTTTGATCCTGCTCACACTCTTTATATAGTCTGCTACTTTTAAAAGCGTTTCAAGCTCGCAGGTAGGCTCGCCGTAGCCGCAGAAAACCACCTCGCTGTATTTGTCAAGGTCGCGCTTTTTAATGTCGGCGATGATCTCCTCGGCGGTCGGCTGATGCTCAAGCCATAACGGGTCAGAGCCGTAAGCGCCGTCGCCGTTGTTTCTTATGCAGAAGGTGCAGTTGCAGGGGCATTTGTTTGTGATGTTGATATAAAGCCCGTCACCCACCTCGTAGGTAAGTGTCATTGATCTTTTCATAAATATTCTTCCTTTCAGGGTTATTGACAAAAATATATTTTGGTGTTATAATAAACATAACAAGAGGCGCCTGCGGTAAGCGGTGTCTCCCGAAATTAAGTTATCTAAACATAAATAACCGCCTTATGTGGAAGTGAGGCGGTTATTTGTTTTTATTGCAGATGCCGACAATTATGTCTACTATAGTAGCTATAAGTAATAACAAGGTCAAAACCTCAATAACGCTCATACCTGCTCACCTCCCTTTATAGGGAAGCACATATTCCGCCTACGCTTTTGCAAACGCCTATGGTTATTATACCACGGGCGTTTTGTTTTGTCAAACCAAAGCTATTGACAAAAATATATTTTGGTGTTATAATGAACATAACAAGAGGCGCCTGCGGTAAGCGGTCACCTCCGAACAGTTGAATTTATGTAAAAATAACCGTCTTAGGTAGGATCAAGGCGGTTATTTCTTTTTGTTATTGCAGATCCTGACAACAAGGTCAATGACAGCGGTTATTAATAAAAGCAATGTTAATACTTCTAAAACCGACATTTCCGCTCACCTCCCTTTCAGGAGGAAGATTTGACCGCCTACGCTTTTGCAAACGCCTATGGTTATTATACCACGGGCGTTTTATTTTGTCAATTTAAGGCTGCGCCCTGATAAGAGCCGCGCCTTTTAAGCTCTTTGTCTATCTCGTTCATAACGGTAAATTTCTTAAGGCTCCAAAGAGGGGCGATAAGCTCATCTCTTGCGCCGTCGCCCGTTACGCGCCCGATGATAAAGCGCTCGGGGAAAAGCTCTATCTGGTCGGCAACGGTGTTGACATAGTCAAAAAGTTCCATAGCCTCAAACTCGCCGTTTTGATACATCTTAGCAAGCGCTGTCCCCTTTAGTATATGCAGAAGATGTATCTTTACCATATGTATATCAAGCTGTGATATCTCTCTTGCCGTTTTAATCATCATTTCATGCGTTTCGTTCGGCAGACCGTTTATTATGTGAACGCAGACATTTACCCCGCGCGCCCTAAGCATTTCATAGCCTCTGATAAAATCGGCATAGGTGTGGCAGCGGTTCATGGCAAGGGCAGTCTTGTCATGGATAGTCTGCAAGCCCAGCTCACATACAAGATAGGTGCTTTTTGCATACTCGCCCAAAAGCGCGCATTTTTCCTCATCAAGGCAGTCCGCACGGGTAGCGATGCTCACTCCAACGGCATTTGGCAGCGAAACGGCCGTGCTTAGCATATTATCAAGCGTTTTTATATCCGTGTAGGTGTTTGACCCTGCCTGAAAGTAGGGAATGCAAAGCCCGTTTTGCCACTTTTGCTCCATTTTAGCCCTTACCGTTTCAAATTGGGTAAGAATGCTGTCGCTCGGGTCGCCTGCAAACTCGCCGCTTTTCAGTGCCGAGCAGAATTTGCACCCACCGACACCCTTGCTGCCGTCACGGTTCGGGCAGCCCATGTCAAGATTGAGCGGCACCTTGTATACCTTTTTCCCGAAACGCCGCTTAAGGTAATAGCTGTAGGTCTGATACCTTTTATTATCATCACTCAGCTTAAAGGGGTTTGCGCCCATTACTGCTGCCCTTCCTCGGGCTGCGGAGGCGGCTCGGTGTTTTCCTCGGACGATGACGGCTCTGTCTGCGTGTCAGCAGAGCTTTCGGTCGTCGATTCTGTCGTTTCCTTTGTCGTTTCGGCAGTCGTCTGCTTTGTTGTCGCCTTTGTGGTCTTTTTGGTGGTTTCTGTCGGCGGCGGTGCGGCGGTCGATGCCGTTGTCACCTTAGTTGTAACATTGGGCGCTTTATTGTTCGTCGCAACTGTTGTTGTGGTCGCCTCGGTGGTCGTAGTTGTTGTCGTCGTCGGATGCTCGGGCTCGGTAGAGGTCATCTGCTTTACTGCTGTGGTGACAGATGTTTCCTTGGCCTTTGTCTTTTTGGTATTCTTGGTCTTTTTGGTTTCCTTGGCAGGCTCGTCTGAGCTTGCGGTGGTAGTTCTTATCATTACCTCGTGCAGCTCGCCGTCATTGTTTCTGCCGCCGGGAACGGGTGACTCCGCCGTGCGGAAGGCATTCCCCTGGGTGGATATGTCCTCTTCCTCCTCGCGCTCCATAAAGGTATTTCCGATACCGCAGAAATAGTGCAGGAAATTATCCGTTCTCACTATCTCATCGGAAAGGGCGAGGTGGGAGATAACATCGCTTTCAAGCCCCCCGAAATACTCGCCCGAAAGGAAATTATCCTTTTCAAGCTTTGTGCTTTCGTTAAGGCTTGAATAATCGTTAGCCCTTAGCACAAAAACTATCATCGCGCAGAAAACGAGTGTGAGCGTCAGCACGGCAAGGTTTATGAATGCGCACTTTCCCTGCTGCTCTTGCTCGGATATTTTGTTTATCTGCTCCTCGCCGCGCTTGTCCTCGGGCATTTCGGGCGCGCCCTCGGGGGCAAGGTATTTTTCATAGTATTTGAATGCCATCATATCACATCTTTCTTGTAATTATAGCTGCTATGCACATTATCAGCAGCAGCGCCTTTATCACGCTCTTGCAGACCTCGGTTGTCGTATACATCTCGCGCGAGCGGCTCCCGAGCTTGTCCGTTCCCTTTATGACAAGCGCCCTTACCGTGGGGATAAAGTATGCAAGCCCTGCTATGTATATGAAAAGATTTGAAAGCAAGACCTTCTTCATCTGCTTTGACATCATATATTTATCTCCAACGCCCACAAGCCCGAAAGCCCATTTGCGCCAGCCGTAGACATTGCCGAAATAAAGGATGCCGAAAATGAGCATCGCCAAAACTACCATATATATATAGCGCACTATCACGGGCAGCTTTGAGAGCTTATCGCTTAAAAGCAGCATTTCAAGCACGACTACAGCGCCGACTATAGCGCCGACTAAAAGTGCAGGCTTTGAAAAGCTATACCACGCGGCGACCGTCACGCAGCAGATAAACGCCATTACCGCGCGCAGAGCCTTTTTGCTTTCAAAGGGTGAATATATCATTTCCCTGAAAAAGCCCGTGACTGTAGTATTATAGCCCTTTACGAGCCCCGTGAAAAGGCCGCGGCTGTTTAAGTCATCAAAGTTTTCGGGGTATGTAAAGCCGTTCATAAGGCCTAAGCCTGCGCCCATATCGCAAAGCCCCGAGAGGGTAAAGTAAGCCTCGCCGAAAAATGCCGCCATACCGAGCCAGCAGCCGAAGAAGGTGACATCGCCGCCCTCAAGCCCCGTGAGCTTTAAAAGCCGCAGAGCGTAGGCGAGCAGCACTACCTTTGCAAGGCCGTAAACAAAGCGGTCAAAGCCGCGGCTTAACATCATTCCGTCTGCGGAGCGCTTTCTTATCTGCGGCCTTACGTCCTTATACCTTACAAGCGGGCCGCACATGAAGAAGTGAAAGCTCACCATATATGTCATAAGACAAAACGGGTTCTTTTCCGCCTCCTCGCCCTTGTAGACATCGTAAACGTAGGAAAAAGCCCTGAGTACATAATACCCCATAGCATACGGGATAAGCGAGCCCTTAAGCGTGAGCATCTCGGGAAGGCGGATAACGTCCGCCCTTGTGTATACTATAAATATAGCCGCATTGAACAGCATATCGAGCATCAAAAAAGCCATAGCCCCTGCGCGGCTCTTGTCACGCAGCTTTCCGACCATGAGCCCCATAGCCCAGTCAAATATGAACGAGAGCAGGATAAGCAGCACCGCTATCGGCCTGCCCCATGCTATGAAGATAAGGCTGCTTAATATAAGTATCAGATTTTTATACTCGGCGCTGCTGTCAAAAAATGATATCATTACCGACAGCGGCACGAGTGCAAGCAGAAAAAATAAGTCTGTATAAACCAATTTATGTATGCTCCTTTGTGCGATAAAGGTAGAAATAATGTTAAACTATTTTACCATTATGTGCATTAATCAAAAATTTATATAAATATTTTATCACACTTCACAAAGATACGCAAGCATTTTTATAAATAAAGTCAAAATTTTTTGAAAACAACTGTAAAAGTATTTGCAAAAAAAAACTTTTGTGGTATAATAGGGTAAGATAATCGGGTATAGTCTGTAAATTTATGAAATTTGTACAGATGAGCCCAATTTTTGTAAGTGGAGAGGGAGTGAAGGACTTGGCATCTATCTTAATAACAGGCGCAAGCGGTATGATAGGTATGTATCTTACGTCGTCATTGCTTAAAAAGAAACATAAAGTTTACGGCGTTGATATCAAGTCAAACGAATTTATCGGGGCGGACCCCAACTATACATTCATTCAGTGTGAGGCGAGCGATAAGGATCAGATAGTTGATGTTATCAGATCAAACAGCATCGACACGATCGTTCATCTGGCGTATACTGTCGATAACGACCTTGACCAGTATATCACCGATCTTGAGATGAAAAATTCAAAGACGACAGATAAGTTCATCTATGGTGCGGCAAGAGATGCAGGGGTCAAGAATTTTATCCTTGCAAGCACTACGCAGGTATACGGCCTGCAAAAGGGCAGAGAGCCTATAAGAGAAACCACCCCCGAAAAGGGCAACAGCAACTACAGCGATATGAAAATGTTAAGCGAAAAGCTTATGCAGAAGGAGTTCAAGAAGGGCGATGTTATTCCCGTTATCATGAGGATAGCGCCCGTTTATACCTCCGAGTATACGCAGAATCTGCTTGACAGAGTATATGATGCAAAGGAAGACGTAGCGTTCATTTTTAATGAGGGTGATTACGGCTTTAAGTTCTGCTGTGTATTTAACCTTGTTGACTTTATAAGCGCTATAATCGCAGGTCCGCAGGGAAGATATGAGGGTATCTACAATATCTGCGATACAAGGCTGACTACAGCTAAGGAGATAATCGACCACGAGCGCGAGCATCACAGAATAGGTGCGGTAGTTCAGAGGAGCCCGAATATGGGTCTTACCATTTCAAAGGGCAAGGCTAAGACGGACTACAGATATTTTGACCCGTCGAATACATTTATGAACTGGAACTACGATAACACCAAGGCGCAGAGGATCTCCCCGTTCCGCTGGAATCTCGGAAACACGAAATAATTATCAGAGCCGTCCGTAAAGGGCGGCTTTTTTGTGTGTGCGGCGGAATATGTAAAATAAAAACTATCCGAAATTTTAAACATTATGTGAACACGCTTGACAAAAGGGGGCGTGTTTGGTATAATGTTACTTTGTAAGGGTTTCTATAAGTGAAACCTGTTTGGAGTCGATGACCGCTTAAGCGGTGAAGGGAGGATTTGAAATGAAAAGAACATACCAGCCTAAAAAGCTGCAGAGAAAAAGAGTTCACGGCTTTATGAGCAGAATGTCTACAAGGAACGGAAGAAAGGTTCTCGCAAGAAGAAGAGCAAAGGGCAGAGCAAGACTTAGCCACTGATAAGAATTAAGGACCGAATACCATTCACACAAATTGAATAGGTATAAGGTCTTTATTGTTTTACAAGGCAGGAAAGCGAAGGACAGCACTTTTATGCTTTTTACTTTGATACTTAAAGACAGTAAGGGCTTTACAAGGGCCTTTAAAAAAGGCGGCTATGCTGCCGACGGTAATGTTTCGGCACACTTTTTCCCGAACAGAACGCCTTATAACAGGCTCGGCATAAGCGTTTCCAAGAAGATAGGGGGCGCTGTCGAGCGAAACCGCGCAAAGAGAATAATCAGGGCAGCCTACAGAGAGTGTGAGAGCGAGCTGCCGATAGGGTATGATATAGTATTTTCCTGCCGCGCTGGGATAAACGGGAAAAAATCGGGCGACATAAAAGGCTTTATCAGGAAAAGGCTGATAAAGGAGATAAATAAAAAGAGCAGGGATAAAAAATGAAATATTTAGGTATTGCGCTCATCAGGCTTTATCAGAGATTTATCAGCCCGCTTACGGGGGCGCACTGCCGCTATTACCCTACCTGCTCGCAGTATGCGATAGAGGCACTGAAAAAACACGGGTTTGTAAAAGGGAGCATACTGAGTGCAAAAAGGATACTCAGGTGTAACCCACTGTTTAAGGGCGGGGTAGACCCCGTTCCCGAAAAATTTGCGTTAGTAAGAATAAAAGAGCGGAAATAGCTTTCCGCTATAAAGGAGATATATATGTCAGCACTTTTTGGAGTAATAGCAATACCGCTCGGGTGGATAATGAAGGCGTGCTACCTTCTTGTCAAGAATTACGGTATTGCGCTTATACTTTTTACGGTAATTATAAGGCTTATTTTGCTGCCGCTCAATATCAAGCAGCAAAAATCATCGGCAAGAATGGCAAAGCTTCAGCCGCAGCTGCAAAAGCTGCAAAAGAAATACGCAAACAACAAGGAAAAGTATCAGGAAGAAATGATGGCGCTGTATGCTAAGGAGAATGCCTCCCCGACAGCAGGCTGCCTGCCTATGCTCATCACTATGCTTGTGCTGTTTGCGCTTATCGAGGTCGTTTATAATCCGCTTTACTACGTTACAAACGTAAATAAGGATGACCTTGATAATTCCAATAAGCTGATATCAAACCTCTACAGCGTTTCCTATGAGCTTAGTAAGGATGAGGATACAGAGGATAATTCCTTTGCTAAAATGCTTAAGACTATCGAAAGTGAAAACGCAGGCATTTCCGAGGACGAAAAATATGAAAAGCTTAAGTCACAGCTTGAGGATATCGAAAAGATAGAAAAGCTTGAGCTTACAGATAAGCAGTGGGATAGCGTTATAAGCGCGATAAAGCTGCATAACGATATCGACACGGGCTTTATGTTAGATGAGGACTATATTACGCCCAGCCTTGCCAAAAGCAGGCCTGCGCTGCTCAATTTCAGTTTCCTCAATAAGGCGGGCGGCAAGTATGCAGACGTTATAGATATAGTTGATGACTCGGGCAAGCTCAGAGAAACTATTGATGACTTTGACTATACATTCTTTGGCATCAAGCTTGAAAGCTTTCCTAAGTGGAACGGCTTTTCAAAGGACAGCCTGCTTGTGCTTGTTCCCGTGCTGTCGTTTGTGTTCCAGCTTATAATGACGTTCGTTTCGCAGTATTTCACAAGGAAAAACAACCCCTCTGCGGCAGACGCTATGGGCGGCATGAAGATAATGCTCTACATTATGCCAATCTTCTCGCTGATAATCACCTTTAACTTCCCCGTAGGTCTTGGTATCTACTGGGTAATGTCAAGCGTTGTGGGCCTTGGGCAGACTGTGTTCCTTAATATGGTATACACCCCCGAGCACGTTGAAGAGCTTATCAAGAAAGAGGACGCTAAGAGGAAAAAGAGCGGCAAAAAATCCTTTATGGAGCGCGCTCTTGAGGCGCAGCAGCAGGGTCTGGAGGGCAGAAAGAACACCTCCGATGATGACGCTGATGATGACGAAGAGGAAACGGAAGAAAAGAAACTCTCAAAAGCCGAGCTTAAGGAATTGCAGAGAAAGAAACTCAATGAGGCGAGAAAACGCATGGCTGAAAAGTACGGCGATGAATATAAAGAAGACTAACTAAGAGAAAGGAAAGAGAGCTAAGATGAAAAAAGAGTTTACAGCCAAAACGGTAGAAGAAGCCAAGGCTCTTGCAGTGCAGGAATTCGGTGTGGAGGAGGAAAAGATAACCTTCACCGTGGTAGAGGAGCCTAAGAAGGGGCTTTTATTCACAAAGGGCGAGGCTAAAATAGAGGCCGAGTACGAGCAGACAAAGGAGGAGGCTGCGGCAGAGTATATCATAGCTGTATTAAAGCAGATGGGCTTTGAGGACGCGGCTGTGGATATTTCCCCGATAGAGAACGGCGCACTTCTTGATATAAAGGCAGAGGGCTTTGAGGAGCTGCTCGGCAAAAAGGGCGAGGTGCTTGATTCCTTGCAGTATCTTGCATCGCTCGTTTCAAATAAGATAAACAGAGATTATTTCAGGATAACTACTGACTGCGGCGGTTTCAGAGAGAGAAGAAAGGCTCAGCTTGAGGAGCTTGCAGGAAAGATAGCTGCGACCGTTAAGAAGACCGGTAGAACATCTGCGCTTGAGCCTATGAACCCCTATGAAAGACGCATTATCCACGCGGCAGTTTCCGAGATCGAGGGCGTTACAAGCCGCTCGACAGGTGAGGAGCCTTACAGAAAGGTGATCATCTCCTCAACAGAAAAGCGCAGCGGCGACAGACGCGGCGGCTATGGCAATGACAGGCGCGGCGGACGCGGCGGCAGAAGAAATGACAGAAAGCCCAGAGCGCATTTTGACATTACCACTTCCTTTGAGAAGGACTACAAAAAGCCTAAGCCCGAGGACACAATGACCTCCGCAGGCCTTTACTCAAAAATTGAATTTTGATAAAATTGAGCCGATGCTTTTATGCGTCGGCTTATTTTTATATGCTTTCAGGGCTGCCCATATGTTTACAATTCCCAAAAAAACTGCGCAAAACTGCGTATTTTCGGGCTTTTTTGATTTGACTTTTTACTTAAAATATGGTATAATTATATGAACTATGTAAAAAAATCGGGTGATATATATTGAGCATTAAGCTTTATGCAAGAGAGCATATGAAAATGCTTTTGCAGCATTCGCTGCTGCCTGCGGTATATAAAAGGGCTGCTAAGAATGATGTGCAAAAGGGGCTTGTAGTATTTGCCGACTCGCATAACGACAGCCTGCCCTTTTCGATGCAGAAAATGTTTGCCGAGATAAAGGCTTTGGGAAAATATGATATAAAGATAAGGTGCAGGGATTTTTCAAGGCTGCCGCGCAGAGAGCTTACAAGCTGGCTGATAGATTTTATGGAGCTTTATGCAAGGGCTGAATATGTGTTTATCTGCGATAACTTCCTGCCCGTTTCCTCCTGCGAAAAGAGGGCGGAAACTACCGTAGTGCAGCTCTGGCATTCAGGCGGACTTTTGAAAAAATCGGGCTACGACCAGCCCTATTCCGTGCCTGAATACTATAAGGGCAACGTTTTTGCAAATTATGACCTTTTAACTGTCAGTGCCGAGCCATGCGTGCCTGTGTTTACCTCAATGATGCGGCAAAGCGAGGGGGTAGTCAGGGCAACGGGCATTTCGAGGACTGATATGTATTATAACAGCAGGTTTTTGCAAAACTGCAAAAGAGAGTTCTATGAAAGCTGCCCCGAGGCGGAAAATAAAAAGGTAGTGCTGTATGCGCCGACTTTTCGCGGAAGTGCCGCAGAGCCGTCGCTTGTCGGTGAGGAGGAGATCGACAGGGCTTTCGAGGGGCATGATGAGTTTTTTCTTGTGAAAAAGCTCCACCCCCACTTTGAGCGTAAAAACCATGACAGGGTAAGCTGTGAAATACCTACAGAGCGGCTTTTGCCCGTGACAGACCTTTTGATAACGGATTTTTCATCGGTGCTGTTTGACTACTGCATTTTTGATAAGCCGTTTGTAATATTTGCACCCGACTATGACAAATATATATCTGAGGTCGGCTTTTATGTGGATATAAGGCAGTTCCCGACAACTATCGTCAAGGACGGCGAAAGGATAATAGATGCCGTGAGAAACGAGCTTTATAACAGAAAAAAGGAAGAGCTTGAAACGTTCAGGCAGTTTCATATGGGCGAATGTGACGGAAAAGCCACAAAACGAATAATGGAAATGATAGGAATAAATAACAGAAAGGAAGATTAGTTTATGATAACAGCTATGCTTTTTGCAGGAGGGATAGGCGCGAGAATGAAGAGCGTTGATATGCCCAAGCAGTTTTTAGAGGTAGGCGGAATGCCTATAATCATTCACACAATGGGGCATTTTGCGCGCCACCCCGAGGTTGATGCGATAGTTATCGCCTGCAAGGAGGACTGGATAGATTATCTTAAAGACCTTATAAAGCAGTATAATGTGCCTAAGGTAAAGGCTATAGTTCCGGGCGGCGCTAACGGCTTTGACTCTATCCATAACGGCGTTGTTGCAACGGCAGAGTTTCAGAAAAATGACGATGACATTATCCTTATCTGTGACGGTGTGCGTCCTATGCTTTCAGAGCAGCTTATCACAAACTGCATAAATGATACCAAAAAATACGGCACGGCTGTTCCCGTAACGCCTGCTATCGACTCGCTCCTCTATTCCGAGGACGGGGAAAACTGCGCTAAGAGCTACCAGAGAAGTACGATGTATATAACTCAGGCACCGCAGGGCTATACTATGGAGCGTATTCTGTGGGCGCATGATGAGGCATATAAGAGGGGGATACTTAACCCCGTATCTTCAAGCGAGCTGTTTATCGAGCTTGGCGAGAGTGTTCATATCTTTATCGGTGAGAGGTTCAATATCAAGGTGACGACCCCCGAGGATCTGACAACGCTCAGATCGCAGTTCTACTACGAGAACTACAAGAAATTTGCAAAGGAAGAGTTAAAATATGGCTTATGAGATAAAAGGGCTGGTAAAAAAGGGCGTTTATGATGACCTTTATGAGATAGCCACCTCCCCGGTGATAGACTGGGAAAGGTTTAAGGGAACAACTATCCTTATTACGGGCGCAGGCGGCTTTATAGGCTACCACCTTGCAATGGCTTTGCTGCTGAGAAATGACCTTTTCGGTGATGAGATAAGCGTTATCGCAAATGTAAGGAACAAGGAGAGGGCGTATGCCAAATACGGCGATGTGCTAAAGCGCTTTGATCTTAGCCTTAATGTGGCTGACGTAACTAAGTTTATAAACGCAACGGGAATGGATTATATTATCCACGCGGCGAGCCAGGCGAGCAATATTCAGTTTGAAAATGACCCCGTAGGCACGATAAACGCAAACCTTTCGGGAACGACGAATGTGCTGGAGCTTGCTAAGGAAAACGGCGCGGTGACACTCATAGTTTCCTCGCTTAAAGTGTATGGTGCTTTAAAAACGGGCAATGACCGCATTTTTGAAAGCGATATAGGCGTTATTGACCACACATCGTATAAAAACTGCTACGCTGTAGGCAAGCGCGCCTCGGAAACGCTTGCGGCAAGCTATGCCAAACAGTACGGTATGTCTGTAAAGATAGCAAGACCCTCATACATCTACGGGGCATCGAGCCTTGATGATGACAGAGTATGGGCACAGTTTATCGCAAACATAGTAAGGAAAGAGGATATTCTGCTAAAAAGCAGCGGTGCGCCGCTGAGGAGCTTTTGCTATGTGACGGATACCTGCATAGCTCTCCTTAAGATAATGCTTGACGGCGAGAATGCGACACCCTACAACATCGCAAACAAGGCATCAGACGTGACGATAAGGGGCTTTGCAAGGGCAGCCTGCGAGGTCTTCCCCGAGAGGGATATGCACCTCTCCTTTGCGAATAAGGAGGACGAGGCAGAGCCTGTGAGAGATACCTCACCGAATGCACCCACACCCGAGATACTTGACAGCGAAAGGCTTATGAGCCTCGGCTGGCAGCCTAAGGTAGACCTGCACGAGGGGATAAGGCGTGCAGTTTCGATACTGGAAGAAAAAGATGTATGAGCAGGTAGTTTATGATATCGCAGTAAGCCTGCGCGATGATAAGAGCCTGCCGATGCCCGAGAAGATATGCATTTTGGGCGACACGCCTGCGGCGGAGCTTTCGGCGGCGGCACTCGGGCAGCTCGGCATTTTCAGCGAAACGGCGGAAAACGTGATAGCCTTTGACGAGCTGCATTTGCCCGAAACGGCTAAGCGCGCGGTGATAATAACTGCAAACAGAAGAACCGCCGAGCGTCTGCAAAAGGCGGCGCGCGCGGCTGTACTGCTTGCCGATGAGAATGATACTGCACTTTATGTTACCGACCTTTTAAGGCTTGCGGTGTTTGTTATGCAGCGCGGCAGGCAGGGCGGAGTTTACTCGCAGGCAAGCGTTTTAAAAGCAGGCTTTAAGCGGCTTGTATGCGCGGAGGACGCAGCGGAGCTTAATGCGTTTATAAAGAGCGGCTGCAAGGGAGATTTTGTCTTTTCCGACGCAAAGAGCAAGGAGTTTAAGACCTTGCAGGCGCGCGAGCTTGAAATACTTTGTGAAACTGACAGAGTGTGCAGGGAAAACGGCATTCGCTACTCGCTTGCAGGGGGAACGCTTTTGGGCGCTGCAAGGCATAAGGGCTTTATCCCGTGGGATTATGATATCGACATTATGATGCGCCCCGAGGATTTTGAGCGCTTTTGTGAGCTTTCGGATAAGTTTTCGGATAGGTTTTTCTTGCAGACACCTAAGACCGACAAGGGCAACTTCTTTTTCACAAAGGTGAGAATGAACGGTACGCTTATGACCACCGAGATGACAGATAAGCTTACAGATATCCATAACGGGATATTTATTGACGTTTTCAGGCATAGCTATACCGCAAAAACGGCGGCTTTCAGGAAGGCTCACCGCTTTTTGACAAAATGCGTAAGGAGCCTTGTGTATAACAAGTGGAACGGCACAGCTGTAAGGGGGGCAAAGGGCAGCAAAACAAGCCCCATAGTCAAGGCTGTAGCGACTTTTCTTAAGTCAGTGCTGCCGATGAGCTTTCTTTGCGCTTTGCAAAGGGGCGTTATCGACTTCTTTAAGCATGATACGGGCTATATGTATGACGGCTGGGGGCAGCACCTTTCAAGCGGCGCATTTCCGTCTAAGTGGTTTGATGAATTCTGCGAGCTTGAATTTGAGGGGAAACGCTTTCCCGTGATAGCTGAATATGATAAGTATTTAGAATATCTCTACGGAGATTATAAGGCGCTGCCGCCGTTATCAAAGCGGCATATAAGCCATGATATAGTAAGGCTCGACTTTGGCGGGCAGGAAATTGATAAATAAAGATATAAAACAAAAGGAGACAACCTGATTTGAAACTTTCGGTTATTTTCGTTTATGATGGAAATGATGATAATGCAAAAAAAACGCTTGAATGTGTAAAGAATTCAAGCGCCTTGGAGGATAAGCTGCACCTTGTCTTTGCGGATATGACGGGCAGCGGCGAGAATGTGCTGGCAGGCATTGCAGATGATTACTATGAAAGCGAGTATCTTGCGGCTGCTGATGGAATGAGCGACTTGGAGCTTATAAATAATGCCCTTGGCCGCGTGAGCGGTGATTACTTTACAGTAGTTCGCTCGGGCGACAGCTTTGATGCCCACCTTTTTGAAAGCTGCATAAACCTTATGGAAAAATACAGCTGCTCTGTAGCTATGGGCGAAAAGACCTTTGAGTATGAAACTATCAAGGGCAAGGACAAGCTCTCGTCTGCCAGAAAGGCGCTCACAAATGTTATTGACCTTTCAAGGGTCTATGATAAATTCCCGTGGTTTTTTGAGGGAACGGTTTTAAAATCAAATATCCTTGCGGCACTTTCGCTTGACACTTCGCTTACCTATGACGCAGTAAAGATATTTATGCTAAGAGCATTGCTTATGAACGGAATGGTCTGCTATGCAAAGGGGCTTAAATATACCTACTGCACGGCATATGATAATGAGTACAGACTTTTCCAGGGGGTATATGACAAGGACTGGTATTATAAGAGCATAGCGCTTTTTACAGCATTTGCAAGGGAGCTTAAGAAAAACCTCGGCAAAATACCGAAATTTGTGCAGTATTTCCTTTTATATATGATATATGCAAGGCTTGATGCTAACCTTAATAACCGCAACAAGCACGTTCTGGATGAGCAGGAGGCATACGCCTACAAGGACGATATAGCCCTGCTTTTAAAGGAGCTTGATGATGAGGTCATCTTAAACGTCGATGCGGCGGAAATGTGCAGATATTCGGCAGAGCTTAAATACCTGCTTGTAAGGATAAAGAATGACTTTGATGATTCATACGAAAGGCTTATTCAGGGCTCGGGAACGCTTTATATGACCTACAGCGACATAGTTTTATACCGCAGCGATGAGATAAAGGTAAACATCTGCTTTATGAACTATGTTAACGGCTGCCTTGAAATAGATGCGACCTTCCCCGATATTTACCCCAAATCATGCTGCAAGCTCATAGCAAGGCTTGATGACAGGGATATTTTCCCCGTTTATAATGAGAGATATACTATAACAAAGGTGTTCGGCTGCTCGGCTTATAAGCTGAGATCCTTCCACTTAAGTATTCCGATAGACGAGGAGGAGGATATCTACCGCCTTTCCTTTGCGCTTAAATATAACGGCAAGTATTACAGCGTAAACCCCGAATATAAATCCCACACCTCGCGCGTGTCAGGCAAGCTTGTGTGGATGTACTGGCCGATGACGAGCAAGTACATACTCTTCCACAGCAAGGGCGCTATATGGATAAAGCGCTCGGGGAAAGGTGAGCGCTTTTACAGACAGATGAGAATGTTCTTGCAGCTTATCGAGGGGCATTCAAAGCTTGATATCAGGGCGCTGTTCGCAAGGCTTGCCTACTGGATAACAAGGCCTTACTACAAGAGAAAGAAAATATGGATGTTCTTTGATAAGATATATAAGGGCGGCGACAGCTCGGAATATCTCTACCGCTATTCATCGGATATGGACGACGGTATAACAAAGTACTACCTTATAGATAAAAATGCGACAGACTATGCGCGCATAAAGGCTGACGGCTTTAAGCCCTTAAAGCGCGGCAGCTTGAGACACAGGCTCGTTTTCTTCAACGCGCAGATGATGATAGTTTCAAACTCCACCGTTTTTGCGTTTAATGACCTTACCATGCAGGGCTCATCGTATTTCAGGGATATAGTCGATTTCCACGTTGTCTGCGTTCAGCACGGGCTTTCCGTTCAGAAGATAGCTATAGCGCAAAATAGACTCAGGGATAACACGCGCCTTTATTTCTGCGCATCCCCCGTTGAGATAGAAAACCTCTCACGCCCCGTTTATGACTATGTCGGCTATGATGCGCTAAGGCTTACGGGCGTGCCGAGGTATGACGGGCTTAAGAATAACGATAAAAAGCAGATAATGATATCGCCTACATGGAGAATGCAGTCGGCAATGCTCGTTTCCAAAAACGAGGGCGTTGCAAGAGATTATAACGAGCATTTTAAGGATACATCTTATTTCAAGGTGTTCAATTCCCTTATAAATGATAAAAGACTGCTCGATGCGGCTGACAGATACGGCTATAGGATAAAATTCGTCCTCCACCCGATAGTTTCACCGCAGGTCGATGATTTTGATAAGAATGACAGAGTTGACATTATTCCTGCGATTGGCGATATGAGCTATGAGAAGATGTTCTGCGAAAGCTCGCTTATGGTAACTGATTTCTCGGGTATCCAGTTTGACTTTGCATATATGAGAAAGCCGCTTGTTTACCTCCACCATAACGATATACCTCAGCATTATGAGGAGGGCGCTTATCATTACGACACTATGTCATTCGGTGAGATAGTTCACACAAATGACGAGCTTATCGACAAGCTGATTGAATATATGAGTACGGGCTGTGTTATGAAGGATACCTACCGCAGGCGCGCAGACGAGTTCTTTGCTTTTGATGACCACGACAACTGCAAGCGTATATATACCGAGATGATAAAATACCAGATCGGTGTTATAGATGCAAACAGAAAATAAAGGAGTACAGACTTATGAAAAAAGTTATCACATACGGCACCTTTGACCTGCTCCATTACGGGCATATAAACCTTTTAAGGCGCGCAAAGGAGCTTGGCGATTACCTTATCGTAGCACTTTCGACAGACGAATTCAACTGGAACGAAAAGCAGAAAAAATGCTATTTCACATATGAGGAAAGAAAAAAGCTCCTTGAGGCGATACGCTATGTTGATCTCGTTATCCCCGAGGAAAGATGGGAGCAAAAGCGCGAGGACGTAAAGGAATTCAAGGTAGATACCTTCGTTATGGGCGATGACTGGGAGGGAAAGTTTGATTTCCTTAAAGACTTATGCGAGGTAGTATACCTTCCGCGCACCCCCGACATCTCCACCACACAGATAAAAACAGACCTTGGGAAATAATTAATAATTAATAATTGAGGTGCGCCCTTCGGGCGTGTATCAGAAAGCGGATACGTTTTATTATTCATTTTTCACTATTTCTGAAAGGCAGGCTTTACAACTATGAAAATACTAAAACATCGCTCATGTATAGTTTCACCCAAAAAAGAGCTTAGCTTTTCGGTCGAGGCAAGGCAAAAGGCGCTTGAGCGCGTAGTCGATGAAACGGGTCTTGTGCTTGATGAAAACAGCCGAAATATCGTCAGCCATTGCTATACTCTGCCTATTGATGAAAAGGCTGTACTTATCCTGGGGCTTGGCAAAAGCGTCAGGGGAAATATGCAGTATATCCTTGATGTGATAAATAAAAGCCCCGAGTTTGAGGGGTATACCTGCTATGTCAGGGTAGATGACAGCACTAATGAGGCGGTTTCGGGCTATAAAAAGAAAAACGGCTGGAAACGTACAAAGCTGTTCAAGTCGGATAAAAACTACGCAAGGTATATGGAGGGCTGTAAGTACCTCATAACAGAAACATTCTTCCCCGAAAGCTGGATAAAGCGCCCCGGGCAGGTGTATGTAAATATATGGCACGGCACGCCGCTAAAAAAACTGGGGCTTGCAAAAAATACAAGAAATATCCCCAAAAACGGCAATACGCAGAAAAACTTCGTAAATGCAGATTATCTGCTTTACCCTAATGACTATACCTTTTTGCATATGACGGAAAGCTATAAGGTGCGCGAGCTTTTAAAGGGCAAGGCGCTTATGCTCGGCTATCCGCGATGCGGCGGACTTTTGCAGACGGCGGCTAAGGATAATTCTGCACTCCGAAATGAGCTTGCCCCGAACGGCGAGAGAGTGTTTGTATATATGCCGACCTTCAAGGATTACATCTCAAATGAAGAGGTGGTAATGGAGAGTAAGGAGCTGCTTGATCACCTTGATGAGAACCTGCATGATGACCAGATACTCTATGTAAACCTCCACCATAAGCTTTCCGATGTTATAGATTACAGCAAATTCAGGCATATAAAGAAATTCCCCCCTCTTGTTGACAGCTATGCGCTAATGGCGGTGAGCGATGCGCTTATTACCGACTATTCGAGCGTGTTCTTTGATTACCTTACTTTGGGCAAGCAGATAATACTGCACGTTGAGGATATCGAGCATTACGTCCGCGCAAGGGGAACTTATATGGATATGCTCACCCTCCCCTTTGATATGGCATATTCAAAGGAAGATATAATCAGGTGCCTTAACAAAGGCAAAAAGACCTATGATGATACTAAAGCAAGGGCGGAGTTCTGCGCATATGACTGCCCCGACAGCGCCGATAAGCTTTGCAGGCTGTTTAGAGGCAGCGAGGAGGGCCTGGAGCTTAGAGATATACCTAAATCGGGCAGGCAGACGATACTTGCCGTGTCGGAACGCTGCGCCGATACACCCGAGAGCCTTCGTCTTTTAGGTATTGCAAAGGGGTATGACAAGCGCTTTGCCGACCTCTACCTTTCATCTGACTACAGCAGGACGGGCACATCAGCCCCTGCATACCCTCTGCTTTTTGAAACGCCTGCATTCGGCTACCGCGGTGAGGTAAAGCTCTCCTACGAGGGGAAAGAGGTCTATGCCCTTTACGAGCAGGGGAGGATATCCTTTGAAAAGGCGTTTGAGGTGCTAAAATATGATTATTACTTAAACTCAAAGGCTATGTACGGCGAGAGCGAGTTTGACTGCATCTTCGTTTATGATGTGAGCGACCTTGATATTATAATGTCGCTTGCTATGATGAAAGCAAAGAGGAAATACTTATATATAAATAACGCGCTTATCGAAAAGCTGCTTGAAAACGATAAGAAAACGCTTGACTATCTCAGCGCCGCGGCTGATTATTTCGGGCAGATATTCGCTTATAAGGCAAATATCTCCGACAGGCTGCCGGAGGCTGTTGATTTGAATGCCGATAACGCTAAGTGGATAGCTGATGTTTCGGCACTTGACCGAGCAAACGAAATGGGCGAGATAATGCTTACATCGAATGGATTCAAGCCCGAGCCTAAAGAGCATAGCTTTGAGCTTAGATACTTTACAAATAAAATGACCGAGGATACCTGCACGCAGGGGCTTGATGAGGAGCTTTATAAAATCGAGCAGTTTGAATCGGGCAGCATAGAGTATTCGCTTATCGGAAATCAGCATAAAAATGACGGGAGCTGTGTGGTCGAAAAGCCTGCGTTCAAGGCAGAGGGCTATAGGGCTGTCGGGCTTAAATTCAGGGTAAGAGTTTTCAGCGAGTGGACGTGGCTGATGCAGGACGGAACTCTTGCTGTTAATGATGCAAAGGGCGGAAGAAAGCCCAGCACAAAAATAAAGAAAAAGCTTGCCGATAAGAAATTTAAAAAATCAAAGCTTGTGCTTGGGTTCGGCGAGAGGATACCGTTTATAGATACAGTCGGTGTAAACACGGTAATAGCAGAAACCGTCTGGGAAAAAGGAAAGGGGTAAATGATCTTGCCTGAGGAGAACAAGGAGCAGGTAACAAAGGCGCGTGAGCCGCTGACGTTTGATATTTTCAGCAAATACAGAAATGAGCTTTTCGGTATATCAATAATTCTTATAATGATGTTCCATTTCTTTCACGCTGTAATAAAATATACGCCTATGGGCGGCAGAAAGTATTATATTTCGTATATTTTCTGCCAGGCGATAAGCAGCGTTGGGGTAGAGGTGTTCCTCTTTCTGTCGGGAATGGGGCTTTATTTCTCTTTTACAAAGAATAAGGACACGGGCGCGTTTTTTAAAAAGCGCTTTGTGAGAATACTTGTCCCTTACGCTATCTACGGCACTATAGCGTGGTTTATCACCGATATGGTCGTGGCCGATAAGCCCTTTACAAGATACCTCTATGACCTCTCATTATTCAATTTCTGGGTGAGCGGTGAAACAAGGCTTTGGTTCATAAGCGCTATAATCGTATTCTATATCCTGTTTCCGCTGCTGTATGAGGTGGTGGTGTCAAAGCACTATGTGATAAACACGGGGCTTTTGACGGCGTTTCTGATAATCGCTATGTATGTCAGCAACGTAGAAAAGCATAAATATTTCAAGCTTACCGAGATAGCTGTTACAAGGCTGCCGATATTCATTTTCGGCATTTTGATAGGGCGGCTCGTGTTTGAAAAGGCAAAGATAAAGCCTTACCATATAGCAATAGCCGCAGCCGCGGTAGCGCTCAGGATATTCAGCGCGGTCATAGGTGTCAAGGGTAAATACGGCACTCTGCCCGAGGGGCTTAAAACGGTAAACGCGCACCTTAGCAGCATTTTGGGCAACAGAATGGAATCATCGGTTTTCTCTGTAGGGTTTATGGCTGTATGCCTTGTACTTCTAATTCTCATAAAATGGAAATGGCTGCATGGCTTTTTAAAGGCGGCAGGCGGTATGTCGCTTGAGCTTTACATGGCGCACGTTACAGTAAACGGGATAATCAGAACAGAGGGCACGCTTGATATCTGTCAGCCGCACGTTTATCTGCTTTCAATGGTGATATCTGTAAGCGCGGCGGTGCTTTTGCATATTGTCAGCGGCGCTGTGATAAGTAAGATAAATGCCCCCAAAGCCGCCCCCTCAGCCACATAAGAAAGGATATGATGCTATGAAAACAAAGCTTTTCCCCTGCAATGACAGCAGACTTTTATATATGGGCAGGATAGATGACAGCAAAAGTGAGAGCTATCGCTTTATCTATGCAGGCTCATCGGTAACTATCCGCTTTAAGGGAACTTATATTGCCGCGGTTTTGGCAAACACTATGATGAGCGCAAACGAAATGTCGGTAGGGGCTCTTATCGACGGCAGGCTGACAAAGTGCGTTTTCGATAACGGCTGGGATAACCACGATAAGCAGACCGTCACGCTTGCTGAGGGTCTTAATGATGACTGGCATACGGTAACAATGTTTAAAAGGCAGGCGGCTTACCACTACTTTGAGTTTTTCGGCTTTGAGCTTGATGAAAATGCGCAGATAGAAAAGTATGAAAAGAACTATGCTCTTAAGCTCGAGGTGTTTGGTGACAGCGTTTCGGCAGGCGAGGTGGTCGAGGCGGTAGAATACACCGCATCATCAGACCCCGAGGGGCATAACGGACAGTATGATAATGCCTACTACGCATACCCGATGATAACGGCAAGAAACTTAAATGCCGAGATACATAATAACGCGCAGGGCGGAATAGCGATATTTGACGGTACTGGCTATTTCCATATGCCCGAATCAATAGGCGTTGAAACAACGTGGGATAAGCTGTCCTATTACCCCGAGGGGCCTTACAGCGACTGGGATTTCTCGCGCTACACCCCCGATATCGTCATAATGGCGGTAGGGCAGAATGACCCGCACTGCGAGGGGCAGCCTGACCGCGATATCACCGACCCCGACTACCGCAGAAAGTGGAAGGACAAGTACATGGAGATAACACGCTCGCTTATGGAGAAATACCCGAGCGCGCAGTTTGTTTTCCTGCTGACAGTGCTTATGCATGACCCACAGTGGGATATGGCGGTAAGGGAAGTGACCGAGGAGCTTGAAAGCGAAAGAGTCCACTACCTTGAATTTACAAGAACGGGCAAAGCCACCCCCGGCCACCCGAGGATATACGAGCAGTATGAAATGGCGGAGCAGCTTACAGCGTATATAGTAAATACTCTGAGATAATAACACAATGCCCCTGAGCGTTACAAAACACTCGGGGGCATTGTGTTTATTATTGCTGTCAAGATAAATCGGAATTTGTGGGGCAAGCGCCGATGCGAAGGGGGTACGGGGGGCACTTGCTTACTTTGTGAGCAGGCAAAGCCCCCCGAAAAAGGCGCGACCTAAATTTATCCTTATATGTAAGCTTTGCTCGTGCCACAAGCTTTTTATATTTGCTTACGCTCAAAGCTAAGATAATGTCAAAGCAAGTCGCGCGCCCTTTTTCGGGGGCTTTGCGGTCGCCCCCGAAACCCTTCGCAACAGCGTGCCTTAATTGTGCATTGTGCATTGTGCATTGAAACAAACCCCAATTTGCAATTGTAATTATCCGGATAGTTAGTTATAGCTAATTATAACAGAAATTAGACTTACCTAACTCTGCCTTTAGTGAAAAATAACGAACTGCTGTAAACAAATTTTGAACTCGCTTGACAACGCGGCAATGCTGCAATATAATATAATTTGCGCGATAAATATCGCTTTTTTGTTGGCTGTAAGTTGCGTAAAGCTAACCCTTTGAGCCGAGGTTTCGGCTTATATTTTGAGCGTGCAGTTAGCTGCCGCTTATTTTAAAAGGTATAGGTTAGCCATAGCTGACTTTATCGTGCAATCGCTAATTGGGAGGCATATTTGTAATGCTGTTTGTCAGACAAAAGAAAACGGCGGCGCTTACCCTTGCGGCTGTGCTTGTGATGCTGATGAGCATTTTCTCATCTGTCATGAGCGTCAGTGCCGAGGGCGAGGCTGATACCGACTATATCCCCACATGGAAGGATTATATAGCGCAGGGCGGCGCATTTGATTCGTGGAACGACGCGGCTAATGCTATTGATGACCTTATGGAGGCGAGCATTGCTCTTTGTAAGGAGGGCAAGTTCGAGGACGCCTACACGCCTGCGCTCAATATCTATAACTACTACTACGAAACATCGGGCTTTGAGAGGGCGGTAAATGGTTACTCGGGCTCGGAAGTCAGCAAGGCGGAGCTGCAATTCAAGACGGTCAGAAAGACTGTTAAGGCATCAAGCTCTGAAAGTGATATTGATAAGATAATCGAGGAGTGCGAAAAGCTGAGCGTAATACTCCACACGCAGGCTAACTACCTTGACGGGGTTGACGCAGAGGGCGTCAGCGGCCTTAACCTCACTGGCGAGGAAAAGGAAGACCCGAATGCAAACGCCGAGCGCAAAACGGGCGGCACACCGTCAACAAAGGGCAGCCCTACACTTACATTTCTTTCCTGCTTTGGTATTATCTTAAGAGAGGGTCTTGAGGCGATACTTGTCGTAGGCGCGATAATCGCTTACCTCGTCAAGTCGGGCAATAAGGATAAGCTCAAGGCTGTATATCTCGGCTGTATAATAGCTATCGCTGCAAGCTTTTTGAGCGCATGGCTGCTTGACCTGCTTAAGGTCGCAACAGCAAATCAGGAAATAATCGAGGGCGTTACGGCACTTATCGCGGTAATAGTTCTCTTCTATGTTTCAAACTGGATGGTATCAAAGGCGGAGTCTGATGCGTGGAATAAATACATTGATGACCAGATAAAGATATCTGCCGAAACGGGCAGCGTCTTTACTCTCGGCTTTACAGCCTTCCTTGCGGTATACCGTGAGGGTGCAGAGGTAATTCTATTCTATCAGCCCCTTATGAGCGGAGATAACATGAAATACGTCTGGGGAGGTTTTGGCACGGGCTGCGTAGTTCTCGTGTTCGTGTTCTTGGCTATCCGTTTTCTGTCGGTCAAGCTGCCGCTGCGGCCTTTCTTCCTGGGTACGAGCATACTTATGTTCATAATGAGCATCTCGTTCTTAGGCTCGGGCATCAAGGAGCTTATCGAGGGCGACGTTGTCGGTATGACATCACCCGAGTGGCTGCAAGCGATAATCCCGTTTAACGATACGCTTGACGTGCTGGGTATCTACCCCGTTATCGAAACGCTTATTCCGCAGCTTATACTTATCCTGCTTACCGTTACTATTTTCGTTATACAGAAATGGAACAGAAACAGCCATATCGAGTGCGGAATAGTTGCTATTCTTTTCGGCTCTATCGGCCTTCATAAATTCTACCGCGGAAAGTACGGCAGAGGAATGCTCTACTTTATATTCTGCTGGTCGGGTATCCCTGCACTTGTGGGTATTTTAGAGGGCGTTCACTACCTTACCGAAACTCAGGAGCAGTTTGAGGAGGAGGCAAAGCCTAAGCCAAAGGTGAAAAAGGAAAAGAAGGCAAAGGCAGTAAAATAATAAGTCTAATATATCCCGTAAGGGTAAATATATCAGAAATCATAAGCTTTGTTATAATTTAGTTAAGGAGGAAAATGATATGACAAAGATGAAACTTGCAAGTATCTCCCTTGCAGCAGTAATGGCATTAGGCCTTGCAGCTTGCGGCGATACAGATTCAAGCACAAAGGACAGCACAGCAGCAAGCAGCACAGCTGCTTCCACAGCAGAGGGCTCTTCCGCTGAGGTAAAGGCAGATGCAGCATCTGACGGTGCGGCAGGTTTTGATGAGATACCGATCTTCGAGGACGAAGAGGTGGGCTTTATGAACGTTTCCGCTGTTTACTTCCAGGCAGTTCCCATGACAGACGGCAACAGCATCGAGGATTATGATATCCACCTTGAGGCAGACGTTTCCGCTCTTGAGAACAAGCTCGGCTACGGCGTTGGCGACTGGGTTCCTTACCTCACAGTTGACTATAAGGTAACTGACGAGGCATCGGGCGACGTTGCAGCAGACGGTACATTCATGGTAATGAGCGCATCTGACGGCCCGCACTACGGCGCAAACATCAAGCTGCCCAACGCAGGTACATACACGGTAGAGTTCACATTCCACAGCCCTGCTGAGAACAATTACCTTCTCCACACAGATGCTGAGACAGGCCCCGGAGGACTCTTTGATGATTACTTCAAGGATGGCAACCTCACTGTTAAGCACGAGGGTTGGAAGTACGTTCCGATCGAGACTTGATCTAAACTGCATAAACTGCGCTGTGATGAATTTCGTCACGGCGCATTTGTGCGTTTTTAAAGGCTGAAAACGGTAGTACCCGTTTGACTATATATTGTGCAGGCTGAAAGTAAAGATACAACATATTGAGTCAAATCGGTATTACCGAAAAATGATTTTCCGGAGGAATGATAAAGTGCTTAAGTATTTTACTATGACGGTAGATGCGCTTATACTGTGCGCGATACTTGTAGGGCTTTTGCGCGGGTTTGCAAAAAACGCGCTCGGCAAGGTCGGCATAGTTATCGCAAATATCGGCACGGGTGCAGGGCTTTGCCTTGCGTGCATCATGTCATATATGAAAAACACTACCAACAAGGTAGATACCTCGCTTTGGAATTACAGGATATTCTTTGCGGGGCTGATAGCGACAGCGGCGTTTATAGTGCTCTCGCTTGTGCTGCTGCTCGTCAGACCATTGCATAAGGGCAAAGCAGGGCTTATCATGCGCATAGCTGTTTCACTCAGCGTGCTTGTGAGCATAGCGCTTTCTATGCTCTACGCTATGCCCGATGTTATCGCTTACCCCTACACGATACTGCTTACCGATATGACGGCGCTGTCTACCGATTACCTTTTCAAGATGATAGGTATTCTTTTGGGCGTTATCCTTATGCTTTTATATGAAATGGCGATGTACCGCGGTATGCTAAGGCTAAGCACATGGCAGGCGCTCATCGTGCTTGACTTGAGCGTCATGGCAAACAGCATACGCTGGGCAGGCAAGATAATCCAGGTAATGGTGTCAAAGAGAATGATACTTCCTACCGACCCCGATTTTGACAGGTATTTTGACCTTGCAGTGCTTTCATCTAATAATGATATCGTCTTTACATATATCATGATAGGCATATCGCTCCTTGTTCCCGTGATAATATGGGTGCTGAGCCTGATGCAGAAGGAGCCCTACTCAAACCCTGCCGAAAAGCGCAAGATAAGAAAGAAATGGCGCGTTAACAGACGCTGGGCGGTGCTGTCGCTCTGCTGCACGGCTATGATGCTTGTGAGCATTTTCATAATCGAGCCGTATACAAATAAGCCTGTTGTGCTTTCCCCCGTTGAGAATTGCAGGGTGCAGGACGGAAATGTTTACGTCACCTTCGAGCAGGTAGAGGACGGGCATCTCCACCGCTTTGAGTATAAAACACCAAACGGCAAGCACGTTCGCTTTATAATCATCAAAAAGCCGAACTCGCAGTCCTACGGGATAGGGCTTGATGCCTGCGATATCTGCGGCGAAACGGGCTACTACGAGCGCGACGGGCAGGTGGTTTGCAAGCTTTGCGACGTTGTAATGAATATAAACACGATAGGCTTTAAGGGCGGCTGCAACCCGATAGTTGTTCCCTACAGCGTGGAGAACGGTAACATAGTTCTGCCCGTAACGGGGCTTATCGAGCATGAAAACGAGTTCAAATCATAAGGAGCAGACATACATTATGTTTTTGAGAATGATACGCGGAACACTGTTTCGGCAGTGGAAGAAAATGATAATGATAGCGTTCACGATAGCGCTCGGTGCATCGCTTGCATCGGCTATGCTGTCGGTAATGCTTGACGTGGGCGATAAGGTCAATCAGGAGCTTAAGACCTACGGCGCTAATATAACAGTCGTGCCAAAGGCGGCATCTGTTATAGGCGACCTTTATGAGATAGAGGGGGGAGATGATTCCTCTGCCTACCTTAAGGAGGACGACCTCGGCAAGATAAAGACGATATTCTGGGCATTCAACATCGTAGACTTTGCCCCGTTTACAAACGTTGAGGCTGAACTCCCTGACGGCAGCGAGATAGACATCGTCGGCAGCTGGTACTCTCACCATATGGAGCTGCCTACGGGCGAGCAGCTTGATGCAGGAATGGAAAGCCTCAGGAGCTGGTGGGAGCTTAAGGAGGGCTCATGGATAAACGAGCAGCGCGCCTCGGAAAATGACAACGGCGCTATGATAGGTGTTACCCTTGCAAAAAGGCTTAACAAGGGTGTCGGTGATACGATACATATCAAGGGCAAGGCAAAGGAAATGGATCTAAAGGTAGTCGGCATTTTCGATGCAGGCGGCGAGGAGGATTCAAAGCTTTTTACCTACCTTCACAACGCGCAGGCACTTTCAGCCTTAGAGGGGAAGATTAACAGCATTGAGGTATCGGCTATCACCACCCCCGATAACGAGCTTGCAGAGCTTGCTACAAAAAACGGCCCCTCATCGCTCACCGTTTCGCAGTATGAGAAATGGTACTGCACGGCATATGCATCATCTATCTGCTGGCAGATACAAGAGGCTATCCCCGACTGCGTGGCATCGCCCGTAAGGCAGGTAGCCGACAGCGAGGGCGCTATCCTTGAAAAGACACAGCTTTTGATGATACTTATTACTATCTTGAGCCTTATCGGCGCGGCACTCGGTATCTGCAACCTTGTTACCGCTACGGTAATGGAGAGAAGTCAGGAGATAGGTCTTATGAAAGCCATAGGCGCACACAACAGCTCTGTTTCGCTGCTTGTGTTGACAGAGATATTTATAACTGCTATAATAGGTGGTGTGGCAGGGTTTTTCGCAGGCTTTGGCTTTGCGCAGATAATCGGCCACTCGGTATTCGGCTCCGCCATTGAGTTCAGGGTAATGGTAGTGCCGATAGTCGCGGTACTTGTTGTGGTGGTAACACTGATAGGCTGTATCCCTGCTATAAGAATGCTCTTGGGACTTCGTCCTACAGAGGTTCTTCACGGAAAGTAAGGGGGCGGCAGTATGAAAAAAAGAACGATGTTTTTCAGAATGATAACAGCGTCACTTATGAGAAGGCGCTCACGAATGGTGGTGGCTTTGCTGTCGATCGCCATAGGTGCAACTATACTTTCGGGGCTCGTTTCTATCTATTACGATGTTCCGAGGCAGATGGGCGCTGAGTTTCGTAATTATGGCGCAAATGTTATCTTTACAGCATCAGGCGCAGAGTTTGATGTTAATGATGTAAACGACGGTAAGGATGTTTTTGACAGCGATGACGTTGTGGGCGTTACACCTTTCAGGTACGAAAACGTAAGAATAAACGAAAAGCCGATAGTTGCCGCAGGCACCGACCCCGAGGGCATCAAGAAAACAAGCCCTTACTGGAGGATAACGGGCGAGTGGCTCTCATCGGACGGCGAGCTTTTGGTAGGCGCTAATGTTGCCGACACCTTCAGGCTTAAGGAGGGGGACTTTATTGATGTTTACTACACCCCCGAGGGCAGCCAGTCGGCAGATGAGAACGGCGAGAGAGCCGTGGTAGAGGACAATATAAAGAGCTTTACCGTTGCAGGCATTCTTGATACGGGCGGCAAGGAGGAGGACTATGTATATATGACCCTTGCCGATATCGAGGAATTGACTCAGGCCGACAAGGGCAGGGTAGATGTTGCAGAGCTTAGTATCTCCCTCTCGGCTGACGAGCTTGCAGATGTTGTTGATAAGATAAACACGGCTGTTCCCAAGGTTCACGCAAGCTTAGTCAAGCGCGTTACCGCATCGGAGGCAACTGTTTTAACAAAGCTGCAGGCGCTCGTGCTGCTCGTAACTATCGTAGTGCTTGCACTTACCATGATATGCGTAGCTACCACTATGACGGCGGTAGTCGCAGAAAGGCGAAAGGAAATAGGCCTCAGAAAAGCGATAGGTGCATCTGATATGAGCATTCTCAAGGAGTTTATGGGCGAGAGTATGCTTTTGGGCTTTTTCGGCGGTATACTCGGCTCGGTGCTCGGCTTTGTGTTTGCGCAGCAGGTGAGCATAAACGTCTTTTCAAGCTCTATCTCCTTCAGGCCGCTGCTTTTGCCGGTAACGGTGCTTATTTCAATGGCGGTAACGGGGCTTTCGAGCCTTATGCCTATAAGGAGCGCTACAGACGTTGACCCCGCACTTGTTCTAAAGGGCGAATAATTCTTACGGAGGAAATAAAAATGAGTTTACTTGAACTGAAAAATGTTTATAAAATATACGGCGACCTTCACGCGCTTGATGATGTAAACCTTAAGGTCGAAAAGGGCGAGTGGGTGTCGATAATGGGGCCGTCGGGCTCGGGAAAAAGCACGATGATGAATATTATCGGCTGTATGGATAAGCCGAGCAAGGGCGAGGTGCTTTTAGACGGCGTTGATATATCAAAGCAGAGCAAGAAAAATCTTACTGCTATCAGGAGAGATAAGATAGGCCTTATCTTTCAGCAGTTCCATCTGGTCAACTACCTTACGGCGGTAGAGAATGTAATGCTTGCGCAGTATTACCACTCTATCCCCGATGAGAAGGAGGCGCTTGAGGCATTAGAGCGCGTAGGCCTTGCCGACAGAGCAAAGCACCTTCCCTCACAGCTTTCGGGCGGTGAGCAGCAAAGGGTGTGCGTTGCGCGCGCGCTTATAAACTACCCCGAGATAATCCTTGCAGACGAGCCTACGGGAAACCTTGATGAGGCCAATGAGGAGATAGTTGTTGACCTTTTCAACAAGCTCCACAGTGACGGCACAACGCTCATAGTAGTTACCCATGACCCCGAGGTGGCAGAGGTAGCGCAGAGAAAGATAGTGCTGAGATCGGGAAAGATAACAAAGGTGGAGGAAAACAAAAACTTCACGGGCAAGATAAGATTTGATGACTGACTAAGGGGCGAGAGATATGAAAAAGAAGATAGCATTTTTGTTGGCACTTTGTGCCCTTACAGCGTCACTTGCTGCTTGCGGCGAGGTAAGCTATAAGGACGGCAGCTACGAGGGCAGGTCGGCTGACTTTATCAACGAGGACGGCAGCGACGAGGCAGGAAACGGCTACGGCGTTGTAAAGATAAAGATAGAGGACGGCAAGATAACCGAGTGCGACTACAAGACCTATGAGCTTGACGGAAAGCTTAAGGACGAGGACTACGGAAAAGAAAACGGCGAGATAAAAAACAAGGATTTCTACCAGAAGGCGCAAAGGGCAAGGAGTGCCTGCGATAACTACGCAAAGCAGCTCGTTGCAAAGGGCGATATCGAAGAGGTGGATGCTGTAAGCGGCGCTACGGTAAACTATAACGAATTCAAAGAGGCCGTTGCCGAGGCACTTAAGCAGGCAGAAGAGGAATAAAGCGCGTTCCGCGCATAAAAAGGAGGGGTGAAAAATGGCAGCTTTAAGGCACGCTTTGGTTTTTGTTATTGCTATGGGGCTTTTGCTGGGGCTGCCGTTTTTCACCTCTGATTATTTTAAGGCAAAGGTAAACGGCAGCGATGCCGTAACGGGTGCTACCACCGCACTTGATGCCCCCTCGGGGGAATATGTTGTTGCGATAAACCTTGACAGGCATACAGATGATGCAGCACTTGAATGCTGGAGGGAATTCTTTGAAAAGGGCGAGAGCGAGGGGCTTTATAATGTTTTTGAGGACTTGTCCTGCACCGTTTCAAGCTCTGACCCCTCGGGGCTTGAAATGGCAAAAAGCTTTCAGTCACGCCTGCCCGAAAACCAGATGAAGATAAGGACGGAGGACGGCATAATGATGCTGTCAAAGGCCGAAAACGGCAGGTTCGATATAATAGTTATGTCAAAGGAATTCTTTGATAAAAACAGCGGTAAAGATATCGAAGAAAAAGCGAACGCATTGCTTATCAGAGTTAAGGGAGAGGTTTGATGAGGAAAATAAATGCCATTATCACTATGCTTATCATCGTTTTGTTTCTGTTTCACGGCATAGCAGGCGGCTTTCAGCTTGCAGGCGTTATAAACGGCGGAAGTAAGCTTATGAAAACACTTGCGCATATCATGGAGGCACTTATTTGGCTCCATGTGCTTATTGGTATAAAGCTTACCGCCGACACCGTAAAGGCTATGAAACGCGCAGGGGTCTCCTACTTTAAGGAAAACAAGCTTTTCTGGCTAAGGCGGATAAGCGGCCTTGCGGTAATGGTGTTTATTATGGCGCATATATTTATTTTCGCGCATAACGGCGAGGGGGCTTACAGGCTAAACGAATTCGGCGGCTTTGAGCTTATGACGCAGATCCTTCTTGTTGTGAGTATAGCTCTTCACGCTGTTTCAAATGCAAAGCCTGCGCTTATCTCCTTTGGCATAAAAAGCTTTAAGGAGGCAGGGCTTGACCTTGCACTTATCCTTGCGGGAATACTTATTTTCACGGGTATTGCGTTTATTATCTATTATTTCAGGTGGGCGGCAGTATGAGCAGAGTAATAATAATCGGCGCAGGGCTTTCGGGGCTGAGTGCCGCGATAACCCTTGCAAAGGCAGGAAGAAGATCGGCACTTGTTTCCCTGCAGCCCTCGGAGCGCGCGCAGTCAGTCCTTGCAGAGGGCGGAATAAATGCAGCGCTTGACACTATGGGCGAAAATGATTCGGCAGACGAGCATTTTAACGACACTATGCGCGGCGGCGTGTTCCTTGCAAGCGAGGCGGCGGTAAGAGCACTTACCTCCCACGCGCCCGAAACTGTAATGTGGCTCTCGTCATTGGGCGTGCCTTTTAATATGAAGGACGGCAAAATAATACAGCGCAATTTCGGCGGACAAAAGAAAAAACGAACCGCCTTTGCCAAAAGCTCAACGGGTAAAATGATAATGACCTCCCTTATAGACGAGGCAAGAAAATATGAGGATAAGGGGCTGATCGAGCGCTTTGCTCACCACGAGTTTATCCGCCTTATCATAGATAACGGCGAGTGTGTGGGCGCTGTAGTGCGTGACAGATACAGCGGCAAAAGTGCCGGGATATCGGGTGTGGTCTTGCTTGCCTGCGGCGGCATGAACGGCATTTTCCCCGAGATGACTACGGGAACTACGCAAAATTCGGGCGATGCCGCGGCGACTGCTTTTGTGCAGGGGGTAACGCTTTCAAATACCGAAATGCTCCAGTACCACCCCACAACTATCGGCATTTCGGGGAAAAGGTGCCTTGTCACCGAGGCTGCAAGGGGCGAGGGCGGCAGGCTTTATATAATGCGCGGCGATGAAAGGTATTATTTTATGGAGGATAGGTTCCCCGATCTTAAAAACCTTTCACCGCGCGACGTTGTCGCAAGGGAGATGTTCTTTGTAAGGCGCGAGTTCGGCGGCGAGGTGTTCCTTGATATGACGGGGCTTGATGAAGAGGTGTGGAAAAGCAAGCTCCCCGATCTGAGGGAGGAGATAAAAAGCTACCTCTCTATCGACCCGAAGGATACCCCAGTCCCTGTAAAAGAGGGCATTCACTACTTTATGGGCGGCATTTATACGGACATAAACCACCGCACAAGTATGCAGGGGCTTTATGCAAGCGGCGAATGCACAAGCCTTTACCACGGCGCTAACCGCTTAGGCGGCAACTCTATGCTCGGCGCGGTCTACGGCGGAAGAGCTGCGGCGGAGGATATCGTGAAAAACACCGCCGATGACGGGAAGAATGATGAGATAAGCTTTGCAATTGATGACGCAGGAAACTTCGGTGAGCCTGCAAGCGATGAGCTTATATTAAAAATACGCGATATTTTGCTTGATGCAATGGGGATAGTAAGAAACGAAAGCACGCTTGATAATGCGCTTGAAAGGCTTGATAGGCTTTCAGCCGAGCGTGGATATAATGACCGCGAGAATGCAAGATTTGCAGTTGCAAGGGCTATGCTTATGAGTGCTAAGGAGCGGCGCGAGAGCCGCGGTGCACATTACCGCGAGGATTTCCCCGAAAGGGACGACAGCTTTAAAAAGGCGACTGTCGCGCAGTATAAAAACGGCAAGGTCAGCATTACCTTTAAAGCGCTTGATGAGAGGGGTGAGGAAAATGCAGATAAGACTTGATATCAAAAGGCGAAAAAGTGCAGCCGATACACCTTATCTGCAAAGTGTCAGCTACCTCTTTGATGACATAAACGAGACTGTCGCTACAGCGCTTACCAAGATAAACCGCGGCGGCTATAAGGATACTGACGGCAGGGCTGTCACCGCAGTTGAGTGGGAGTGCAGCTGCCTGCAAAAAAAGTGCGGCGCGTGTGCTATGGTCATAGGCGGTGTGCCGCGGCTTGCCTGTGATACAAAGCTAAGCCTTTTTCAAAAGGCAGGCTTTGTCAGGATAGAGCCGCTCAGAAAATTTCCCGTAGTAAGCGACCTTACCGTTGACAGGAGCATAATGTTTAAAAACCTGCGCGATATAAGCCTATGGCTTGATGAGGAGCTTTCAGCCGATGAAAAAAGCGTTGATACAGCCTATGATGCATCGCGCTGCCTGCAATGCGGCTGCTGCTTAGAGGTCTGCCCGAATTTCTATGCAGGCGGAAAATTCTACGGCATGGCAGCAGGCATTCCTGCCTCAAAGCTTTTGGCGCAGCTTGACAAGGGCAAAAGAAAAGCCCTTGCAAAGCAGTATGACAAGCATTTTTATTCGGGGTGCGGCAAGTCACTCTCCTGCAAGGATATCTGCCCTGCGGGGATAGAAACTGATGCGCTTATGGTAAATTCAAACGCACTGGCGGTGTTTAAAAGGCTGTTTAAATGAGGGCGTTAAAGTATTTTTTCCTTTTTGCGGCGGTCATCAGCTTTGCGCTTATGCAGGGCGATGATAAAGCCCCACACCACCCGAGGGTGCGCTATCACTTTGAGGTGAGAAAGGACTTAAGCACCTACTTTACCAACTCCGATGAGATAATCGAGGTGATACGTCAGGCACTTGTCAGGAAGGACGAGAGAATAATCATCAGCTATTCATCAAGTAAGGACAGCATGGCTGATTTTTCAAAAATAGTGCGCGAGCTGTTTTTCTTCGCCCTTGAGGAGACCGATAAGCCCTATGAGGGTGATTACCTCTCCTGCGCTGTAGGCGGATATGATCTGCACTTTACAAGAAACGGCGAGAGCGTTTATGATTACGATATAATCATCACCCCCGACTATTATACTGACTCAGAGCAGGAGCAAATGGTCGATAAAGAGGTAAAAAGGCTTATAAAAAGCTTTTCCTTTGATGAGGATACCACCGACTATGAAAAGGCAAAAGCGGTATATGACTATATCTATCAAAATGTCAGCTACGATATAATACATAAGAAAAATGATAACTACCACCTTAAGGCAACGGCCTTTGGGGCGCTTATATTTAAGGCGGCATCATGTCAGGGCTACGCGGCGGCGATGTACAGACTTTTGCGCGAGGTGGGGGTAAACTGCCGCGTTATCACGGGTTATGCAGTAAATGAGCATACGGGCGAGAAAGAATACCACGCGTGGAATATCATCTGCATTGACGGAAAATGGTATAATGCAGATGTTACCTTTGATGTTCAAAACGGCGGCCACGAGCTGTTTTTAAAAAGCGATAAGGATTTTAAAGGCCACTTCCCCGATGAAAAATTCATGACCGACTCATTTATATCATCACACAAAACGGCAGAGCAGAGCTATGTTTTGCCATAGACAGAAAGGACGAAAGAAAATGGAAAACAAAAGGAACATAAAATCACTTATAATGGGAATAATTCTTTTTATCCTCACAGCAGGGCTCGCGGTAGGCGTGCAGACAGTTTTCTACGCCTGTGAGCATAAGACAGACGCAGGAATGTGGATGGCCTGCCACTGGGCGCAGATGGCAGTTTTCGGCGCGGCCTGCGCTATGGCGGTGACAGCCTTGGCACTGATGATCGTAAAGAATAACAAGATAAAGCTCGGTCTTGCGTTTTCGCTCATACCTATGTCTGTTTACACCGCGCTTATCCCCAATACGCTTATAAACCTTTGCATGAAAACGGATATGCGCTGCCACAGCGTTATGAAACCTGCGGTTATCGTAATAAGCATTCTTATCGCGGTAGTTTCGGCGGTCTATCTGATAGCAAATAAAAACGAGGAGTAATATGAAAAGTCTTGCAATAAAAAACCTTAAGGGCAAGCCCGTGAGGACTGTCATTCTCGTGCTTTTGTCAGCACTTCTTACCTTTACCGTCTTTGGCGGAAGTATGATAGTTTCAAGCCTTAATACGGGGCTTGGTTCCCTTGAAAACAGGCTCGGTGCCGATATCATGGTAGTTCCTTACGAGGCGACTACGCAGAAAAAGTTTGAAAACATCGTCTTGCAGGGGGCAACGGGCTATTTTTATATGGATAATAAAAGAGCCGAGCAGGTAGCGGCGACAGAGGGCATCGGGCAGATTTCCTCGCAGTATTTTCTTGCATCTACCTCCGCAAGCTGCTGCGATGTGGCGGTGCAGATAATCGGCTTTGACCCCGAAACGGATTTTACCATAACCCCCTGGATAAACAAAAGCTACGGCGAAAAGCTTAAAAAATATGACGTAGTAGTCGGCAACGAGCTTAATGCATTTGTGGGCGATAAGATAAAGTTTTTCGGCGTCGAGTGCAGCGTTGCGGCAAAGCTTGAGCGCACGGGCACGGGCTTTGATACGGCTGTTTTTACAAATACCGAAACTATCAAGGAGCTTATAAATACATCGGTCATCAAGAAAATGAACGCAGTAGGTGATGTTGACCCCGAGCAGGCAGTTTCCTGCCTGATGATAAATGTAGCAGAGGGCTATACCCCCGAGCAGGTGGTAAATGATATAAACCTGCACGTCAAAAAGGTAAAGGCTATCCGCTCGGAGGAGCTTATCTCGGGCGTTTCACAAAGCCTTGACGGGGTGTGCAGCGTTATCGGCATTCTCATAATCGCGGTGTGGCTCTTAGGGCTTGTGATACTCATTTTAGCATTTACCATGAGCGTTAACGAGCGCAAAAAGGAATTTGCAGTCCTGCGCGTTATCGGCGCATCACGCGGCAGGCTCGCAGGCATCGTCTTAAAGGAGGCATTTTTCTCCTGCCTGCTCGGCAGCGCTGTCGGCACGGTTTTAGGGCTGCTTATCATCATTCCCTTTAACGGGCTTATCGAGCAGCTTTTGAACCTGCCCTTCCTGCTGCCTGATGTAAAAACTATAGCAGGCTATGCTTTGGGCGCACTTGTGCTTTCGGTGATATCGGGCGCTGCTGCGGCGGCAATTTCGGCATTCAGGGTAAGCCGTATCGACACGGGCGTTATTTTAAGGGGTGATAACTGATGATACTTAAAGCCAAAAATGTAAGCCGTGAGTTTATCAGGGTCACTAAAGGCACTAACCGCTTTACGGCGGTCGATGATGTAACGCTCACCCTTGAGGGCGGCGAGGTCACAGTGCTTATGGGGCGCTCGGGCAGCGGCAAGACTACGCTTTTGAATATGCTCTCGGGGCTGTTGGAGCCTACCTCGGGCGAGGTGCTGCTTGATGATAAAAGCCTTTACGGGCTTAGCGATAAGGAGCTTTCGCGCCTCAGAAACAAGCATTTCGGCATTATTCCGCAGGGGCAGACGGCTATCCACAGCTTAAGCGTTTTTGAAAATATCATGCTCCCCCTCACCCTCTACGGCGAGGGGACGCAAAAAGACGAAGAATACGCCAAAGAGCTTATGGAGCGGCTTGATATATTGCATTTGTCATCATCAAAGCCTGCCGAGCTTTCGGGAGGGGAGCTCAGGCGAATGGCGATAGCAAGGGCGGCGATAGCAAAGCCTGCCGTTATCTTTGCAGATGAGCCGACGGGCGACCTTGATGATGAAAACACCATAGCGGTATTTGATTTCCTTAAATTTTTAGCAGGCGAGGGCGCGGCGGTGCTTATAGTCACCCACGAAAATGATGCAAAGCCCTATGCCGACAAGCTTTTGACCATGAGCAGCGGCAGGATATCAATTAATAATTAATAATTAATAAT